>NZ_OY762999.1:4010000-4333210 GCF_963666665.1 Maridesulfovibrio sp.
AGACCGTCAGCTAAGGTCCCCAAATCCATGCTCAGTGGAAAAGGTGGTGGAGTTGTATAGACAGCCAGGAGGTTGGCTTAGAAGCAGCCATCCTTTAAAGAAAGCGTAATAGCTCACTGGTCTAACGATTCTGCGCCGAAAATGTAACGGGGCTAAGCATGGTACCGAAGCTACGGGATGCGTCTTTGACGCATCGGTAGGAGAGCGTTCTCAGATGGGATGAAGGTGAATCGAAAGGTTTGCTGGACTAATGAGAAGTGATTATGCTGGCATGAGTAACGATAAAACAAGTGAGAAACTTGTTCGCCGTAAGACTAAGGTTTCCTGGGTAAAGCTAATCTTCCCAGGGTTAGTCGGTCCCTAAGGCGAGGCCGAAAGGCGTAGTCGATGGAAAACGGGTTAATATTCCCGTACCAGCAAATGTGTGCGATGGAGGGACGCAGTAGGATAGCTCAGCCGGCTGTTGGATATGCCGGTGTAAGTGCGTAGGCTTGAGAAATAGGCAAATCCGTTTCTCTTTAAGGCCGAGACACGATGCCGTAACTTTACGTTTGAAGTGAGTAATTCCAGACTGCCTAGAAAATCTTCTAAGTTTAGCATTTGTTGACCGTACCGCAAACCAACACAGGTAGTCGGGTCGAGTAGACCAAGGCGCTTGAGAGAACTCTGGTTAAGGAACTCGGCAAAATGATCCCGTAAGTTAGCGAGAAGGGATGCTCCAGACGGTGACTTGATTCACTTAACGAGCTGTTTGGAGCCGCAGAGAATCGGGGGGGGCGACTGTTTACTAAAAACATAGGTCTCTGCTAAGTCGTAAGACGATGTATAGGGACTGACGCCTGCCCGGTGCTGGAAGGTTAAAAGGAGGTGTTAGGCTTCGGCCGAAGCTCCGAATTGAAGCCCCAGTAAACGGCGGCCGTAACTATAACGGTCCTAAGGTAGCGAAATTCCTTGTCGGGTAAGTTCCGACCTGCACGAATGGCGTAACGATCTCCCCACTGTCTCAACCAGAGACTCAGTGAAATTGAATTACCAGTGAAAATGCTGGTTACCCGCGGTAAGACGGAAAGACCCTGTGCACCTTTACTATAGCTTGACATTGGGTTTAGGGCTATCATGTGTAGGATAGGTGGGAGGCTTTGAAGCCGGCACGCCAGTGTCGGTGGAGCCATCCTTGAAATACCACCCTTGATAGTCTTGAATTCTAATCCAATGCCGTTATCCGGCTTGGAGACAGTGTCTGGTGGGTAGTTTGACTGGGGCGGTCGCCTCCCAAAAAGTAACGGAGGCTTGCAAAGGTTCCCTCAGGCTGATTGGAAACCAGCCGTCGAGTGCAAAGGCATAAGGGAGCTTGACTGTAAGACAGACATGTCGAGCAGGAACGAAAGTTGGTCTTAGTGATCCGGTGGTTCCGCATGGAAGGGCCATCGCTCATAGGATAAAAGGTACGCCGGGGATAACAGGCTGATCGCATCCAAGAGTTCACATCGACGATGCGGTTTGGCACCTCGATGTCGGCTCATCACATCCTGGGGCTGAAGCAGGTCCCAAGGGTTCGGCTGTTCGCCGATTAAAGTGGTACGCGAGCTGGGTTTAAAACGTCGTGAGACAGTTTGGTCCCTATCTACCGTGGGCGTAGGATAATTGAAGAGGGTCTGTCCCTAGTACGAGAGGACCGGGGTGGACGAACCTATGGTGTTCCTGTTGTCACGCCAGTGGCATTGCAGGGTAGCTAAGTTCGGAAGGGATAACCGCTGAAAGCATCTAAGCGGGAAGCCTGCCTCAAGATTAGTTATCCCTATGCTTTAGCATCTAAAGATTCCAGGTAGACCACCTGGTTGATAGGCTGGAGGTGTAAGTGCAGTGATGCATTCAGCTGACCAGTACTAATAAATCGTGCGACTTATTTTTCTTCTCTTCCCTTAACTTTAAATAGTTAAGGTTAATCTTCTCTATTTCAACCATATATTTTTGCTCAAAAGCAAGCTAAATTTGCTTGCGGCCATTGAGGAGAGGTCACACCCGACCCCATTCCGAACTCGGAAGTTAAGCTCTCCATCGCCGATGATACTGCTAGGTAGCTAGTGGGAAAGTAGGTCGCCGCAAGCTTTTTTATTTCTAAAGCCCCCTTGTTAATTCAAGGGGGCTTTACTTGTTGGCGCAGGGGTATTTTCGAGTGTTGAGGGACTTGAGGGGGCGGGGGGAGTCTGATTCTAATGCGCTTGATTGTACGTGCTGCGAGGAGTATTAAGTCGTTTAAAATTCTGTTTCAGGAGAAGCTTTATGCAGATAGATGATTACGAATCTTACGAAAATATATCCTTCGAGAGTATCGACCTAGAAGATAAGACCTTGCAGGAAGTCAATTTTTACAGATGTACATTTAAAGCTTCTTCTTTCCAGTATGCCGAACTTATAGACTGCGAATTTCAGGAATGTCGGTTTGTGGGCTGTAATATGGCAGTGGCTGTATTTTCAAATTCGAAGGTCATCGATACTGAATTTCGTGATTCAAAGTTACTGGGCATAAACTGGGGAAATCTTGGACCTGTAATCGTGGCACGATACTCCAATTGCCTTATGGATAGATGTGCATTCAGCGGTCAGAATCTGCTCAAAGTTAAATTTAGTTCCTGTTCATTAAGGGATGCATCCTTTTCTGATTGCAAGTTGTTGCGGGTTAAATTTGATGATTGTGATTTTGCAGGCTGCCAGTTTCATCAGGCGGATTTATCCTCTGCTGATTTCACCTCTTCCAGAAATTATTTCATGAATGCAGAGACGAACAAACTAAAAAAAACAAAATTCTCATTGCCTGAAGCGGTGTCGCTACTGGCTAATCTGGATATTGAACTGAAGTAGTCGTGGCCCTATCCCAACGTTCCCGCAGCATTTTACAAATCTCTTCTTGAGTATTCGCTGTCATTAATTCCATATCAAGTGGAATGCGGTTATCAAGCTCAGATAGCTGTTTTATATATCGTTCAATTTTGCGGGCTGAGAATTTGAATACTTTGCTTTCAAAGAAAATTTTGTCGGCGCTATGTAGTTCAAGATACATGACGGGAGCAAGTCTGGGCTTCATGAACGGAGAGTAGTCTTCCATGTTTTCTTCCGGTTCTGGAGCAGGTTCTTCAATAACGATATCCTTGATATTTTCCCATGGGATGTATTTTGTGATGTTCCCACTTAACCTGATTCCGTCATCGCTTGTTTCCAGGAAATTTTTCTGTACATTAAGAGTGATCATTTTCCAAAGAAAAGCAAATATACCTGCAATAGCCAGAATACGAGCAAGATAAATTTCTCCATTGCTTTGTGCAGGATAAGAACCGAAAATGCTGAAGAGCAAGAATCCCATCGTTCCGACAAGCCCGAAACCACAGAGTGCAATACCTACTGGACGCATGTCATTTCTTAGAATAATTTCTTCTGGCAATACAGACTCCGGCGGTCATGAAAATTACATCCTGTTCTTATATAAATATTTTTTTGTGAAAATGTCTATACTAATTCCAGAAATCTGTTAACCGCTTCATTTGTATTTTGATTAAATCTTTTACTCTTTAATTAAATTTATGCTGACACTTGTCCTTTCTGCTTTGATTCCCCTGTTTCTGATGGTTCTTGCCGGGGCTGTTTCGTTCCGGCGTGAAATCCTGCCTGAAAACTCTGCAACAGTGCTGAACGGGTTTGTTTATTATTTTACTTTACCGGCTTTACTCTTCTGTTCACTGGCAACTACCCCGTTTGAAGAAATTGCCCAGGTTCGTTTCATCGGCGGTTATCTTTCTGCTATGATAGGTGCTTACTGGCTTATGTTTCTGGCTTCGAAATTTATATTCAAGGACCATTTTACTGAGGACGGAATCCGGGCCAGTTCCGGCAGTTTTCCTAATTCAGCATACCTTGGATTGCCGATCATGATGTACCTTTATGATGGCAGCAGGCAGGCTTTGATTGCGACTACGCTGGCGATCATCCTCCCAATCATCATTGTCATTATGGTTGTGGCTACATTTGAGCTGCACCGGGCGGATAAATCGAAGTCGACTCTGGGTATTATCGGGCAAATAGCTCTTTCCATGCTCAAGACTCCTTTGATTGGAGCTTCTTTTGCCGGGGCTGCTTTTTCTTTTCTGCACTTGAAGCTACCGGAATTTTTGGCTGACGGCTTACATAATTTTGGCATGGCTTCGGTCCCTTGTGCCTTGTTTGCAATCGGGATTCTGATTGTCCGCCAGAAGATGGAAATGAAATGGTTCAATATCGGATTGGTGAACCTTTTTAAATTAATTCTGCACCCGCTTCTTGCTGCCGGATGTCTACTTCTTTTCGGTGTGCGAGGACAGGAATTGCTTATGGGGGTGTTGTTGTCCGGAATGCCGACTGCGGCGTTGTGTTGTGTGCTAGCTGAATCTTACAGAACTTGTGAAACAGAAACTTCAGCCACGGTGCTGGTCTCCATGATTTTATATATTCCGGCCATGTTTCTGACCCTTGTTGTGGCTGAAGCGTGCGGTGTTCCTTTGATTCGCGGGTAGTTTATTTTCTGAAAATGAAAGGTCGGGGTGATTTCACTCCAGCTTTCTTTTTTACTGAGCTGCTTTTTGCAGGGCTATGGTTCTTAGCTGCTGCATTTTCGCTTTATCTTGAAGCAGAGCTTTCATTTCCGGATTGTTGGATATAATGAATGATATCAATGAACTGGTCAGTTTTTGATCGTATTTAGCTTTGCTCTCGGTAAGGATTATTGCAGCAAGGATAGGGTTGAGGCCGGGTCTGTGGTAGCGGTCGGCAATCATACCGCAAAAGGCATCTGAGATTGCGCAGACCTTTGCTTCCAAAGTAATTGCATCTCCCCGACGTCCTTTTGGATAGCCGCTGCCGTCCAGCCTCTCATGGTGATCAAATACGCAGGATTTGATGGTTTCATCTCTGATTTCAAGGCGGTTGAGCATTTTTTCAGCAATATCGACATGTTCCTGCATGCGCATTCTTTCTTTGTAAAGCAGCTTGGAGGTTTTAGCCGTTACTGCTGAAGGGATCTGAGTCATACCCAGATCATGAAGGACCAATCCCATGGCCAGTGGCTTGAGGTCCATTTTTTCACCGGGCTTGTAGAGGACTTTTAAATAAATTGAAGTTCCTACAAAAAGTGTATTTACCGCATGGCAGCACAGATCTTTTTCCCGCTTAAGGGTATTGAAAAAGTAAGTCCATCTGTTGGGATCCACCCAGACATATTCACAAAAAATAGCCAGAACAGTGCTAAGGTCGGTTAAAGTTTCCCCGATAGGATTGGAGTAAAAGGCACGTACTTTTTCCAGAACTCCATCATAAAAAATTTCAGCTGCCGCAGCTTCATCCAGAAAATGTTCAGTCAGCAATGCTCCGAGGTTCTGACTGATGTGACCTGCAAGTGATGCGTAATCTTCTTTGGATATGAACAGGTTTCCGTCACTACAGTAGTTGTTGACCAGTTCCTGCTTTTTGCTGGAAAGCCTTGTATCCTTAGCAAAAAGGGGAACAACACGCTGAAACTCGTCATCGTGTATGCAGAGAGATACAGGGAGTTTGCTGCCGAATGTATTTAAAATATTAAAACTGATTTGCAAGAATTCCTCAGTTCCGGCATTCTGGCTTTCCGTATCATTGTTCATGGCACTGATTCCTTTCAGTAAAGAGCACTTTCAAAATACTAAAATTTAAACGATATTGAAGATTATTACAGTGGAATAAAAAAGTAAATACCCGTTTTAATTTATTGTTAATCTTTCGTTCATTTTTATATAAATGCAGAAAGCTTTGTTGGTAGATGTACATGATGCAATGCTTAGCAAAGTGTTCTCAAGGATTAATACCGGCTGGGAATTGAAGGAACTATATGGCTGACAAAATATCAGATAAATTCATGAGTGTTTCAAAAAAACTATTGGAAGAAGATCCTGATTTGAAACGAAAACTCGAAATAGTCATGGGCCGTGTTGCGGACACAATCGTGAAAGCAAAGTATGTTCAGAATAGTACCCCGAAATCACCGGAAGACAAAAAGAGTAAGGACTAGGCTCACAATTATTAGAAGAGATTGTCGCTTTTTCCGTAAGATTTCATCTCGCCCCTATATGCTGAGAGGATGTCTTCCTTGCTTATAAAGCCGTTGAAGCTGCCGTTTTTCATTACCGGAAGGGTGCGCTTGCCGCTGCGGTTCATTATCTCCAGAATCTCTGCCGCACCCATGTCCTGTTCTATGATGGGAGCGTTTCTGTCTATGGCCACCTCGCTGATATTGCTTTGCTGCTGTTCCGGATCAAGGATTGATGATCGCGCTGAAACAACATCCACCATGCCCATGAATTCCTGAGTTTCGCTGTTGATAATGGGGATGTGGGTCTGACTGGTGTTGGTCAGTACCTTCAGGAATTCGCTTACGGTCATTTGCGGGCAGGCATAGGTCAGTTTGTTATGAACTAATTGACTGGTATCAATGTCCGCTAATATTTTTTCATCTGTTTTGGGGCGCAGAAGTTGTCCCTTCTCCACCAGATCCCGAAAGTAGAAAGATGATGGTTCAAAGGCGTGGGTAAGCATGGATGAAAGGAAAGTGACGGTCATGATGTGCATCACCGCCTGATAGCCGTGGGTGATTTCCAGTACCAGAAATACGCTGGTCAGCGGGGCCTGCATCACTCCGCTGACAACTCCGGCCATGCCCAGTAGCGCGTATGATCCTTCGCCGGTGAGCATGTGTTGTGGGATTATCTGTGAAATTACTCGATAGTAGAATGCTCCGAAAAGTGATCCGATTACAAGGCAGGGCGCAAATATTCCTCCCAATCCTCCGCTTCCCAAAGTCAGCGATGTGGTGACTATCCTGAGCATTCCCATGAATGCAATAAGGGCTATGCCGTCAGGCAGGGTGCCGTGAATAGCCATTTTAATGGATGTATATCCTTCGCCAAGTGCCAGTGGAAAGAAAATTCCGATTATCCCCACGGCCAGACCTCCGCAAGCCGCTTTGATCCATGGTTTATTGGTCAAGGATGAACAGGCGGAACCGACTTGACGGATGGAACGGACAAAGAGCACTGATACCAGTGCGGCAAGTACGGCCAGCAGGATGGAAGTCCCAAGATCGGTAACTCCCATGGGAGGGAATTGATCGCTGAAAGGGATAACGTTGCCTTCGAGCAGTCTTGAGGTCTGAGTGGCGACAACCGAGGATATGGCAATGGGAATGAGATGGTAGGGAGTCCACTCCCCGAGGATGATTTCTACTGCAAAGATCATCCCGGTGACCGGGGCATTGAAGATTGCTGAAATGGACCCGGCTGCACCGCATCCGATTAGGGTCATGCGCGACTGTCCGCTCATTTTGAACAGCCGGGACAGGTTCGAACCCATGGCGGAACCGCTGACGACAACCGGCGCTTCCGGACCGGCTGATCCGCCGCTGGCGATAGTCAGCAAGCTGGTCAAAAGGGAGCTGATGATTGAAATGGGGCGCAGGATTCCCTGCTTCAAGCCGACCTTAGCGATGACTTCTCCTACCCCGTGCCCTCCAGACTCCTTGAAGATATTCTTGCTCAGGATAACTGCAAGCGCGGCTCCCGCAGCCGGCAACATGAACATCCACCAGTGATGGGAGTTGGTCATGCGCAGCGTGCTCAGATAATCAAGCGTCCTATTCAAAATCACGGCAGCCAGTGCAGAGCAGCCTCCGATGACAATTGCTGCAAAAATGAGTTTTGCATTGCGCGAAGGGGCGCGCTTATGCAGGAAGTGTTTCAGTTCCGCTGGGCTGATGTTGTTACCTGATTTGATCATGGCAGCTTGATTCCTCTTGGGGCTTAGTAGAGTAGTCCTACCACAGCTCCGGTCATGCAGGTAGCCAAAGTTCCTCCGATTACGGATTTTGTGCCCAGAGCCACGATCTCGTCTTTACGGGAAGGGGCGATGGATACAAGGCCGCCGATAAGGATTCCAAGGCTTCCGAGGTTTGCAAATCCGCACATGGCATAGGTCATGATAATAGTTGAACGCGGGGACAGAGTTCCGGCGGGCAGCCCGGCCAGTTGCAGATAGGCGAGGAATTCGTTGAGGATGGTCTTGGTCCCCATGAGCGAGGAAGCTGTGTAGGCCTCGTTTGCAGGGATTCCCATCAGCCAGACCACAGGCCACATGATGATGCCCAGAATACGCTGCAGGGTAAGCGGTTCATTTTGAAAGTCGGGCAGAAATGCGAGAATCTGGTTGGTCAGGGCTACCAGTGCCACCAGAACAAGCAGCATAGCCACGACGTTGATAAGCAGGGTTACGCCGTCGGATGTGCCTTTGACCACGGCATCCATGGAGCTGGAAGCAGTACTTTTGATTTTAAGGCTGTCTGCTCCCTGATGCCCTTTGTGCTCAGGGACCATTATCCGGGAAATGAGGATAGCCGCCGGAGCACTGATGATTGAGGCAGTCAGGATATGTCCGATGGCACCGGGAAGCACCGGATTCAAAATGGAGGCATAAAGGACGAGGACTGTGCCGGAGATGGTCGCCATGCCGCTGATCATCAGGGTCATGAGTTCGCTGCGGCTCATCTTGTTGACATAGGGGGCGATGATGATCGGTGCTTCGACCATGCCTACGAAAATATTGGAAGCAACACCAAGTCCTAATGCTCCTCCTATATCCATGGTCTTTTGCAGTGCCATGGAAAAGCCTTTTACCACTACCGGAATGATCCGCCAGTAGAAAAGCAGGGCGGAAAGTGCACTGACTACGAGAATAAGCGGCAGGGCCCGGAAAGCAAGGGTCCAACTCGCTCCCGGAGAATTTTCGGTGAAGGGGAGCGGCCCTCCTCCAAGATAGCCGAAGATAAAGCTTGTTCCGGCTTGGGTGGCCTGCTGCAGGGCATCAACTACATGGTTTAAGTACATGATCAGGTCGCTGAAAAAAGGAACTTTAAGCATGAGAGCTGCTACAGCAAATTGAAGGGACATTCCAATAAGAATATTTTTCAGGCTGAGTCCTTTTTTGTTTTCACTGAATAACCATGCGAGAAATACCAAACCGAATAGTCCTACCAGGCTTTGAAACATTTTTTTATTATCCTTTGTAAGCAGAGTATTTGAAATATTAATATGGATTACATTATCCGAGGCCGGGCTGCAACGGTGATGGATTTTGTCACTGGATTTTAATCATGTCCCTTGAACCTTTCTGTTTTTGAAGTTAGTATCTTTCAAATTGTGTTCTAAGTAGGAAAAGACCGTGAACTGAAGGTGATCCTGCTCTTGGAGAAAACTTCTGATGTAGGGAATGTCTATATGAATGTTGAACTTGCTAAGCCGTTTATCAAGGCTGCAGTGGATGTGCTGTCAATGATGGCCATGATCACTCCGAAACCGGGAAAGCCTTATGTAAAGAAAACCAAGACTGCTGTAGGTGATGTTACCGGTCTGGTTGGTATTACCGGTGATATGAATGGTACTATCTCAATCTCTTTTTCAAAGAATTGTGCGGTGACCATTGTAAAGAATATGCTTGGCGATGATGTTCAGGATATCGTTCAGGATGTTCAGGATGCTGTCGGTGAGATTACCAATATGGTGTCCGGTCAGGCCAGAGCAGGTCTTGCTGAACAGGGCCTCAGTTTTTCGGGAGCCACACCTTCGGTAATTATGGGAGACAACCATACCATAACCCACATTGCCAATACTCCCATTATGGCTATCCCCTTCTCTACCGATGCTGGGGAATTTACCATTGAATTCTGTTTTGAATAAAACAAAGTTCTATTGAAAAAAAGAGAGATTACAATATGTCTATGTTAATCGGTTTCAGAGAAAAATCTTTCTTGGATAAGATCAGCATTCTCAATGAAGTCGCCACTGCAAAAGATCCGGTAGAGCTGGACGGCCTGCTGGACCTGTTTCAGAATCCGCTTGAAGATACTTCTGTTGACTATATGGTTGTAACTGCCTTGAACGGTATCCTTTCCGCTGATGAGCAGAAAGCGGTGGAACTTCTGAGTAAGGAAGAAGGCAAGCTGCGTATCCTGTGCATCAGGGTTTGTGGAGAATTTCAGTTCAAAAGTGCTGTTCCTGTTCTCATGCAGATGGCCGAGGATGCTGCTGATCCTGACTTTTTGTTTGAGGTTCTGACCTCTCTTTCAAAAATCGGTGGTGCTGATTCCCTTGAACTCTTCCGTTCCAATATTAATAACGACGATGACCTTATCGTGGTTATGTCTATAGAGATGCTTGCGGAACTCAAGGACGAACAGTCCATTCCTGCGCTCAAGGGTTTTGTTGAACGCAATAACGAGGACGATCGTTACGAAGTGTGCGATCTGACCACATGGAAGGCTGTTGAATGCCTCGCCGCTATAGGCACGGATGAAGCCCTTGATTTTATCGTCTCCAACCTGCACCACAGGAACCCCACCGTACGCCGGGTAGTGACCGATTCTCTGACGGTTATGGGCAGCAGGGCGGTGCCTTACCTGAACAAGATTATCAGCCCGGATACTGCTAAAGATGACCTGATCCTCGCTGCCAACGTGCTCGGTTTCATCGGGGACAAGGAAGCCCTTGACGGGCTTATGGATGCCATTGAGAAGCAGTATTCCACCGATTCAAGTGTGAAGTATGCCATTTATGAAGCCATTGGCAGAATCGGTACCATGAAGGGTGTGATCAGTCTTATTGACGGTCTGGAAGATGACGACGAACTTATTGCCGTAGCGGTTATGACTGGCCTTGACGGACTGGTTAATCCCGGTGTGACCAAAAAACTGGTGGAGATCGTAGGTCAGGGCGGCAGCAAGGCCGGAAAGATTCTGCGGGCCATTGTTACCGCCAAGGCTGTGAATGTATTTCAGGCACTGTATGCAGAAGGCAAGATCGGCCGTTTCCTGATGAATGCCGTGGCAGCTTCCAAGGATGCTGAAGTTCATGAAGCTTTCCGGACCAAGCTGGCCGAGATCGGCGGTGCAGAAGCCGAAGCTGATATGGCCAGACTGCCTGAAGCTGTTGTTGCCGGCGGCAAGAAGGCTTTGGCTGTTGATGACTCAAAATCCATGCTCGCCCTTTATCGCAGCATTCTTACCAGTGGCGGTTATGAACCCACTGTGGCTGAGAACGGTCAGGATGCTTACTCACACATTGAACTCAGTAAAGAATTCGATGTTATTATCACTGATATGAACATGCCGGTTATGGACGGAATGGAATTTGTTTCTAAACTCCGCCAGACTAACGGTTATGCGGATATCCCCGTAATTATGGTTACCACCGAATCAGAATACTCCCAGCAGGAACTGGCCCGCAAAACCGGGGTGAACGATTTTATTACCAAACCGTTCACAGCCGATCAGCTCAAAGCCAAGATCGCTGAATACGTTTCTTAAAGAATAAAGATCACTACAAAGGGAGGACTGTTATGGTTCTCCCTTTTTTTATGGGTTTTGTATTTTGCGGATTGCCTCAACCACTGTGTTTCCTACCTGCCTGCTGTAAAGCATAGCTACATGTCCCATGGCGTGGGTGCGTTTGATTGCCCATTCTTCTGAGGTCGGTTCGAGGTTGGACCACGGAAGGACCATTTCATCGGTAGGGGAGATTATGGCTGTTTTTGATATGTTCCGTGGATAGCCGATTATACTCTTTCCTTTAAAGAGACTGCTCTGCGGGTGCAGGCTGCGTCCCAGTCTTCCAATGGCTATATTTGCAAGAATGCTGCCCCGGTATGGGGTTCCAAGGGTGATGATTCCAGCGCACATCTTTTCAATTTCCGGGTCCTGCGCTGCCCCGCAGGAAAGCAGACCTCCAAGGCTGTGTCCGGTGAGGATTACCTTTTTCCCCGATTCCAAGTGTAATTTTGAAATTATATCCCGTAGTTCCAGCACCAGCTCTGGATAGGATGTAGTAAAGCTGTTGTATTGCCATGTATTCAGGTTGGTGAATCCCGCAAGATTCAGGCGGTAGCGCATAACCAGCCATGCTGCCTTGTTATGGTACAGGCCGTGGGTCATGAGAATAGGGGTGTTGTCTCCATTTTTTTTGATCAGCGGCAGGTTGCAGAGAAAGGTGAAAGGGCGGGTACAAATGGCTATTATCAGGCTTATCCCAGCAGATAAGGTGGACCGGGCAATGTCCTTGGTCATCTGCCCGGTGCTTCTGCTGCGCATTTCCGTTCTGTTGCAAAGAGCGGCAAAGAGGATAAGGGGCAGGGGCAGCAGGATCAGCAAGGCGGCAAAAAAGATTATTTTAATCATGGTCGATGCGGGGTTGCGGTTAACATATTCTGTTTTCAATTGACGCAAATTGTTTCCGCCTGCAACATAATTATCAATCTTTACTGTTACAAATGGAGATCTGGAGTGAAGAATACAGTTTTAAGTCTGGATATCGGCAGCGGGACTCAGGATGTTCTTTATTATATTAAAGGTGTGGAGATTGAAAACTGTTTCAAGTTCGTACTGCCGTCCCCGGCCAGGGTGGTAGGGGAACGGATCAAGGAACTGACCCTGCAGGGACGCGATATTTATCTTTCAGGCCGGAACATGGGCGGTGGCTTCGGAAGGTCCGTCTATCCTCATATGGAGGCGGGCTGTAAAGTCTATGCTCATCCGCGTGCTGCTCTGGCTCTTGGTGATGACCTGCCCCGGCTGGAGAGTAACGGGATCATCCTTGCCGATGAAAAACCGGAAGGGTGTGCGGATGTCCCCCTTGCTGACTTTGATGTTGCATGGTGGAAGAATTTTTTTAGGGCAGCAGGTCTGCAGTATCCTGATTACGTGACTGCATCTGTTCAAGATCACGGTTACCATCCCGGTAAAAGCAACCGTATCGGTCGTTTTAATCTTTGGAAACATTTGCTGCTGGAGAATCAAGGCCGTCCGGAAAGTCTGGTTTTTGAAAACGTGCCGGAAGAGTTTACACGTATGGCTGAATTGCAGGACAGCATCGGTGGCGGGGCGGTCAGTGATACCGGAGCTGCGGCGGTTCTCGGTGCTCTTTTTGTGGACGGGATATTGGAACACAGCCACAGGCAGGGTGTCTGCCTGATCAATGTAGGCAACAGCCATACTGTCTCCTTCCTGCTATATAAGGGTGCTGTTTACGGTGTATATGAACATCATACCGGAAACATGACTCCGGAAAAATTATGGGATGATTCCCAGCGGTTCAGGCAGGGGAATATCAGTTTTCAGGATGTTTTCGATGACTGGGGACACGGCTGTTTGACCCTTGATTTACCTGAAGAAGCGCAGGGATTTGCTCCAACCTATGTGCTTGGTCCCCGGCGATCCCTTTTAAACGGTTATCCCGTTGAGTTCCCGTCTCCCGGTGGTGATATGATGCTGGCCGGATGCTTCGGTTTGATAAAGGGGTTAACCCTGAAAGGGATATTGTAGTTAATAAAGTTACTTCTGGCCTTGCTCTGGACTGGTAATGACGATAATGGTGTACTTGATACATACATTGCTGATGCTGATCAGGTTCATCCAGACTTATAAACGAAAACAACAGATTCGGAATTATGCTGCGCACAATATTATTTGCCACATTGCTGTTCCTGCCCGGATGTACGGATATCTTTGCCGAAAGATGGCTGTCCGCTACTCTCACCGAGCTTGGAGCCGGTAATCTTGACAGGATTCTTATCCTCGGTGCGGCCATCATCATTACTGTTCTGCTTGTTTTTATCGGCTTCCTTTATCTGAACATAGACAAGAGAAAGAAGGTTGAGATCGAACTGCAGCGTGAGCGAGATCTCATGGGCAGTATTATGGAAACCAGTCCCATGGGTATTCTGGTCATGGATAATGACGGTAAGATTATCTTTGCCAATGATCAGGCTGCTCGGGTGCACGGTGTGGCCCGGGAAGAGATCATCGGCAAACAGCACAATGATCCCATCTGGAAAATCACCGCTCATGACGGATCCCCCTTTCCGGAGGAAAGGCTGGCCTTTAATCGGGTAATGAAAATCCGCAACGCTGTTCTTGATATCCGCCATGCCATCCACTGGCTGGACGGACGCAAGGTTCTCCTTTCCATTAACGCTTCTCCGATTATTTCAGATGACGGCAGTATTAAGAAGGTTGTCGCTTCTGTTGAGGACATCACCACCAGAAAGAAGGTGGAAGAAGCTCTCAAGGAAAGTGCCTATCGTTTCCGTTCGTTGGTAAAGACCGCAGAAAGCGTGATCATTCTGCTTTCCCCGGACAAGAAGATTCTTGAGTTCAACCGCATGGCTGAGCAGCTTTTCGGCAGAACCCGTCATGAAGTGCTTGGCCGTGATTATTACGAACTTTTCGTTCCTGAAAGGCTCTGGCCGGATCATAACCGCCAGTTTGCCACAGTTCTTTCCGGCAATCCCCTGCGTCTGCTGGAGAACTATGTGGTTGCCAGAGGCGGTGAGGAGCGGATGATCCAATGGTCCCTTTCCCGCTTGCTGGATGCCAAGGGCGGTGCTCTGGGCGTACTTGCGGTAGGTCAGGACATTACCGAGCGTAAGCGTAGCGAGGTAGAACTTTGCGAGGCCCGTGATGCGGCTGAAGAAGCCAGCCGGGCCAAGAGTGAGTTCCTTGCCAATATGAGTCATGAAATCCGCACTCCGATCAGCGCCATCATCGGCATGAGCGAGATGACCCTGAATACTGATCTTACCGGAGAGCAGCAGGGGTATCTTGTGACAGTCAAGAAGGCGGCGGAGTCCTTGCTGCATATTATTAATGACATCCTTGATATCTCCAAAATCGAAGCGCGCAAGATGGAACTTCGGCCTGAAGATTTCAACCTTTATGAAATGCTGGAAAAGCAGCTTTCCGTACTTAAGGTGCAGGCCGAAGAAAAAGGCATCGAATTGCGGGCAAATGTCAGCGACGATGTATCCCGCTGTTACCATGGCGATGAGTATCGCTTGGGGCAGATTATTATCAATCTTGTCGGCAATGCCATTAAGTTTACTGAAAAGGGGTATGTGGAAGTTTCCGTTGACCATGTAGGAAGCTTCGAAGAGGGAGCGGTTCTTGAATTTCGGGTCAAGGATACCGGGATCGGTATTTCTGAAGACAAGTGTGAAAAATTGTTTGAAAGCTTTGTCCAGCTTAACGCCGGATATTCAAAGCGTCATCCCGGAAGCGGATTAGGTCTGGCAATTTCCCGCCAGTTGGTGGAAATGATGGGCGGGCACATAACTTTCAGCAGCAAGGAAGGCTGGGGGTCGGAGTTTAAATTTACAGTCAGGCTTAAATCCAGTGTCGGGGAATGTCTCGAAACAAGTACAGCCTTTCTTGATGAAGGCAAGAATGATAAAGGATTGGCCGCACGAATTCTGCTGGCCGAAGATAATGCCACCAACCAGCTCTACATTGCCCATTTTCTGACCGAACAGGGGTTTGAAGTTGAAACCGCTGAGAACGGACTGGAGGCCTTGGATCTGCTGGAGAACAGCGGCCCCTTTGACGTGATTCTTATGGATGTGCAGATGCCTGAAATGGATGGCCTTGAGGCTACCAGAAAAATAAGGGAACAAGGGAACGATATTCCCATCATCGCCCTGACTGCCTATGCTATGGAAGGAGACCGCGAAAAATTTCTCAGTAACGGCATGGATGCCTATTCTTCCAAACCGGTCAAAATCGATGAATTGGTCCAGATCATAGGTAAGTTGGTCCCACGCACAAAACAATAAAACAAACCGCCATATTCCTTAGGAATATGGCGGTTTGTTTTATTTAAATTACTGTTCAGTTGTTTTCTCTTCAATATTGCCTACAAGGTCCTTGTGCAGGATTCCCGCGATCTGTTCCTTGAAGTCCATGAGTTCTTTGTTGTTGATCCCGGCAATGATATCTTCTGCTGTTTCCACTTCATCAAATCCTTTATTCAAGGAGCAGATGAGATGGATACCTACTTTCCTGCCTTCAAGATCAACAGTCCCGAGAATGTTTGATTTCTTTATTTTTTTTCTGACCGCCTGCGGGAGCTGAGGGATAGCGAGCAGCATTTCACGAGGATAGAACAGGTAGCCGAAGGAGAAGTTTTCGGCTGTGAAAGCGTCATTCTGGAATCCGCCGTTGAGGTCCAGATCGCTGCCCTTGGCTGATTCGAGCATCTGCATAATGTCCGAGGCGATAGTTTCCGCGTAACCTTTGTCCATGTTGTTTCTCCCTGAAATATTATGTAGCTTTTTTTAGCTGTTCATTTGTGCCGAAGATAACTCTGCAGTAGTTGCAGAGCAAAAAAGAATCAAGCATTTGCAGCACGCAGATGTCAAGATGATACGGAGGCTTCAATATATGAAATCTTACAGGAAGGAATTGTGGTTCGATGTTCCGGGCAGGAGGGCGGCGTAAGCGGGTGTTGGTAAAGTTTATTGGAGATTAATAAATAAATCCGGGGAAGTCCCCGGATTTATTTTTGGGTGCCACTGGCAGTCTTGCCCCACGGCTTGAAGACTGAGACCCAGACCAGAAAAAGCAGGCAGCCGAAGACAGCGAATGCTGATATTTCATTCAGCAATTGGCTGCGCAGGTATTCCGGTGTTTGCAGGGCCAGTGCTCCTGTATTGCCGGAAAGCTCGCTCATGTGGTCCAGCCAGGGCATGAAACAGGTGAATCCGAAGAGGATGAAGCTTATATTGATGATCCATTTGGTGACAATCCACTTGAATTTGAAAAATCCCCAAGAACTTTTCCACGCAAAGACGAATCCGGTAAACAGACACCCCAGTGCTCCGGCTGTGACTACATACTGATCCACCAGCTTGAGGCATATATCCCGTCCGTAAAGAGCTTCCCCTGAAGTGGGTACAAAGAGGCAGTGCAACAGTACCAATGAAAGTGCGCCGCCGCCCCAGAGACAGGCACTGAGCATATGCAGGGCGCGTATCCATTTGGTTTGTTTGGGGGTGAGTTTTTCCATTTATCTGGTCTTGTTGTGAATATTTAATATTGTTTGCAACAAAGTATCTCTCTTGATGGGCTTGGAGAGAAATTCGTCTGCCCCGGCAGAGATGCATTTCTCCCGGTATTCAGCCGAAACATGCGCGGTAAGCGCTATTACTCCGGTTGCGGGCAGATTATTTTCCTTTTCAAAGTTCCTGAACTTAACAAGAAATTCAGGGCCGTCCATGATCGGCATTTCCATATCCAACAGGATTATATCAAAATTATCATTGGTTGCCAGCTTAAGACCCTGCGCTCCGTCTGCCGCCATGGCCAGTGTTGTATCTGTATCCTTGAGAAAATGGCGGATCAGGTCACGGTTGGGGATATTATCCTCAGTAAGCAATATCTTGATAGGCGGCAGCTTGTGCGATTTGGGGAAAGCTGAATTCTGTTCCTCCTTGCAGGAAAGTTGCAGCAGTTCCATGGTGTTATGCAAAAGCAGTCTGCGGGAAGTGGGAAGCGGCTGCCCGCGTCCTTCGATGCCTTTTTCAAGGTATGTTTTGTCAAAGCAGGCCCCCTGCTGGAGCATGAGCACCGGCGGTAGCTTTATTCCGTCTTCCTGTAATGAGCGGAGCAGGTTCAGTTCTCCGGCATCCTTCAAAGAAAGGTCGTAGATCAGCAGTTTGTATTTACTGTCCAGCAGTGATGAAAGCAGTATTTTCAGGCTTTCAACAGTAGAACACGGAGTAGCTGTCCCTTTGAAATAATTCAGGGTCTCGCAGATTGAAGCAAGGGTTTCCGGGTTGCGGACCGCAACCAGAATTTCCGAATATTCAAGGTCAGGTTCCGCAGCCGTTGAGGCTTGCGGTGCACGGGGCAGGGGCAGGGTTACCATGAAGGTGCTGCCCTTACCGGGAGTACTGCTGGCGCAAATGGTGCCACCCATGAGCTCGGCCAGTTTACGGCTGATTGATAGTCCCAGTCCGGAACCTCCATACCTGCGGGTTGTAGAGGAATCCGCCTGTGAAAAAGGTTCAAAGATGGATTCCAGTTTTTCCGGGGCAATCCCTATTCCGGTATCAGAAATAGTGAAGGTTATGTTGTCCGGGGAGCTGCTTTCCGGTGACCGGGAAACAACAATGGACACTTCGCCGCTGCTGGTGAATTTAACCGCGTTGGCAAGGATGTTGAGCAATATCTGGCGTATCCGGGTTGAATCTCCAAGGACTATCTCCGGTACGTCCGGTTTGTAGCGCATGACCAGTTCAACATGGCGCGAAGACGCTGCCGTGGCCTGAAGCTGCATGAGTGATTCCGTCTCTTGCAGCAGGTCAACAGGGATATTTTCCAGCTTAACGTGATTTGCTTCAATTTTTGAAAAATCAAGAATATCGTTGATGATTGTCAGCAGAATTTCTCCTGACGATTCGAAGATATTAACGTATTCGCCTTGCTCATCGGAAAGGTTGGTGTTTTTAAGCAGATCGGCAACCCCCAGAATGGAGTTAAGAGGGGTTCGTATCTCGTGACTCATACTCGCAAGGAAAGCGCTTTTGGCTTCGTTGGCTTCCTCTGTTTTTAGAATGGCCTGTTCGAGCCTTTTTTCAGTTTTTTTATGCTCTTCAATTTCCTGATTAAGGTCAGCAGTTCTGTTTTCCACTTCCTGCGCAAGTATTTCTTTTTGTTTTTCAACTGTCCGCGTCCGTTGGCGTACGATGAGGATGAGTGCCGTTATGGCCAAAATTACCAAAACGCCTTTGAACCACAATGTCTTCCAGAACGGAGGGATAATATTCAGTTTTAAGCTGGCTCCGTTATCATTCCAGATACCGTCGCTATTTGAACCACGGACTCTGAATACATAGTTGCCTTGAGCAAAGTTGGTGAATGTGGCTGTGGCGTCAGGGGAGTCTATCCACTCATCATTGAAGCCTTCGAGCTTATATTGGTACTTGTTCAGTTTTGGGTTTTGATAGTCAAGGGCTGCGAAATGGAAGCTGAACATGGCGTCTTTCCATGACAGGGTTACCTTATCGGATTCGGTTATGTTCGTTTCCAGATCTGCCGGAGCTCCCATAATTGTCAGGTCGGTAATGACCAGCGGTGGGGGAGTCCTGTTGATTTTAATATTGCGGGGATCGAACATATTCATGCCCTTCAATCCGCCGAAATATATTTTGCCGCTTTGCCCTTTATTGTAGGAATTAATCCAGAATTCAATGCCCTGCAGTCCGTCTGATGGTCCGAAGTTCCAGACTTTGCCGCTGATCGGATCAAGGCGTGATATTCCTTTAAAGGTCGAGACCCAGATATGTCCGTTGTCGTCAATGCAGAGGCCCTGAATTCCGTCGTTAGCAAGCCCGTTTGCATCGGTATAGCGGGTGAAGAGACCGCTTTGGGGATCGAATCTGTTCAGGCCGGAATCAGTGCCCAGCCAGAGAGAACCGTCGGCAGCCTCTGCAACAGGGGTGACCCGGTTGTTGGATATTGATTGCGGGTTGCCCGGATCATGTTGAAAATGTTGGAAGGTGCCTGTTTTGCGGTCCATGAGGTCTAGCCCGGCATTTGTACAGACCCATAAGTTATCGTTGCTGTCCTCGAAGATATTTCGGACTCTATTGTGTCCCAGGCTGGTCGGGTCGGAGTCGGAATGGTCATAGCGTGTGAACTCTCCGGTTTTGCGGTCAAGACGGTTGAGCCCTTTCTTGCTGGTCCCGATCCAGATGTAGCCCATGCTGCCTTCATATATCCACCAGATATTGTTCTGGCTCAGGGAGTTGCTGTTTTTCTTTTTCCACTTGTATTTCTTTACTACTCCTTCTTCCTTATTAATCACGAAGACACCGCTTTTGCGGGTCCCGACCCAGATAAGTCCGGAGCTGTCTTGGAAAATACAGTTAATCCTGTTGCCGGAAAGCTTCCAGGGTGATGCTGATTTAGTACTGTAGGATTTGATTTCACCGGTTTGAGGATCGTATGTATTGAGACCGTTTTTATAGGTTCCGATCCAGATTAGTCCTTCCCTGTCCTCCAGTATTGCGCTGACTTCAAGACCGGCGAGAGTGTCTGTTTTCCACGGCTGGCGGCTCAGGATACCGAAAGCCTGCATTTTGGGTGTGAGTTTGCTCAGTCCGTCAGTATAGGTCCCGACCCAGATAACCCCGGAGTTGTCTTCAAGTATCTTGGTTACCTTGTTGCTGCTCAAGCTCTGATGGTCAAGCTGGTTATTTTTGAAGAAATCAAATTTCATTTCTTCCGGGGCCGCTGATGCGGTTGCCGGATCTCTTTTTCCCAACCCTTCAAGAGTTCCGATCCAGAGGTTGCCTGAAAGGTCTTGATATATATCGTTTATTTCAAGAGAGCGAAATAGCGTTTTGAATTCTCCTTGACGGGGATCAAGGATAGATATTCCTTTTTTGGTGCCTACCCACAGCTCATTTTCCTTTTGTTGGTAAAAGCATAGTACAGTGTTGTCACTCAGACTGTTTTTATCTTTTGGTATTTTTTTGTAGATTTTGAATTTTTTCTGTTCATCATCGAAGCGGTTTAATCCGATGGCTGTACCTATCCATATGTGGCCATGAAGATCCTCATAGATGGACCTGACTTCATTATGGCTGAGGCTTCCGGGCTGTTCTGACTGCTGTAAACGGGTAAACGTTTCTGTGTTGCGGTTAAAGATGTTTACTCCCGAATGGGTTCCGATCCATAGGCGATTTTTTGAGTCCTCGAATATTGCGCTTACATTTGTACCGGAAAGGGAATTCTGGTTTTCAGCTATGGGCTGGTAATTCTTGAAGCTGTCAGTCAGGCGGTCGTAGCGGTTCAATCCGCCGCCTTTTGTTCCAATCCATAAAACCCCGGATTTATCTTCGTAGAGTGCCCGAATGTTGCCATCGGAAAGCATTCCGCTCTCTGTCCCGCTTTTATATATTTTGATATTTCTGCCGTCATAGCGGTTTAATCCGTCGTAGGTTCCAAACCACAGGAAACCTCGTGAATCCTGCAACATGCACAGAATGGACGATTGCGAAAGCCCTTCGCTTAATGAAAGGCGGTCAAATCTTAATTCTTCCTGAAAAGCGAATGACGGTATTATAGAAATCAGGAAGAATATAAGTGTTCCGTTGAAAATGGTCGCAAATCTGTTGCTCAATGACATGCGAAAATCCTGTGCGGTTGCAAAAGTTTGAAAGCAGTAAGTTTATTGCCGTTTAAGTAGAAAGAATAGGCTTGATGCGTTCAAGGGCCCAGTTCACCTGCTCAGCGGTGATTACCAGCGGCGGTGCAAACCTGATGATATTGTCATGGGTTTCCTTGCAAAGCAGTCCATTTTCTTTAAGCTTTTCGCAGTACTGCCTTGCTCCGCCGGCATCAAGCTTAAATTCTACGGCCAGCAGCAATCCCCGGCCGCGAACTTCTCTTATTTTGCTGTTGTTGATGGATTTCAGTCCATCGATAAATATTTTACCCATTTTTTCAGCATTGCTGATCAGGTCTTCTTCCTGAAGTACTTTCAGGGCTTCCCTAGCTACGGCGCACGCAAGAGGGTTTCCGCCGAAAGTAGAGCCGTGTTCACCGGGTTTGAGTACCCCTAGGACCTCGGTATTGGAAAGTACTGCCGAGACCGGATAAAAGCCGCCGGAAAGGGCTTTGCCGATGAGGGTAATGTCAGCCTCGATTCCTTCATGTTCTTCAGCAAGAAGTTTGCCTGTTCGGCCGAGTCCGGTCTGGATTTCGTCGAGGATCAGGTTGATGTTATTTACGGTGCATATTTCCCGTACTTTTTTCAGGTAGCCTTCGGGTGGAATTATCACGCCGGCTTCGCCCTGAATTGGTTCAACAAGGAAACCCACTGTGTCCGGGGTTATCGCGTTTTCTAAGGCTTTATGATCACCGAAAGGAATAACTTTGAATCCCGGTGTGAAAGGGCCGAATCCCCGGCGGGAAACCGGGTCGGTGGAAAAACCTACAATGGAGATGGTGCGGCCGTGGAAGTTGTCAGCGCAGACAATTATTTCGGCACGGTCTTCGGGGACGCCTTTAACCATGTAACCCCATTTCCGCACAGCCTTGATGGCGGTTTCCACTGCTTCGGCACCGCTGTTCATGGGCAGCACCTTGTGGGAGTTGGTCAGGGTGCAGAGTTCTTTGTAGAAAGGTCCTAATTGGTCGTTTCGGAAAGCCCTTGAGGTCAGGGTTAATTTATCAAGCTGGTTCTGCATGGCCCTTTTGATGCGCGGATGGCAATGACCCTGATTAACAGCGGAGTATGCGGAGAGGCAGTCCATATACTTGTTTCCGTCTACGTCCCAGACCCAGACTCCTTCACCTTTTTCTATTACAACATCGAGAGGTTTGTAGTTCTGAGCGCCAAATCTGTCTTCAAGTTCAATGTAGTCGGACTGTTTCATTGTATTCCCTCCATTTTTGGCTTTATCTTTCTATATAAGACCCTACTGTTTTTGTCAGCATTCTTTTTTATTTATAATATATTTTAGGCTGTTTGGCAGAATTTAATTCGCAACCTTTGGCAGTTTAATAATAAAAAAATAGTTATTTTCTTCGTCGAATGAGTTATTTTATATTCGAAAAAGTATTATGCTGGGGTTATTAATGGCTGGAGTTTTACCTAGACCGGTCTGGAGGCAAAAATGTATAAAATTCTTTTTGTTGATGATGATGTAGCTATCCATTTGCTATTTTCAAGAATATCGACTGAAAGACTTCATATTTCCTGCTGTTCTTCCGGAGTTGATGCTCTGGAGGCCTTAAAAAAAGATGGCCCCTTCCATGTAATTGTTTCTGATTATCAGATGCCTGAAATGGATGGAGTGGAATTCTTGACCAAAGCGAAAGATACTTCCTCTTCGTCTGTGCGGATCCTTCTCAGCGGCAACGCTGATCTTGCGATGGCAATCGACGCGGTAAACGAGTGCGGGGTTTTCAGGATTCTTACAAAACCCTGTTCGCTTAAGGTATTGAAGAAGTCCTTGCGGGACGCTTTGGAGTTTCACCGCTTATCCAATGTTGAGACCCATATGACCAGTAAAATGACCCGCGGGGTCATTCGAATGGTCAGTGATATTGCTGCAATGCATAATCCTGGTCTGAACAGCAGGACTGCGCGTATCTTGCCGTTGGTGAAGGCTTTGAGCAGGAAAATGGGTGACCCTGATCCATGGAGCACTGAAGTTGCAGCTGTGTTGTCTTCTATCGGATTTATTTTTCTGCCTGATCGGCTACTGGAGATGATTGAGACGGGAGACGTTTTCGGGAGTATCGATTACAGTATCTACACCCAGCATACGGAGTATTCGGCTAAGATATTATCCAAGCTTCCTTATTTTGAGGATGTTTGTACAAAACTATCTTTGCAGGAAGCACACTATATGGATAATGGCGGTGATGGAGGATTTTCCAGTGATGAAATTCCGATCGGGGCAAGAATATTAAAGGTAGTTTCAGATTTTGACAGACTGAAGTCCGGAGGGCGGGGTGCGGGAGAAGCACTGGCCATGATGAATCTACGGGGGAAAAGATACGACCCCAAAGTAATCAAAGAGCTTGGGAATCTTTTGGGAGCCGAAGCGAGATATCATGTCCGTGAGGTTTACCCATTGGGACTGGCCGAAGGAATGGAATTAGCTGAAGATGTTTATGGGGTGGTGAAGGGTAAGAAAGTAAAGTTCTTATCAAAAAAACAGGTACTTGATTCTAAAATAATAGACTACATCCATAGGAACGCTGAAAATATAATAGATATAACAAAGAAGATTTCCATAAGGGAAAGGAATTTCATCTGATTCTCATCAAGTGGTGGCTTATATGACAAGGCTTAAAAATGGTGAACATATGGTCGATGTGGATCGGTTGAGGCCCGGAGTTCATATCAAACTCGTGGGTGTGCCGTGGTATCGACATCCATTTTTGACCAGCAGTTTCCGGATAAAGGATTTCGAGATGATTGAGACCCTGCACTCATTAGGGATTGAGAAAGTTATTTGTATTCCGGATAAAAGTTTAGTTACACCTTTGAAGGCTACGAAAAAAAAGTCTGCACTACGTCCGGCCAGTTCTCAGCTGGCTTCGGCTCCAGACGCTTTGTTCAAAGAAAAAAAAGCCCGTATGGAAAAGCTGAAGGAGAAGAAAGAGTCCGTCGTTCGTGCGGAGCATAAGTATTCATTATCTGTACGGCAGGTTGAAGACCTCATGTCTTCTATTACTAGAGGGAACATGCAGTTTTATGAGGAAGCAAACACTTTTTCCAAGACTTTGAGCCGTTATTTCTTAAGTGATTCTGAGGCTCTCATGCATGTCTTGAATCTGCAGACAGATAAGAGCGATACGATGTACTACCATTCTATGAATGTCACAGTGTTATCACTGATTTTGGGCAGAACTATAGAGTTGGACGAAGATGAGATGCGCACACTTGCGATTGGGGGGCTCTTTCACGATATAGGTAAGGCCAAGATTGAAAAGAAGATTTTACATAAAAAAGGACAGCTTACAAAATTTGAAGCGGAAGTACTGCGCAAACATCCTTTTTACGGTGTTGATATTCTTTCCGGCTGTGAGGACTATCCTCCTGAGGCAATGGAAATCGTGTATGCCCACCATGAACGTTGCTGCGGAGGGGGATATCCCAGAGGGGTGGAAAGAGGCGAAATCGGAAAGTTGGCCAAAATTCTGGCTATTGCCGATTTTTACGATTGCCTCATAAATAAGCATGATCCGGCTTCTTCACTGACTCCTTATCAGGCTTTGTCATATATGTTTTCCAAGAGAGCCACTTATTTCGAACCGGATTACTTGTCTGCGTTTATACAATGTATGGGCATTTATCCTCCCGGAACAGTTGTAGTTCTCAATGATGAGATGGTCGGGATGGTGATTTCCGTAAATCTATCAAAGCCTTTATTGCCCAGTATTGTCATATATGATCCTGAAATACCGAAGAAAGAAGCTCTTATTCTCGACTTGGAAGAGGAGCCCGAATACTCAATTACCAATTCGATTAATCCAGTCAAGCTTGCGCCTGAAGTCTTCGATTACTTATCGCCTCGAAGCAGGATGATTTATTTTGTGGACCCCGAATTCTCCCCGCGGAAGAAGAAATAAAAAATCCCTCTGCAGTAGCAAAGGGATATTTTTTATTGTCTTTTGCCTTGGGTGACGTTCACTTTTTCCACCCACTTTGATCCGCTGGGCGGTTCATATGTGGCGAAGGAATCAATCAGCATATCCGGTGTTTCGGCGGTTAGCAGCTTTTCCCGGTGCATGTCTTTTAAAAAGCCTTCCTCAACCACTCCGTCCAGAAAACTGAGCAGTTTGTCGTAGTAGCCGTCTACATTGAGCAGGCCGCACGGTTTGGAATGGAAGCCGAGTTGAGCCCATGTGAATATCTCGAATATTTCGTCCATGGTCCCGATTCCTCCGGGCATGGCAATAAAACCGTCGGAAAGATCGGCCATGAGGGCTTTGCGTTCGTGCATGGAGTCGGCAACATGCAGCTCTGTAAGGTTGGTGTGGGCAATTTCAATTTTATAGAGGCTTTCCGGGATTACCCCGATAACTTTGCCACCTGCTTCCAGTGCGCTTTCAGCAAGAATGCCCATCAGTCCGGTGCGAGAGCCTCCGTAGACAGTGGTAAGGCCTCGTTGGGCCAGTTCCCGGCCCATGTTGCGGGCCGCTTGTGCGTATTTAGGATCGTTGCCGGGATTGGCACCGAGGAAGATGCAGATGCTTTTCACTTCAGGATTCCTTTTTTTTAATATAAAATGTGTTATAAGCGAGGGTTAATAGGACCGCGAATCCGGCCGAGGCAACTCCGAGGGCTGCATTGTAGAAGGGCGGGGCGGCAAGTGCAAGTCTGATCAGCAGGGTTACCAGCGCAAAACCTGAATTCCTGAAAACAGCATGAAATGCCGGCAGGAAACGCTGGGAAATGAGCACCAGCAGGATATCACTGAAGATCAGGATGGTGTAGAAGGTGCTGAAGAAGTCAAAGTGATGCAGTCCCTTGGCTGTGCAGTAAAACACATAAAATCCCAGTCCCATGAAAAGGCCGAGCAGTAAAAGAGCGACCAGTTTTTTGCTGGCAACGTAGCTGAATTTGGATGCTGGTTTTAAACTCGGACCTGACTTCTGGACTTTGTAATATATGCCCAGCAGGACAAAGACCACAAAGGCACCTGCTCCGTCAGAAAGAATCTGGTAAATTGGAGTCATATTACCGGTGAAAGTTATCGGTTCTGGAAAATTTACCAGTTCCTTGAAGGAGTTGCGCATTAGGATCAGGCAGAGGATTTCCAACTGCTTGCCCACGGATTTGGAAAAAGAGCAGGGCAGCACAAATATAAAACTGATCACCTCCAGCACCAGAACAAGGGTAAAGGCGATGCCTACCGCTGCATAGTGGCTGGTCGGGGTTTTGGAAGCTATTGCTGCGGGCAACAGGCCCTGCCTGCCAAGTTCAATGCCCAGCAGGGCAGCCAGAAAACAGCCGATCAGGATTCCGGCAACCGCTTTTTCGGTTCGTTCATTCTGCCAGAATGCATGCAGGGGATCGAATGCGTATGTTGCGAGTTCGTATATTGAGTATTTCATAAAAATTTAACCACTATAATTGTGCAATCATCTTCAAGCGGGAGGCCTTTGCGGTGACTCTCGACTTCAATAAGTATGATATCGGCTATTTCCTGTGATGATTTATGGCAATTGTCCCGGATGACCTGTTGCATCCTGTCCTTGCCGAACTGATTGCCTGCAGGACTGTGTGCTTCCCATATGCCGTCTGTGTAAAGAACAAGAATCTGTCCTTGATTCATCTGGGTCAGGTATTCACGGTACGGGTAGCTTTCATCCACTCCAAGGGCCAATCCTTCTCCCAGAAGCTGGTCAAAGGTGTCGGTGTCGGGAGAATATACCAGTCCGGGGTCATGTCCGGCCCTGATCCAGTTTACTGTCCTTTTTTCTGCATTGCAGATAGCCATGAACATGGTCATGAAATGGCCTGTCTGGGCACAATCCTTGGTTATGAGCCGGTTAACTTCAGTGGCCGCCTCCACAAGTGTTTTTCCGCGTCCTGAAAGGGCCCGCATGTATGCACGGGCACTGGTCATAAGCAGGGCCGCGCTGACGCCGTGTCCGGAGACATCTCCGATAACGGTGGCAAATGTCTTCGGTCCGCAGGTGGCACAGCCGACAAAATCGTAGTAATCACCCCCCGTCTGTTCGGAGAAGGTGCAGCGTGCTCCGATATCAACATTTTCGATGTCCGGCGGAGCCTTCGGGAAAAGGGATTGCTGGGCCTCATCGGCTAGGCTGAGGGCCTGTCTGATTTTGGAATGTTCACGTAGCTGCGGGACCATGTCGTTAAAATTCTGTGCAAGGTCCCCCAGTTCATCTTTGGAGTGGAAATCCGCCCGGGCATCCCAGTCGCCTTCTCCTACCTTAATCATTGCTTCAGAAAGCTTTCGAATGGGGTTGGATAGTCCTTGGGAAACAAAATATGCCACGATAGCGATGGATATGATAACCGATAATGCAATCAGTGAGGTGCCTTCCAGTTGATTGGCTATGCTTTCGTGGACGTATTGCTCTGCTTCGTCCGCTTCAGCTGTGAATTCATGAACCGGGGTAATGATCAGAATGGATAGAGCCGTATTAACGGGACTGTACGTCCATAAGGATGGAACCCCATTGTCGTTCATGTGCAGAACCCCTGAATTTTTATCTGTAACATCCTTGATCAGGGTTTTGAATTCAGGATTGTCTTCGGTAAGCCATTCCCGCTCAGGTGGGGCCTGCCAGAAACGGCTATGCATTGGGAGGAATTCTTTTTCAACTTGATCATCACCTATTTTACCAAGCACCAGCAATGAGTCTTGGTGGGTCTCATCGCGATGGAGGCTAGTAACGAGCATCACTTTTGCTTTTTGTGTGTCGGCTGAGACAAGGGCTTTGTTTAGGCTTTCGCCGATAGGAATTACCAGTGAAGCGACTCCGATAAACTGACCGTCCTTTCCGTAAAGCGGAGCTGTTAATCTGTCGCAGAGTGTCTTTGTTGCAGCATCCGTGGATGGGATGGTCCAGCTTACTTCTCCTTTCTCTTTGACCTCTTTGTACCAAGGGTGAGTTCTGGGATCGTATTTGCCTGGGAAAGAGTTGTGTCCCGGGTATGTAGCGACAAGTCCGTTTTCAAGAATAATTTCCTGCCAGAGAATCAGTCTCTCCAAGGATGATGCGCATGATTTAAAATCGTCCAGCAGCGGGGCAATCCTGTTGATGGACGATTTGGCTTCTTGAGGGCTCAACTCTCCGGACAGCCAGAATGAAATGTGGTTGAGTGTTATGGGCAGGTCAATCAGGTCTCCGCGCTGGACGGCAGCCATCATGTTGTGGTCACCCTTGCGGTTCATTCCCTTGCCCATCAGCGCCTTTTTTTTGTAGGCCGGGTCATTGATAAGTTCCGGTTTATTGAAACTTTCATGTAGGGTGGTTATATATGGGGCTTTTATCTGTGGTGGAATGTCATTGTCATTTAGCCGCAACTCCGCTTCCCCCTGAATGCTTTTCAGGGTGGATTGATAGAGTCTTCCCTCCAGATCAATCATGACCGCAGCGCCCTTGGCCTGATCGGCAAGGTTATGGGTGGCCCGCTCAAGAAGGGTCACGCGGGTCTGGGTCTGCAGATCTGCCCCCAGCTCCTTTAGTGAATTCAGTCCGTGGGTTTTGAGCACGAACAAAGGAGTAAGGGAAAAAGTCAGCAGTATGATGAGCATTTTCCAGCGGATTTTCATAATAGTATTAGAACCTATCTATATTCAATATTCAATGATGAAAACGTTTAAAACATCCGCTTGTTTTGAATTTTAGTTAAGCATGGCAGTGAGCGCGATGACTACTCCCAAAGAGGGCAGCAGATTGGCAAGGTTAATGCGCTTGATATCGAGCAGGGTTACGCTGATACCGATAATGAGCAGACCGCCGGTAGCGGTTAACTGGGAAATGATCATCGGAGAGAACCAGTCCTGAAAAGAACCTGCAAAAAGGGTCAGTGCGCTTTGGTAGATGATGACCGGGATAAAGGAGAACAGCACTCCGATTCCATATGAAGAGGCAAGGGCGATGGAAGCGAATCCGTCGAGCATGGCTTTGGTGAAAAGGATAGTAGTGTCGCCGTTGATGCCTTCTTCAAATGAGCCGATGATAGCCATTGCTCCGATGCAGAAAATCAGGGAGGCGGTGATCATGCCGTCAATGAACCCGGTATCCTTGGAACCGACTTTTTTCTTGAGCCAGCCGGCTCCGCGCTCAAAAAGCGTATCCAGCCTTAACAGCTCGCCACCTATGCCGCCGATGATCAGGCTGAAAATAACTACTAGAATGTCCTCAACTTTCAGTGACATCTGGATACCGATGAGTAAAACGCCGAGGCCCAGAGCCTGAAAGATTATTTCCCGGATGCGCTCAGGAAATCTGCTGTGCAGGAGAATACCGATGATGGAACCGCCTATGATGGCGGCACCGTTGACCAGTGAACCGATTGGGATCATGGGAAACTCTTTTGTAGAAAATTAATGAAAGGAAGTTAGAAATAGCACTGAGTTATCCGCTTTACAATAGAGGAAAGTATGATCATGGCTGAATCTTCAGATTATTAAACTCTGAATGGAGATATATATTCCTTGTTCATATCTTGCTAAATACTCTTGACAGTCGTAAGGTCATCTAATATTAACAATCCCTCACGCATGCCGGGATGGCGGAATTGGTAGACGCAGCGGACTCAAAATCCGCCGGGTTCACGCCCTTGCGAGTTCGAGTCTCGCTCCCGGTACCATCTGAAATTAAAGGGTTTTTCGCAAAAAGCGAGAAGCCCTTTTTTCATGTCCAAAACAGTTCTCCCCACACTCTTCCCCATAAAATCAAAAAAAGTGAAAAAAGTTTGATTAAGTTCAAACTTTTTTCACTTGGTATTCCCCATGTCTGTTTAACTACTCAGTTCCCTTAATTGTTTTGCGATTTGTAAAAAACACATACCTCAGTTAAGGGGGGCTAAGCTACATAAAAGTATCGGGAGTTTGAGCATGAATAAATCGCAAAATGGTAAAGCCAAGTCCAAAGTTGATGAGGAATCAAAACGTGAAATCCTGATTCAGCCGCTTGTTCAAGAAAAGCTGGATGAAGATAAATTGGTAGATGCAGTTATCCTCTTTCTTAGTTTGATTGGGCCTGTTTTTTTGGTCCAATATGGGCCGAATCCTTCGAACATGGCTTTTTTAGCTTATGCTTTTGTGTGTACCCTGATTGTTTGTGGATCAATTTGGTTGCTTAATCGTGTGGTATCTTATTTGGCTGAGGGCTTGAACTGGTTCGTAAAGTATGAAGTTAAGCGTAGAATACCAGCTTCAGAGTTGAGAGTTCGATGGAACAGAACGTCTAGTGCGGATTTTACAAATGTTGTTCTTGAAACCAGATTAAATGTATATTTTCAATTTGAGTATAATTCCAAAAAATTCTCAGTGCTGCGTTATTTCTATTCCTCATTTTTCCGTCAGGCCGAAAGATTGAAACGGCTTTTTGATGAGCGATGTTTCTTTGATTTAGAAGAAGTTGAACAGATTGAGCAGAAGTATCCGAGGTTTTTACCAAAAGCCGATAGAAGTGGAATAGAACAAGATTTAAAGATTGAAGAATTGGAAAAAGAGCTGGAAGATGCGCGAACTATGAAGGCCAGATTGACTAAGGCCAAGAAAAAGTTGGATGGCGCACGCAAGGAAGGTTTTTTCTTTTCCAACATGATTCTTGAGATGGTCGTTGACCCAACTCCGAAACAACAGTTTTCACACGAAGAATATAAAGCGATTGCGGACACGGTTATAGAAAAGGATTACATCAAAAAATTAAAACTGGTCAGACCAGCCAATTCCGTTATTGAAGAATTTAGGAAAAACATTCCTATCGAGTTCAGAAAAGAAAGCAATACAGCAAAATAAAAACTACGGGACAAAATGGACAATATGGACAAAATTAGATTTCTGTCCATTTTGTCCATATTGTCCGGGGTAATTTGATTCAAGAACAAGACCCCGAACCGAAGTCCGGGGCCTTGTGGTTAATCATCCTCTGGCTGAGGGAATTGTTCTGGAACATCTTTCAGCTCTGGATGCCGTTCATAAAAACCATCCAAAAGTTCTAATTTGGCTCCACATTCTGAGCAAATATCTTTCCGGCAATTTTCAGGGAGATCTTCTGCCAAATAAACCGTCTGGCATTTTGGACAAATCATGTCTTCCGGTTCGTTGCTTTCATCTGAGTTCAATGAAACGCTTTCTCTTGTTTTCCATAAATAAATAAGAACAATAGCACCGATAAATAATTGTATATATCCCACAAAGTCATATACTTTAAAACCTTTATATTTCCCTCCGCCAGTAAGAGGGGTCAAAATTCCAGATAAGAAAAAAGCCCAGCCTGCTAGGATAAGAACAAGTCTACCCGTTCCACCTTTTGATGGTTTGATTCTGTGTGATTCTTTTCTACTTTTTCCCATAATTATCCATAGCTTCTAGTGTTCTTGCTAATTAATGAGGCTATCGAATAGATATTCTTAATCAAGTTTTCCACATGCAAGTCCGCAGCTAGTTATGCAGCATTATCAGCAAAGGAGTTTTTGCCCACAGCATAAGACAAAACAGTTAGAATAATATAATACACAGAAAGAGCAGAAGCATATATATAAATATTGACTATCGACATTCCAATTAATGCGACTATAGAAAAAATAATAGAATTTACAAAGAGTATCACCATTCCCATCGTTAGTTTAATAATAGATATAGACATCATTTTTTTTAAAGAAAAGCATAAGCACGCAAACATATAGATAAAAGGAGATGATAATGTATAAAAAAATGGCTCTATCAATATGCATACAAAACCTTCGTAGTTTAGATAACCACGATTCAACATGGATAGCATTTCAAATACATGCAATTTTAAATTAAAAAAATTTTTATCTATCATATACCATGATGAACTTGCAGCTAATTCTGTCGCCAGAAGCAGTGTCAAATATGCAAAAGTCATCCTGAATTGAAAGTCAAACCTAAATATTTTTAATCCTGAGTCTCTGCATCCGATACAACTTAATACAAATGACACAACTAAGCATGATGTGTAAGGGCTTATGTAATCTGTTATATGCCCAAAAAAGCAACTTATAAAGTTAAACATAAAATATGCATATACAATAACCAGAAAGGCATAGTCTCTATGTAGAATGGCCTTAAAATCATTCTTAACTTTTTTTAAATATATAAGCATATCTTATCCTAGCCCTGCAACAACATCGGTTTGTCGTTGCAGGGCTTGTTTTTAATTTTTATTTCTCTTCATAAATTCGCCCAGCTTAGTAATTCCATACTGAACTGGATACATTTTATCATCAGGAGTAGAAAGATAGACATCAGCATAATTTTCCAATTTATCCTGAACGCCAGCCTTAATAGTATTAGCCCTATTTTTTCTCACCTTTGGATCATTGCTGAAAATATCTGTGACTTTACTCGGATTAAGGTTTTTAGCAGCCGCATCTCTCCTTTGCTGATTTCGTTTTTCTTTTGCTGCCATATTATCCCAGCTTACCTTTACGTAATCCTCTGCTTTTTCGAAAAATCCTTTATCCTTATCATCTTCATCGGCTGCCAGAGACGCACGTCGTGCTCGGCTTATCCGGTCGGCCTCAGCAAGAGCTCTATGTTCTTTTTTTGCCTGTTCATTAGCATTGAATTTATCCTGTCTACTAGTCAGCTCTTGAGCCTGCTTATCCACTTCCAAACCTTGTTGCACGCCTGCGTTATTTAGCTGATCAATAGCTTGCTGACTTTGCTGACCGAAAAAATCGTCATCTTTTGCCTGTTGGGTACTACGTGTCGCATTTTGGCTATGCCCTTCCCCGCCTAGGGTGTCATCACCATTGTAATGAGAGCCTCCCGGATCGGTATTATACCCCCAACCAGCGTCTGTAGGGCCGTAGGCACTTCCACTGGTTCCATTATACCCCGGACCGAAATCATTTCCAGCGTACCCACCGGAACTTGACGATTTGCTTTCGCTCTTCCCATCATCATCTGAACTGGATTCATCAAACAACCCCAGCCGATCGACAAAGTTAACCGGATCATCCCCGCAATAGCCATACAAATCCACATCACCGCCAGCATAGCCCAGCGGATCAGGAGAAATGAAACGCCCAATGGCAGGATCGTACTCACGGTAGCCGAAATGAATCAGGCCGGTATCGGAATCATACAATCCTCCGGCAAAGCCGAGCGGAGGCGCGAGTTCGGGACGACTGTTCTGTATCATCACCCCGAAAGAATCATATAGGATTTCCTGTACACTGTTTCCCGACAGATCAGCAACAGTAAAGGTACTACCCAACTGATCGGTAGCCAGTAGCAGCTTCTGGCCGTTGCGGATCATCCCGATAGCGTCCCCATCTTCATCATAGCGGATACGGGTCACACCGGAACGGTCTTCCACCGCAGACAGAGTGATCAGATCGTCCCACTGGTAACGCTGCACCAGCTTGCCGTTGATGAGCTTCTCGACACGGAATCCATTTTCATCAAAGCGATATTCAATTTCCCTGCCGTCAGGAAGCTGCACACCGCAAAGCTGTCCGCTTTCCAGATAATGATAGCGGGTAAGGCCATCTGAGTCCTGTTTAGCTGCAAGGTAGCCGTCTTCATTGTAGGAATAAGAGACCTCTCCGGCTTGAACGAGCTGCCCCTGTTCATTGTAGCTATATTTCAGCGGCTGACCGCCTGATACCTGCGAAAACACGCGCTGGCCCATGCGGTTGTAGCGATACACTTCAACCGGCTTTCCCTCGTAATGCACAACCTGCAACCTGCCTTCTTCATCGTACTGATATTCAAGGGCATGGCTGGATTCTGCTGAAGCGAGGATTTTACCAACAATGCGCAGTGTTTCATCCCGGTCAACACCCATGACAGCAAAAGTGTTCCGGGACTTGGGAGTCTGGAACTGCACGACCTCATCAGCCACTTCATTGAGGTCCACGTTATCGCGTTCAAGTTCATCACGGATAGTCCGCCCCGTACCAGCCTGCGGCATGCGGGACTTAAGCATCGACTGGCTTCCGCTGAGCATTTTCTGGAACTCAGCCTGAATTTCACTACCGTAAGTTGTGCCTTTCAGACCCTGAATCACGGGCAGGTTGGGATTTTCCTGCAGAAACTGGGCATGAACCATACGCTTCAACTTTGCATGTTGAGCTTTGGTTTCTTCCCATTCATAATTTTTCAGGTCCCAGCGGCGTTTGACTTCCGGATTCATCATGGATGGGTACATGCGGTCAGAGGATGAGAATTCATCAAAGTCAGGCTTTGGGTCTGCAAGTTCTTCACCTGTTCTGCGGTCAACGATTTTCCAGAGATTTTCAATCTGCATTTCCGCAGGTTCAGTTTCACCGTACAGTACCAGTTCGGTTGTCAGTTCGCTACGGGGCCTCAGTTCCATTTTGTAATGATTGAAAGATTTCATCTTTCCTCCATCGTTTATAATTCTGGGGATGTGCTAGGAACCCTAGCGGTTCAAAAGCAACTCTTCCCCGGACATTTATAAACTAGCCGGGAGGTCGGACATGGAATGACTTGACAGTGTCCGTCTTGGAAGAAAGGTGAAAATTGATGATTCAGGTAGCCCAAAAGCAACTTCTGTCCTTCAATTCAGGACTTTTTTCAGAATTTGGATACTTCTTAGTTTGATTTTCATTACCTACTGATAATATAGAAATTTTATTACCAATTTCTGTCGTGATCTCACAGAACTTGGTGGTCCCTCCACACCATTTGTCCCCTTCCAGATGGTTTTACTGTCCGATTAAACGTGGTTGCCTTGCATCGAAGAAAAAATACCTCCAACCAACAAGGAGAAATCGATGCAAGGACTATTAAGCACAAAAGAAGCTGCTGAAAAATTAGGACTCAGCCCCGGAACCCTCGAAGTATGGTGTTGTCTTGGAAAAGGGCCGCGCTATATCAAAATCGGCAGGCGGGTCGGGTACGATCTTAAAGATCTGGATGCCTATGTGGAATCCTGCAAGGTCATTCCGCTTGAAGAAATGTCTGACCTGCCGAGGCACAGATGAACGAGTCCGGCACAGACATTCTTTCCATGTTCGGAAATAAGGCCCCAGTTCCATTGGGGCCTCAGTTTCCTCCTTCTCTATCATCGGTTCAATTACCGCCGATTCTGGCTGATTACAGCTTTGAGCTTAGCGAAGCGTTGCAGGTGCCTTATGAGATGGTGCTCTGCAATCTCCTTGGCGTCCTATCAACCGCAGCGCAGCGGAGGTTCCATGTGCAGATTAAAGAAGGTTATGAGGAATCCTTAAACCTGTACCTGCTTTCGCCGCTACCGCCCGGAGAAAGGAAAAGCGCGGTGACGCAGGCCGCAAGAAGACCGCTTATCGGCTGGGAAAATGAGCAGGAAAAGCTCATTGGTCCACTGGCGCAGGAAGCGCGTTCAAAACGGATGACTCTTGAACGCGCCATTGAGCATCGGCGCAACATGGCGGCCAAGGCAAAAAACTCGCAAAGCCGGGACAACCTCATTCAGGAAATCCGGGATTTGGAAGATGAAATGCCGGAGCTGATTACAATCCCGCGCTTGCTTGCCGATGACATAACTCCTGAATGCCTTGCCATGCTCATGGAGCAGCAAAGCGAATGCATGTCCATCATTGAAGCTGAAGGCGGTCTTTTTGATACATTTGCCGGTCGTTACAGCCGCATGCCTAACCTTGATCTGATTTTAAAAGCATTCAGTGGCGAACCGTGCCGCGTGGACCGTAAGCATGGGCAGTTTATCGGGTTGAAGCATCCATTACTGACTATTTGCGTTACCACTCAGCCGGATGTGTTGCGTGGGATGGCCGGAAATCCTGAATTCCGTGGACGCGGTTTCTTGGCGCGTTTCCTCTATTTCTTTGGTCAAAGCAGGCTTGGTTATCGAGTGGCGGAGCCTCCGCAGGTATCATTACAGGTGGAACGAGCTTTTCTAGAGCGGGTTGAGTTTCTGCTTTCTCTCAAAAGTAATTCTGAAATGAATGCACAAGGTAAGTCTCTGCTGCTTAGTGCCGGTGCGTATGAGTCGTGGAAAAACTTTTTCCTGCTCATTGAGGGAGAGTTGCGACCGGGGAGTAGTCTGGAAAATATGACTGATTGGGCGGGTAAGGTTCCGGGGCAGGTTGCCCGCTTGGCCGGTCTGCTGCATCTGGCTTCAGCGCAACAGGTTGAGTCGAAGGTTGATTCCGCTGTCATGCTTGCGGCTACTGAATTGGGAAAGAAGCTTGTTCATCATGCCCGCTACGCATTTCATGATATGGGGTGTGATGATCTGACTTCCTGTGCTCAGGCTATCTTGAAATGGATCACGGGCCGGAAAATTGAGCTGTTCACTGGTCGTGAATGTCAGCGTGCGATCCGTGGACGGTTTCCGAAAAAGAAGCAGATTGAGCAGGGACTAACCATGCTCGTGGAGTTCGGATATGTGGTTGTGCTTCCGGTGCAATCTTCCGGTCCGGGGCGTCCTCCGAGTCCGAGTTACCAAGTTCATCCGGCTGTTCATGCTGCCGAAGCTATCCCAATATCGAATCCTAGCCAGCCTACCCACTGTGACACTGTTAGCTGCGCAACAGGTGTCCCCGTGGGGGCTGGCGAGGGAGGCAGTGTTCCCCGCGTGTGCGGGGATGATCCGCTTTTTCCCGCTGCTATTGGAATTTATTGAAAGTGTTCCCCGCGTGTGCGGGGATGATCCGTACTCCTAACAATAGGTTATGATTAGTTTTTAGTGTTCCCCGCGTGTGCGGGGATGATCCTGCTGAAGCCATGGCCATGGAGCGCGTTGATCCGTGTTCCCCGCGTGTGCGGGGATGATCCGGGGTTATAGAGGAAGGGCTGTTGATTCTATACGCTGGTGTATTGGAATAAAAAATACTCCGAATTTAGACGCATGTCCGGGCTCCAATTGCCCGGGGCCTTCCAATTTCGGAGTGTAAAAAAATAATATCCAAAAGTAATGTTGTTAAATCGCGACCATAAGGTGCAGTTGTAGGTTTTTTTACACCACCGCCCCCCGCCCCACAGGAGTAACCCCAGACAAATCAACCTGACTGCGCACCTTGCCAAGGTCATAGTTGGCCTGCATAGCCAGCCAGCTTTCAGGGGTACGTCCGAGGACCTTTGAGAGGCGCAGGGCCATTTCTGGGGATACCGCGCTCTTGGCATTCAGGACGCGGGCGAGAGTGGAGGGAGCCACGCCGAGCATCATTGCCAGCTTGCGACAGCTGAGATTGTATTCTTCCATATACACGGAGCTGATAAGCTCACCGGGATGTGGGGGATTATACATAGTCATTAGTGGTAATCCTCGTAGTTTAAAATGTAGGCATTCCCGTCGCGGAATTCAAAGGTCAGTCGCCAATTGCCGTTAACGGTTATGGACCAGAGGTCTGCACGGCTTCCTTTGAGCTTGTGCAGCCTGAATCCGGGAAGGTTAATGTCTTCCGCTTCCTGAGCCGTATCAATGACTGAAAGCTGGATTCTGAGCCGCTTAGAATGCTTGGCCTGTATCCCGGCTGTTGAACCGGATCGATAAAATTTTTCCAGACCTTTGTGCTTAAATGTTTTGATCATTGTTCTTCATTAGTATGTTGCGCACTGCGCAACGTTTTGTCAAGAAGTGTTGAGGACACTAGTTTTCTAAAACAGCCACAGCAGCTTTCAAATTGTCCGGAGCAAGATGGGCATACCGTTCTGTCATAGCCAGAGTGGAATGGCCCATGAGCTTTGCCACGGTATAAAGTGGAGTGCCCCGCTGAACTAACCAGCTTGCGAAAGTGTGGCGCAGGGTATGGAAAACAACTTTCTGCCTACGGTCGTCGATACCGACATTTAATCCAAGCTCGTCAACAGCCTCATTGAAAAGTCTGGAGACCTCATTAAGCTTCTTACCGCGTTGTGCGCTGAAGACCGGCTTTTGGTCAGGGTCAACTTGCTTGCGCAGTTCTCGGAGTTCTTTCTTTACCTGTTTGGTCATGAAAGCGTGACGTGAGAATCCATTCTTGGCGTCACGTATCAGGATCATGTCTTCTGCAAAGTTCAGATCCTTCCATTCAAGCTCGATGATCTCGCCAGCTCTAAGGCCGCAGTAAAGGGAAACTAAAGAAACGCTATGCAGCAGGGGATTCTTTTTCAGCAAAACATCAAGAAGCTGATCAGCTTCATCTTCTGACAGGAAACGTGTGCGACGGTTGTCCATTTTGGGCATCTTGATTTTTTTGACCGGATTATCGCCTTTGAAAATATCTAAATTCTTGGCGACATTGTATACTTGGCGCACGGTTGCAAGGGCATACTGTATGGAGCGGGGGCTGCGTCCCTTTTCAGACATATTGGTTTTGATCTTTTCAAAGTCGGTCGCTGATACTCTGGCAAAAGGGCAGTCGCCAATGGCAGGTGAAATCCAGATACGGTATAAGCTTTCTTCTCTCTTCCATGATTTGGCTGCTTTGTTGGCTTCCGCTTGTGGTCGATAGAATTGAGCCCAGATCTCATCAAAGGTGATACCCTTGTCTTTTTCAGCTCTCTCGCGTGCTTCCTGTTCTTCGAGTGCAGCGGCTGCCATTTCTTTTTTCTGCTTAAGCGTCTGGGGAAAATTGCCCTGAGTCTGGTTGACCTTAAGTTCACAAAGAACGTTCGCAGCATCTTGAGCTTTTACACCCTGACTAGCCCAGCCTATGGACTCGGTTTTGGTCTTCCCTTTGTATTTGTAGGTGATGGTAAAATACTTGTCCGGCTGAATGCCGTGCTTGCGGGTTTCGTGTTCCCGGTAACGCACTCCGGGGTACTTCGTCCTGTTCCACTTGGGTCTCGTTGCCATCATTACCTCCAAATTCTGTACAACTCCTGTACAACTTTTTTTGAGTATGGACAATGATCCTAAGTGATAATTTGTGAAGCTTAATTGACTAAAAGTTCAATTAAAACAAATATTAAGTGAATTTAAATGAAATTGTGTGATTTGTTGTGAAACACCAAAAAACGGACTCAAAATCCGCCGGGTTCACGCCCTTGCGAGTTCGAGTCTCGCTCCCGGTACCAGATAATACAAGGACTTACAGCTTTTGAGTTGTAAGTCCTTTTTTTGTAGTGTTTAAAATAAATTTTTCCAATTTTCCCATACAAAAACAAAGGAGATCGGATTAGAAAAGGGTACGAGGATGTCTCTTTGTTTATCTCTTAAATCTGCCGCGCAGGTGCAGGAGCAACGGTGCCAGCATAAGCAGTAACCATTCTACACTGAAGGTTGCCTGCGGATTCAAAGTACATCCTGTGCCGGAACCGGAACTTGAACCTGTTACTACTGCCACCGGGTCGGATATTTTTCCAAGGTTTCGGTCCTCGTCATAGTCTCCATTATCTTTGATTACGAAATAGATGTAATATTCAGTGCCAAGGGTTGTGTCATCAGTCCGGGCCAAGTGGTTTCCATTTGCATCTGTTATCCACCAGTAGCCGTCGAGGCTGTATTCCGGTCCGGTAAGGGCGTAATTATTATATTCCTTGGACGTCCCGTTGGTATTGTAGAATTTCATAAGGGTCAGGTCGGAGACCTTTCCTGTGGGGATGGTTGTGGAACTGATACGGAAGGTTGCACTGCCTCCGTTTACATCGATGGTGGCGTTAAAGGAGTTTAAGTTGCTTTTGGGCGAGAAAGCGCCGGAGCTGTATTGGGTGGCCAGTTCCGTGCTGTCCATCTCTTTGGCAATGCTGGCGGAGACAGATACTGTTACCCCGTCTGCCTGAGTGTCGCTTGGGCAGACGCAGCCGGATTCGCTCTCTCCGGTATTCCGGTTGTTTTTTTGGAATCTGGGCCAGTCGGTGTCGGCAAGTCCTCCTGAATCTCCTTCTCTCGCATGCAGAGTCCGTTCTCCACCCATCCCTGGATTTATGCCGAAATAAATTGCTCCATCTTCTCCTATGGCTGGCGATATTGATGTCGGAGAACTATAAGATCCTGTGCTTATTGACCATTTAATGGAGCTGTCAGGGTTTATGGCATAGAAGGTGCTGTCTCCTGCACATACATAGATGGTTCCGTCACTGGCAATAGCTGGTGATCTTACATAACCGCCTGTTCCATATTTCCATTTTTCACTGCCGTCAGAATTCAGGGCATATAGATAATTGTCTGCCGCACCGAAATAAATAATGCCGCCACTGCCGATGGCCGGGGAAGATGTTATTCCAGAGCCTGCTTGAAATTTCCATTTCAGGGTGTTGTCGGCTTTAAGAGCATATAAATTTGAGTCAGTTGAGCCGAAATAGACGACTCCATTACTGTCAATGGCAGGAGAAAATTTTATCTTACCACCAGCCTTGAAGGTCCATTTTAGTGTGCCGTCGGATTTTATTGCATATAAATTATAGTCATCTGCTGCTACATAAACAGTTCCGTCAGGACCTATTACCGGAGCAGAGGTAAGCGTAAGGTCTGTGCCATATATCCATTTTTGGGAACCATCGGAGTCTACGGCATGTAATTTACCGTCACCTGCTCCGACATATATTGTTCCGTCGCTGTTTATTGCCGCAGAACGGGATATTCCGCTACCTGTGTCGTATATCCACTTTTCGGAACCATCGGAGTTTACGGCGTATAGCTTACCGTCACCTGCACCGACATAAATAGTCCCGTCACTACTTATAGTCGGTGCTGAAGTGATTTCTCCTCCAGTTGTATAAGACCATTTTTCTGTTTTATCAGACTCAAGAGCGTATAGGTTTGTATCTTTACTGCCAACGTAAACCGTTCCATCACTGCCGATGGCTATACCTCCGAATTTTGCAAAATACCATTTTTCATTTCCTGCGGCAGCCAAGCCGGATGATGGTACCAGCATGGGCAGGAGCAGGGCGGAAAGCAGCATTAATGTGAATGCATACTGTTTCACAGCGGACATGGATTTGGAGTAAACGTACAGCGTGATTTTCATGGTCGGCTCGGTTTTTTGTTTAATAACTATAATAAAAATTGATGGTTATCTTTGCAGAGTTTAGAAACGCAATTGTTGCTTAACATAAAAAAAGAATCATGGTTGTCCGTTAAAACACGTACAAATGCACTTTTTTTTAAATAAAATTGATGTTGAAAAAAATGCTTCAGCTTGTATGCTCCTGCATGTAGAGAGCCTCTGTATGTACCATTTTAGGTAACCACTGTTGCGTTGAATAACCGGATAATCATCTAAGAATGAAACACATTACTCCAGTCCATATATTTAAATCCGGCAGAAGCATCTTTGTTTTGCTGGCAGTCCTGCTGTTGTTTTCTGCTGTTTGTCCGCAAAACGGGCATGCCGGAAAGCTGCTGGCCGAGGGAGGCATATTCGACCTGCGGCAACTGAGGCTTTCAGCAGGGGAAACATTGAGTCTTGACGGTGAATGGGAATTTTATTGGGACCGATTGCTTACCCCGGCTGATTTTGAGGAGGGCAAGCCGCAACCGGAAATGGACGGCTATTTCCCAATGCATCGATCATGGACAAGGTTTGAACTGGACGGCAAGAAGCTGGGCGGGACCGGGCAGGCCTCATTCCGTCTGAGGATGATGCCGGGACAGGATTTAGAGCGGTTGCATATTCGACTCTTTGATATTCACGAGGCTTACAGGTTCTGGGCTGACGGAAAACTCATCGCCCAGTGCGGTATACCGGGCAGTTCTGCGCAGGAGGAGTTCCCGGGCAGGTCGCTGGAATTGGCGGAGATAAATTTTTACGGCAAACCGGTGGAGCTGATATTACAGGTTTCCAACTATCATTTCAGGACGGGAGGGGTGCCTGAACCTATCATGGTGGCCCATCCCGGAACACTGGAACACAAGCGCGCCCGTGACTGGGGACTGGCCCTGTTCTTTGCCGGATGCATGCTGATTATGGCTATCTATCATCTGGTGCTGTACCTGTTTCGTAAACGTGATCCGGCACCGCTTTATTTCAGCATCTATTGCCTGCTGGTAGTGGGCTACAGTGTAACCTCAAATACTTCACAATGGGTCGCATCGGCGATCCTGCCTTGGTGGAATCCGCAAGTGATGGAGTATTTTTCACTGGCCTGTTTTGTGATCTGGCCCTCACTGTTGTTTCGTTTTTTAGAAACTCTTTATCCTGAGGAGTTTCATCATAAGTTGCTTTATTTTCTTGATGGACGGATTGGCGTTTTTTTTCTCTTGCTGATTTTCGTTCCCGGACTGCCGTTGTACTGGTTTATTGCCATTTGTCTGCTGCAGATAATGATCTATTCAGGCTACTACCTGCACCGGTTGGCACTATGCATTAAACGGGGAAGAAAAGGTGCGCAGTTTTTGATAGCCGGGTTGGCCGCGCAATTTATGGTCGGCTGGAATGATGCACTTACCCATACCGGGATAATAAAATCCATCTATCTTGCCGAGCCTGCGGTATGTTTCTTTGTCCTGACCCAGTCCCTTGCCATGGCGCAACGTTTTTCTGCTTCTTTTGATTCAGTGGAACGGCTTTCAAAGGAATTGGAAATCAAGAATATCTCCCTGCATGATGAAATGAATGAACGTAACAGGCTGGAGCAGAAGGTTGTGAACATCAGTGAAGAGGAACGCCGGCGTATCAGTCATGAACTGCATGACGGTCTGTGTCAGCAACTGACCGGGGCACGGTTGCGTTCATCCGCTCTTGCCCATAAACACAGGGATCTTGAAGATGCACAGGCTTTGCGCGAATTGGCTGATTTACTCAAGGAGTCTACTGATGATGCTTACAAAACAGCACGCGGACTCTGGCCTGTGGAGCATGGTGCTTCCATGCCCGGCCCGTCACTGGAGACTCTTGTGCGCGATATTAGGGCGGCGACGGGAATCGACATTGTTTTTAGCCTTAAGTCCCACTGTGTGAAATGTACAAACACCAATATCACTACTCTGTATCGCATTGCACAGGAGGCCCTGATCAATGCCGCCAAGCATTCCGGAGCCGCAAAGATTCTAGTGGAATTGGAGTCCACCGGCGATGGGCGGGTTAAGCTGCAGGTGAAGGATAACGGTATCGGGCGCAGTGCTGCCGGTTCGCCTGACGGCGGGCTGGGAATGAGTATTATGGCCCACCGTGCCAAGCTCATTAATGCAGATTTACGGATTGAGGACGGTCCGCAGGGGGGGACTATTGTTACCTGCGTGGCCCCATGTTCCGTTTTGAAAATTTCAAATGACGTAGGAAATCAATTATGAGCGAAAAGAATACTGCTGCCCGCGTGTTGCTTATTGATGATCATCCTGCTGTGCGTGCCGGAATGCGTATGCTTCTGGAGACTTGCGAACATAAGGTGGTTGCCGAGGCGGGAAGCTGTTCCGAAGCTTTTGAAATTCTGGAAAATATAGCGTGTGAGGTCGCTTTGCTGGATTTGACCCTGCATGACCGTAGCGGATTGGAACTCCTTCCGGAACTTGAGAAACGCAACATTGCCGCGCTGGTCTATTCCATGCACGAAACCCCTTCCATTATTGACCGTTCATTTCGTGAAGGCGCGTTAGGTTATGTCACCAAGTGTGAAGATCCGGCAATTATCCTTGAAGCCATTGAAGTTATTTTGCACGGTAAACGTTTTCTCAGTCCGTACTCAGCTGAAGTTCTGGATAAAAAGGACGGACCGGTCCTGCAGTTGATTGATTTGCTCAGTGATCGTGAACGGCAGATATATGAGCTTCTGGGGCAAGGATTAAGTAATACCGAAATGGCAGAAAAATTGGATATCAGCCCGCGTACGGTGGAGACATATTTCACCCGTATGGTTGCTAAGCTGGAGTTTGAAAATCGGAAGGAGTTACGGAAGTATGCTATTTCTGCGGGATCGATATGAGCTGCTGATGAACAACCGTTCCCAACAGGATTAATATCGACAAATCAACCTGACTGTGCACCTTACCAGGGTAGTAGTTGGCCTGCATAGCCAGTTGGAACGGCCAATGAGCCTCGCTCCCGGTATCAGACAAACAAGGACTTACAGCTTTATGGGTGTAAGCCCTTGTATTGTCTGGAATGCTTTAGGGTGATGGCGTTCTTGTCATCACAAACATACCGGAAAATATAATGAAAATCCCCAAAACAGACTGCATTGAACAGGGCTCTCCAAGAAAAAGAATACCCAGCATGGCGGCGACAAGCGGTTCTGCGAGGCCTAGGGTCAAGCCCGTGGAGAGTGAAAGTGTCGCTAATCCGGTTGCAAAAAGACAAAACGCGATTGCAGAACTTACCGTTCCGAGGAGCAGGATTGACGTAGCCCCTTGAATGGATGCCATCCATGAGATGTCATTTATCAGGAGGAGTGGGCTCATTGCCATCCCACCGATGCAAAAGATCATTGCCATCATCTCCTGCGCAGATCGGTTCGCCAGAATTATCTGACTGTTTGCAGCATAAATTGCGTAACCGGCACCAGCTCCTAATGCCGTGAACATGCCAAGGGGCTCAAGTTTAACATTTGCATCAAATGAAAGCATAGTTAGACCGAATATGCTTAACAGAGTGGCTATGGACCACGTTTTCCCGGGGGTTATTCCTCTAAAAAAAAAGTCAATCAGGCCACCGATTATGGGTGCGGAGCCAATGGCGATCACCGTACCTACAGCTACTCCCGTAAGACGTAATGCGACAAAGAAGCAAAGTTGAAATAACACCAGACCGGCTGTGGCCATCAGCGTAGCCCGCTTGGGCCAGGGAATCTTTTTTGTGAATCCTGAAGTTAATTTTACCCATGGCAACATTATGAGGCCGCCCACAAGCAGGCGCATTGTGCCTACTACAAGAGGCTGACTTCCTTCCGGAGTAAGTGCTTGAAGAGTGCCTGTGGTGCCGAAACACAGGGCTCCCAGCAAGGCATATATGACTCCGGAAGATAGTCTCTTTCGAGAAATATTTGTTTGAAGCATGTTTTTACCTCGCCTTATTTTGAGGCTCCAAAGCGTGAAGCCGGAGTGTCTTTTTTAAACTGCTATACTAGTATATCAGTTGTGATTTTAAAAAAAATCAGGGGCTTAATGTAGATAGTCAAGTTCCCTGAATACTGTTGCGCTACTTTATGTACTAAGCTAACTTACTCATTCGTCAAGGGCAATACTAAAAAAATATGATTTTACAATGGGTTGAAAAGTATGCACCTAGGAGCAGGTTGAATGTTTACTGATGCTGAGGGATTGTTGCGTGTAACAGTTTATAAAAAACTGCTTGATGATATGAAGTCCGGCAAACTTGAGCCCGGACGCTTGATCAGTATCAATAAGCTTGCTGCCGAGTTGGAAACCAGTAAAACCCCGCTGCGGGAAGCTCTGCTGCAGCTTCAGGTTGAAGGGTTTGTCTCGATTCTCCCCCAGCGTGGGATTATTATCAATGCTCTTACACACGAGGATAAAAAAAATATTTTCGAAGTGTGCGGAGGGCTGGAGTATCAGGCGGTCATGTCCATGTTTGACCTCATTACAAATATAAATATCCATGAGATGGAAATGTTCAATTCCCAGATCATGGCTTCGTCTGAAGGTGCTCAATACGAAGATTGCAACGCCATCAACACGAATTTTCATAATGCCTATTTAAAGCTATGCCCAAACAATTACCTCCGCTATCTGCTGGATATAAACCGTACCCGCCTCTTCGTGTTCACGGAAAGGGATTGGGGCGAAGCATTCAGGGAAGCCAACTACAAAGAGCATCAGGTAATCATCGACCTGTTCAAGGCAAAAGATAAGTTAAAGCTTGCACGATATGTCCGTGATGTGCATTGGGCATATGTGTGGGAGTAATTAGCGATTCCACTAAAAAAGGGTCAGCCCAAATGTTGACCCTTTTTCATCTTTGTATAAATACTTTTCAATCCTAAAGCGCTTCAAATTCAAGATTTTCAATATATTGGTGATAGTTGTCGATGCCGACAAAGTAGCTGGGATCTTCAAGTATGTTCACCACGCAGATTTTTTCGGCCCGCTTGATCAAGCGCACGCAATCCTGGCTGAGATGGACAAGGTAGACTCTTTTTCCGGCCCGTTCATACATGGAGGCAATTTTGTTGATTGCTTCAATGGCGGACTGGTCCATTATCCGGGAATCTTCGAAATCAATGATCACTTTGTCCGGGTCTCCCGACACGTCGAACTTGCTGAGGAACAGAGTGGTGGAAGCGAAGAACAGCGGACCGTAGATCTGGTAATGCTTGATGCCTTGTTCATCAACCATCTTGCGGGCGCGGATACGCAGGGCGTTTTCCCATGCGAAGATCATCGCCGAGATGATCACGCCGCAGATAACGGCAATGGCAAGATCATATTTTACGGTCAGGACCGTAACCAGCACGATGACGGTGACATCCCATTTGGGAACCTTGTTCATGATGTTGAAGGTGCTCCATGCAAAGGTCTTGATGACCACGATGAGCATAACCCCGACAAGTGCGGCAATGGGAATCTGTTCAATGTACTGTGAAGTGAACATGATGAAAAAGAGCAGAGCACCGGCTGCGACAATTCCGGAAAGTCTTCCGCGTCCGCCTGAGGATATGTTGATCATGCTCTGGCCGATCATGGCACATCCGCCCATGCCGCCGAATAAACCGTTAACAAAGTTACCGATACCTTGAGCAAGGCATTCACGGTTTCCGCTGCCGCGAGTTTCAGTGAGTTCGTCAACCAGTGATAAGGTCATCAGGGTTTCGATCAGGCCGATAGCGGCTAAGATCAAGGCATAGGGGGTGACGAAAATGAGGGTGTCCCATGTCAGCGGTACTTGAGGAATGGCAAAGGAAGGCAGGCCGCCTTTAATACCGGTTCCGCCGTTGGATTGGATAAATGAGAGCACAGTCTGGGTTTCAACCTGCATGGCAGTGACAAAGATAGAAACCGCAATGATGGCGATCAGTGCTCCGGGTGCTTTTTTATGCAGTCTGGGCACGATGGTCAGGATTGCCATGGTTAATGCAACAAGTCCGATCATCAACCAGAGCGGTTGACCCTGCATCCATGTTCCTTCTGATTTGAACATGTTCAGCTGGGAAAGGAAGATTACAATAGCCAGTCCGTTGACGAATCCCATCATAACCGATCTGGGAACCATGCGAATGAACTTCCCTAGGCGGAAGAAGCCGGCCATGATTTGAAGAACACCGACTAAAAGCAGGGTAAAAAAGAGATATTGCAGCCCTGTATATGAACCGGGCTCGCCCAGCGCATTACCTTCCATTACCAGATTGACCATTACCACCGCCATGGCTCCGGTTGCGCCGGAGATCATGCCGGGTCTGCCGCCCAGAATTGCGGTGATAAAGCACATGAGAAATGCTCCGTACAGCCCGACCATGGGCGGGACGCCTGCGACAAAGGAGAAAGCAACAGCTTCAGGAACAAGGGCGAGGGCAACAGTAAGTCCGGAGAATATGTCAGCACGGACACTGCCGTTGGAAGGGGAAACAATTGAATTGTTTGAATTCACGAAAAATCCTTTTAAAACTGGTTGTGATTGTAAAAAACAAAATAGTAGAGACCGCAGGTGGTCCCTACTGCAAATATAAATTCAAGGCTGACGTCCGGTCAGCATATGATTTAATGATTATGTTCTCGGAGAGATATATTGAACGAAAATGAAAGCCTGAGCAGTGTGTTTGTATTGCAAAAGCTGACACTTATTTACGACAATCGAAGTGGAGTCAACAATTATCATAAATTTAAAAAAGGTAGGGTGGTTGCCGGCCCGTAAAATCAGATACTTGGTTTGTTAGTTGCTGTCATTGTGTTCAGGAATAATTATCGTAAAACAAACCCCTTGGCCGGGTGATGATTCCAACTGTATTGAGCCGCGTAGTTTTTGGGTGACAATATTATATACAATGTGCATGCCCAACCCTGTTCCGCCGGCTGCTTGTTTGGAAGTAAAGAAGGGATCATATATTTTGGCCTGTTGCTCTTGTGTCAGGCCTATGCCGTCGTCTGAATAAATGATTTTAATTTTCTCACTTTCTTTCGATGCCGCAATAGTAATGTGTCCTGAATCTATCCCGCTGAAAGCATGGATCAGCGAATTCATTGTCAGGTTGGAAATTATCTGCATCAAAAGTCCTGGATACGTTGTTATGATTATATCGGCGGGACAGTCTGTTTTTACAATGTGCCCACTGTTTTTGTAGCTCGGTTTTAAACTGAGCATGACTTCCTCAAGGTATTCATTGAGGTTGATGGTCCGCAAAGATTCGTTGGTTTGATCCACTGCAACCTGCTTGAAGCTGCGAATTATGTCGGCCCCTCTTCTGAGGTTAACCAGCATTGAACGTGTCGCTTCTTCACAATTATTCAGGAAAACTTCAAATTCTCCTTTGGTGAATTTACCTTCTTCATAGGCTTCCTTTATCTTGCTTACCTGTTCTTCTAGGAAGGTGGCAGTTGTTACACCCAGTCCGAGCGGGGTATTTATCTCATGGGCAACTCCGGCAACCAGTCCACCAAGTGCGGCCATTTTTTCGGACTGAACAAGTTGATCTTGCGTATTCTGCAGATTTTCAAGGGATAATTTTAATTCGTGGGTTCTTTCCGCTACACGGGCTTCAAGATTTGCGTTCAGCTCTTCAAGTTGTTCAAATGCAATGTTGATATCTGTAAGATTAATTCCGTTTGCAAAGATAAATATGGTTTCCCCTTCATCGTCATTAATGGGGGTGATCGTTACTTTTAGATAGGTGCGTGTGTTGTTGTCTGCAATGAGTTTCATATCGAAACTGGAGCTTGAACCGTTGCCAGCGTTTTTGACTGCCTTTTTAATGGTTTCAGCTGATTCTTGATCGATATTAGGGAATATGTCTTCAAGTTTGCAGTTAAAAATTTGAGGGGTTGAAAGTTTAGACATTTCAAGCACGGCTTTGTTGGCTTGAAGAATCGAGCCGTCCATATCTAAAATGATCAGCAATTCTTTAGACTGCTGAAATATTTCTCGCATGGTTGCTTCGTTTTTCGAAATTATTGAAGAAGCTTGAACAGACCTCTTGATAGATAGAAATGAAAGTAAGGATATGATGCTAAGAACTCCCAACGTGGCAAGAAACATCTTTTGTGTTTGTTGTATGGCATTTTCATCTATATCGTGAATGTATGCTCCGGTTCCGATAATCCATTTCCATGGTTTGAAACGTTTAACGTATGATATTTTTGCATAGATTATATTTTTATCATCCTGCCATTGCCAGTGGTAAGGTATGTATGCAGTTCCTGTCTTCTTGGTTTCAGAAACCATTTCAATAAATAATTTCTTGCCTTTGGCATCTTGGTAATTCGTAACATTTTCCCCATTCAGTTTAGAAACGTAAGGGTGCATTACCATATGCGGATGGTAATCCATGATCCAAAAATAATCCTTGCCGGATGCTCCAAATCTAATTTCAGATATACTTTTGATTGCATTTTCCTGAGCTTCTGATTCCGACATTTCTCCTCTTAATTGTTTTTCGTGATAGAAGTTCAGTGTGTTCCATGCGATGTCGGTGGCGTCCCGTAATGCTTCTTTGCGTTTATTCAGCAGAGCATTATATGTTTCCGGTAATTGTACAAAAACAACTACTCCCAAAAATAAAATGACTGAAGATACTATGGGAATAGTGATTTTAACCCATAATGAATCAGCTATTTTCGCAATTTTCTTGAAGATAGGCATAGCTATTCCTGTGAGCCTGAGTATTTTTCTTTTACTTTCAAAATATTCTCAAACTGTTCTTCAAATATATCGACAAGGTTGGGGTCGAACATTTTTCCCTTTTCCCCAATGAGGAATTTTAAAGCTTCTTCAGCAGACCATGCCCTTTTGTAAACCCGGTCACTGCATAGGGCGTCAAATACATCTACAATGTTTGTTATGCGTCCTTCGAGAGGAATATCCTCTCCTTTGATTCCTCTCGGATATCCGTTCCCGTCCCAATGCTCATGATGTGTGTATGCTATGTCGGCGGCTATTTTCAGTAATTGCCTTTTGGATGATTTAAAGAGTTTATACCCAATACTGGTATGAGTCTTCATGATCTCGAATTCTTCATCATTAAGTTTTCCCGGTTTTAGAAGAATACTGTCTGAAATACCGACCTTTCCAATATCATGCATGGGTGAAGCCTGCTTTAATCTATTTGCGTCTATAGATGACATCCCTGCTGCAATGCCAATTATGTAACTATATTCTGCTACACGTTCTACATGGTAGGCAGTTTCTTTTGATCTGGTTTCGATGATTTCACCTAATCGATAAATTACTTCAGTTTGTGTCTCCTGTATTTCTTCGTTTAAATATGCATTGTCCAATGCAATTCCTACATTATTGGTAAATACAGTTAATAGGTCGTTGATTTCTTCAATGTTTTGAGCTCTGCAATCTTCAAGATAAATGACGTGGTGCTTATCTGACTGGGTAGGAAAATATCCGATGAAATCCTCACCTACAAAAGCACTTTTTTTAGATTTTACTGATTCATTCAGAAGAGTAAGCACCTTTTCACTGATTTGAGGATCTTCGTTGCTATCTCCATATTTTCCTGTTCCGGTAAGAACACTCCATATTTTATTTGTGCCGTCACTCATGGCAGCAGCAAAATTCTTCTTCGAATGAACGTATAATGAGTTGTGCATGCTGAACATTGCTTCTATCTGGGTAAGAACACCTTTCGCCAGCGTGCTGATGGAGTGTTGTTGAAAAAAATCAGCTGAAGCATCTATTATGTATCTTAATCCGATCCGCTGTTTATCCAATGCAGAAAGGTCCCTGTATGAGCGTATCGCTGTATAGACTGTGCTGAACAGGCGTTGCGTTGTTAATTCTGTTTTGTGCTTGTAATCGTTGATATCGTATTCAACAATTACCTTGCGTTCCGGAGCTTGTCCCGGTTGTCCGGTTCTAAGTACGATGCGGATGTTTTTATTTTTTAATTCGTTTCTGATGGCATCGGCACAATCCAGCCCGGCATGAGGTGTTTCCATGACCACATCCAGCAGAACGACTGCTATATCCGTGTGTTGCCTAAGTATCTCCAAGGCTTCGAGTCCTGAATAAGCGGAGAGGAATTCCAGTCCGGCGCCCTCAAATTTAAAATCATTCAGAACCAGTCTTGTTGTTGTGTGAACTTCTTTTTCATCGTCAACTATCAATACTTTCCATAAGTTCTGGGTGCTTGGCTCTTCGACTTCTACTTCGTCTTCCAGAAAGAGATCGTCACTGTCGCTGAATAATAAATCGTCCTTCCCCATGATACCTCCTTAGATAAAATGGGTCATTACTTCCAGTTTGTGTTGGTATTATCAGTATACCATAGCAGTAGATAATATGTAAGCAGGATGCATTTTCTGGCTGCATATAGTTGGTGTTATTTACTGTTTTCTTTTTACTGCTTTGTCTGGATTAATTTTAAAAAAAGGGTAAGTTTTTTTCGATAAACAACTCTTGTAAGAGGTTAAATATCGCAAATTGTAAAAAGTAGAGCCCTTGCGGTTGACCGTCGGGATTATCTGGATTAATAAACCGCCCCAAAGGGCTATCAGCTCCACTCAGCCTGTCTAAAACATTCCTTTTCCCCGTTAACAACGTTGAAACGTCTGTGCCGCAGTGTCCGTCTCTCCGGGAGGACCGGCTGAAAGGTCATTTTTAATTTCCGTAGCCCTGTATTCTATTAGGAAGGGTCGCCTGACCGGGTGACTCGTTTTCATTTTTTATTTATGCTGGTTCCGTGTAGCTGTTGTGGAACCGGAATTGTTTCAAGGAGTTACAGCAACATGCAGAAAAGAGAAACATGGGGTTCACGTACAGGCTTCATCATGGCCGCAGTGGGGTCCGCAATTGGATTGGGAAACATCTGGCGTTTTCCGTACATGGTTTATGAAAACGGCGGCGGCGCATTCCTTATTCCTTATTTTGTGGCCATGCTTGCCGCAGGTATGCCTTTCATGATTCTTGAATTTGGTCTGGGCCAGAAATTCAAGGGCTCAGCTCCCAAGGTTTTTTCCTCCATTTCCAAAAAATGGGAATGGCTCGGCTGGTGGCAGGTTATGGTGTCTTTCATTATCACCACTTATTATGTTGTAGTCGTGGCTTGGGCCATCAACTATTTCCTGCTTGCCTTTAATCAGGGCTGGACTGCCTCGCCCAAGGATTTCTTTTTCGGTGAATTCCTCGGCCTGACCGATTCTCCCATGAACATGGGCGGTGTGCAGACTTCAATCCTTTACGCCACAGCCGCTGCATGGTTGATGACTTATGCGGCTGTTTTTACCGGGGTTAAGAGCGGTATTGAACGGATCAGCAAGATCTTCATGCCTTTGCTTTTCTTGCTTGTATTCATCTTCATCGGCAGAGGGTTGATGCTGCCCGGTGCTGCTGATGGTCTGGAATGGTTGTTCAAGCCAGATTTCAACGCCATTATGGACGGAAAAGTCTGGGCTGATGCTTTCGGCCAGATTTTTTACAGCCTGTCCATCGGCTTTGCGATCATGATTTCTTACTCAAGTTATCTCTCCAAGGATTCCGACATCACCAACAACGCCTGTATGACCGTTTTTATCAACTGCGGTTTCAGTGTCATTTCCGGGATCATGATTTTCAGTGTCCTCGGTTACATGGCTCATCAGCAGGGCGTACCGGTTAGTGACGTTGCCGGTTCCGGTGTCGGACTTGCCTTTATCACCTTGCCTACCGCTATCAACCTGATGCCTGCTCCTGCGTTTTTCGGAACCCTGTTCTTCCTCGCACTTACTGTAGCCGGTCTGTCTTCCATGATCTCTCTTGCCGAGGTTGTTGTTGCCGCACTTATCGATAAGATGAGTGTTTCACGTAAGGTTGCAGCTACTGTTTTATGTGTGCTTGGTTTTCTGGTCAGCATCGCCTTCACCACTGGCGGCGGACTGCTCCTGCTTGATATCGTAGACCACTTTATTAATAACTTCGGTATCCTTATGGGCGGATTTATTGAGATCCTTTTTGTGGCTTGGTTCTGCAAACTCGATGACCTGCGTAATCATGTAAACCTTACTTCCGAAATTAAAGTTGGCGCACTGTGGATGAACAGTCTCCGTTTTGTGGTTCCCGCAATGCTCGGCTTTATGCTGATTTCAAACTTTGTAGGAGATCTTTCCAAAAACTACGGCGGTTACTCTACTGCGGCTACTGTTGCATTCGGTTGGTCTACAATTGTTATCTGCCTGATTTTCGGTCTGGTTTGTGCCCGCAGTGACGGTGGATTCGTCAATGTAACCGGTATCAACAGAAACTTTCTGAAAAGGAGATAGATATGGAATTCTCAGCAATCATCATGATGCTTTTCGGACTCGGTATCACTTGGGGCGGCGCTTATGTCTGCTTCCGTATCACCTTCAAGAATCAGTAAATTACATAGTTAAATAGAATTGATTCAGCCCTCCTGCACTTTTGTGTGGGAGGGCTTTTCTTTTGCATTGGTATGTTTTCGGAATCGCACAAATTGTTTTCGATTTGGGGAAATCAGTAAAAATCTTGCTTTGAATCCAATAGTAACTGTAACATTACCTTTACTGTTTTGTGACTGGTTGGTGGTGTGCCGCTTTATGTGTGTCTGTAACAACTTCCTGAATTGTTGGATTATTTGTTACAAAAATATGGAGTTTGTCATGAAAAGGATTCTTGTATTTGCTTTGCTGACTGTGTTTGCTCTGGCCGGAACCGCTCAAGCGGAGACTCTGAAGCTGTTAACCTGGAAAGGGTATGCACCCCAGAAATTGATCGACACTTTTGAAAAGGAAACCGGAATCAAGGTCGAAGTGACCTTTTCCAACAACGAGGAAATGATTGCCAAGCTGCGGGCCACCCGAGGTGCAGGTTTTGACCTTGCCCAACCTTCACAGGACCGTATCTCTTCAGTACAGAAAAAGTATAACCTGTATCAGGCTATGGATTATTCCAAGCTTGATTCCAGTCTGTTTATCCCTTCCATGCTCACTGCGGTTAAAGCCAACACCCTTGTTAAAGATGAATCTTACGCAGCTCCTTTCTGCTGGGGGACATCCGGCTTGATCGTGAACAGTGAAAAGGCGCCGAACGCGGATTCCTTTAAGGCTCTGATTGATCCCAAGTACAAAGGGCGTGTGAGCTATCGCCTCAAGAGACCTACACTCATCGCCATGGGTTTTGCCCTCGGTTATGATCCTTTCGCTCTTTATGATGATCCCAAAGCTTACAAAGCCATGCTCGACAAAATCGCCGAGACTATGATCGAAGCTAAGCCCATTGTTAAAAATTATTGGGCTAACGGTGATTCTCTTCTTGAATCCATGCGTTCCGGTGAAGTCTTTGTCGCTATGGCCTGGGACGCCGGTGGATGGAAGCTGCATGCTGACAACAAAGCCATTGATTTCAAGGCACCCAAAGAAGGCGCTCTCGGCTGGATCGATACTTTTGCAATTCCTGCCAAGGCTAAAAACGTTGAAGCCGCCTACAAGTGGATCAACTTTATGATGAAGCCTGAAAATGCCGGTTACTTCTCCTCCAAGGAAAAATATGCAACCGCGTCCAAGGATGCTCTGAAGTTCACTGAGAAGGCTGTTGCTGCTAATTTTGCACGTTCTTTTCCTCAGGCAGTTATCGATAATATTAAATGGTATCCCCCGGTGCCTGCCAAGCTGGAAAGCATGGAAGGTAAGATTCTTGATAAGATCAAGGCTGCCAACTAGGCACCTCTGTTGAAATAACATTCTCTGCTGCGGAGAGTCTTAGGACTCTCCGCTTTTGTTCAATATTCTACTCCGGGCTATTTTCTATGATTAACGATCTTTCTGTTTCTGATATGGTGAAAAAATTCGGCGAGTTCACTGCTGTTGACGGAGTCTCATTCGATGTTCCTGCCGGATCATTTTTTTCAATCCTAGGACCTTCCGGCTGTGGCAAGACCACATTGCTGCGTATGATAGCCGGATTTGAAGAGCCTACTTCCGGTGATATTGAAATCCGGGGCGGAAGCATGATCGGTGTGCCGCCTAACAAGCGTCCTGTGAATCTTGTTTTCCAGCATCTGGCTTTGTTTCCCATGATGAATGTTGCCGAGAATATTGCCTTCGGGCTGAAGAGACGTGGTGTGGGAGCTGCGGAGATTAAAAAGAAGACCGAAACTATTCTGGAAAGGGTCGGCCTGCCCGGTTACGGCGGGAAACAGATCAACCAGCTTTCCGGCGGTCAGAAACAGCGGGTGGCGATTGCCCGTTGTCTGGTGCTGGAACCTTCAGTGCTGCTCCTTGATGAACCGCTGGGGGCGCTGGATTTGAAGCTGCGGGAACAGATGAAAGTGGAATTAAAGAAGCTGCAGGCCAAAGTGGGGACAACTTTTATCTATATTACTCATGATCAGTCCGAAGCTTTGGTCATGTCCGACCGGGTAGCGGTAATGAATAAGGGGCGTTTTGAGCAGGTGGGCAGTCCGCAGGAACTTTACGGAGAGCCCGCTACTCCATTTGTCGCTCAATTTGTGGGAGATAATAATAAATGGAGCGGCAAGGTTGTTGAAAGCGATGCTGAGAAAGTCCGTATTCTCACTGATGAAGGATATACTTTTCAGACCAATCCACATGGCGTTTGCGTTTGCGGCGGTCGGGCTGATTTCTTTCTGCGTCCCGAGGCCATGCTCATTGAACCGAAAGACCGCACAGGGTTGAATGTCTTTGAAGTCACGGTGAAGAGCATTCTTTTTGACGGGGCTAACAGCCGCTTGCTTACTGTAACCAAAGATGATCATGAACTTATCGTCAGCTTGCCCCAGAACCGCCGTTTTGATCACATTGAACCGGGCAATGAAATTTCCGTGGGCTGGCATCCTGATTCCGGTATTTGTTTCGGAGCGGAGGGATAATTATGACCCGCTCGCGAATGGTTTTCTGGATATTTTTTGCCCCGGTAATCTTGTGGCTGTTTTTACTGATCGTGCTGCCGCTCTGTGACCTGTTGACCATGAGTTTCAGGGGGGAGAATGACTACGGCGATATGGTCTGGACTCTGCAAAACTATATCAATTTTTTTGATGAACCTGTCTACTGGCTTACTTTTGTGCGTACCTGCCTTTACGCCATCGTTACTACCTTCATCGTTTTCCTGCTTTCCATGCCGGTGTCGTTCTATATCGCCAAGCTGGCGCGGGCGCGGGTGCAGGGTGCATTGATGATTATGCTTTTACTGCCCTTCTGGGTAAGTGAGCTGGTTCGTATTTACGGCTGGATGATTCTCTTGCGTGAGTCCGGGGTGCTTAACTTTTTCATGCTCAAGATCGGAGTTATAGATAAGCCCATCGAGATGCTTTACAATGATGCGACAATGATCATGGGGCTGGTTTATACTTCCATGTTATTCATGGTTGTGCCGCTGGTCTCTGTTATGGAGAGCCTTGACGACAGTCTTATCGAAGCAGCGCACGATCTGGGGGCAGGGCAGTGGACAATCTGGCGGACAATCATCATTCCTCATTGCAAACCGGGGATTACTTCCGGTTCCATTGTAGTCTTTATGCTTGTGCTCGGAAACTACCTGACACCGAATCTTATGGGCGGCAAGAATTCCCTTTGGTTCACGGAGCAGATTTACAATCAGTTTATCGCCAGTTTTAACTGGAATCAGGGGTCGGCCTTCGGTTTTCTGCTGCTGGTTTTGAGTTCCCTGATTATCTGGGCCGGGCTTAAACTTACCCGTCAAAGACTTGGGGAGGTGGCATCATGATTCGTTCCCTGCCACGCAGTAAAGCTTACAATTGGTCCTTCAATTGTTTCATCATTTTGTATTTTATCTTCTTATTTGCTCCGCTAGTGGTCACTTGCGTGCTGGCCTTTAACAATTCTGATTTCCCTTCCCTGCCATGGAAGGGTTTTACCTTGGACTGGTTTCTTTCCAGCGGACCGGAGCGGATAGGGTTGTTTTATGATGATCAGAACCTGCGTTCCATTGTGACCAGTTTTCAGACCGCGTTTTTTGTTTCCATCTTGAGCGTTATCGTGGGAACCTGCGCGAGCTTCCTTTTTGAGAAGGAAGAATTTCGTTTTAAGGGATTGCTCTACTTTCTGATGCTGGCTCCCTTGGTAATCCCGGGGGTAATTCTCGGTATCTCTATGTTATTGGCATCAAATACCGCAGGGACTTATCTTGATGAAACCTTCGGGCTTGATTTTGAGCTCTTTCGGCCCAGCTTCTGGCTGGTGGTACTTGGGCAGTTTTCCTTCATCACCACATTTGTAACCCTCGTGGTTTCAGCCAGATTGCGCAAATTCGACCATTCTCTTGAGGAAGCGGCTTTGAATCTAGGCGCAACTCCGTTGGGTGTTATCTGGCATATTACCTTGAAGTTCCTGCGCCCGGCTATCATCGGTGCCGGAGCGGTGGCTTTTTTAATGAGTTTCGAAAACTTCAATACCACCCTCTTTCTGGTCGGATCGGAGCCGACGTTGCCGATCAACCTGTACCTGCAGGTTCGGGACGGCAGCACCCCGGTCATCAATGCTGTTTCTTTGATGCTGATTGTAGGAACTTCGCTGCTGGCTCTATGCAATATCTACTTTTCCAAGCGGGAGGAGTAGAAAAGTATTTTAGGTTTATATAATTCTAAAGCCCTCTCGTGTTTTGTGTGGGAGGGATTTTTTGTGATCATTTGTATTTTACAATTGTGCGAGCTCGGCTAATGACTTAGAATTGTTAATTGTCTACTGTGATTAGCTTCGGAGATAAGACTTTATATGATCCATTTTGTTGATCTGTATTTGTAATGTTAAATTGAGTGGTTGTCATTGTTTAGCTTGGTGTTGTTTCCTCTTTGCAGAAAATGTCTTTATGAATTTGAAATTAAACAGAAAAAATATAGTCATAATGCTTTGCTGGCTTCTTGGGGGATTAGTGATCATGTTCCTCAAGAGTCAGTATTTCGGTGATCTCCAGATGTGCACTATAGGATTGTTCTATCATGATAGAGCTGAGTACGTAAAAGAACGCCAACTTCTGTTGCGACTAGCCGATGATGGAAATATAAATGCTCAATATAATTTGGGGGTGTTGTACCACGAAGGTTTGGGTGGACCTGTGGACAATAAAAAGGCTGCATATTGGGTAAGGTCTGCTCATGAACAAGGGAGCATTGTTGCAACAAGAGCATTAGCTTCATTGTATGAGCATGGGCAAGGGGTTCAGCCTAGTTGTGTTGAGGCCGTACGGTTGTATAAAAAAGCTATTGAAGCAAATGATCTTCCTTCTATGATGTTTATGGCAAAGATGTATATTGATGGAAGGTGTTTAAATAAAGATATCCATAAGGGGATATCCTTGTTGAAAAAAGCTTCGGAGTTAGGACATGCTAGAGCTTTTTATGAGTTAGGATATTTATTTGAACATGGGCTTAGTGGATCCGTTGATTACGAGAAGGCTATACACTGGTATAAAGCAGCCTATGATCATGGTGTTGTTGATGCTGCTGGTATACTAGGTTATTTTTATCAGACTGGAATAGGTGTTGCTGTTGATTGCGAGCAGGCTGTAAAATTTTATAAAACAGCAGTTGGAAGTAATGATGTTCAAGCAATGTTCAATTTGGCTAATATGTATTTCAAAGGTGAATGTATTCCAAAGGATGATAATATGGGAGTGTCCTTGCTAAAAAAATCTTCAGCGATGGGTTCTAAAGATGCGAAACTTCTTCTTGGGTTCTGTTATGAGCATGGCATTGGTGTTGATATAAATATAGAAGAAGCCAAAAGGCTATATTTAAAATTAGCTAAAGATGGTTTCTCAAGAGGACAGGTTAATTTAGCCGCACTCTTATTCGGCTTGGGTGGATACGAGAATAATGTTGAAGGATTAAAATGGGTCAATAAAGCTGCTGCTCAAGCTGATCCTAAAGCTCTTCGTTTACTTAGAGATTTCAAAATAAATAATCCTAGTTTTAATATCAATTAGCTAGACATGCTGTGTTTTTTTAAAAATAGCCCAGCCCCGCTAATACGGGACTGGGCTTTAATAATACACGCCTTAGCCATGACCCCAAACGGCAGTGTTTGGGTAAGAATCCATTAACTCTGTCTGTACTTTCAGCTTAAGAATTCGTTTGCCGCCAGAGTTGAACGGCGTGTTTCCGGTTATGCAGCCATGTCTAGCCATGAGGCTGTCCCGGACTTTTTTGGTTTCAGAGTATATACTTTCGGTTTGATAAGTACCTCCATTCGCCGTTGTCATGCATGAATTGTTTTCATGTTCTTTCCAGCGGTGTCTTAGGTCGTATCCGGCAGAAGGTGTCGGGGTATCTTCTGTCGGCGGGCAATGTCCATTTTCATGAACTTCCAGATAGCTCCTGTGGCTGAGTGCGTTGTTCCGTTATGCGGATTGGAAGAACGCTGTTAGGCCGAGAGCAGTTTCCTGATGAAGCCTGTGCTCCGGGCAGTGGTGTCCTGAAGCGGGTTGCACAGATTTTGAGGGAATGTGCATGTATGGATTCAGTCAGAAAATTTATGAAATAAGTTTATTGATCCTTATAAATTCGCGGCACTCTGGCCATAAGTGTGGACACGATCTCGTAATTGATTGTCCCGAGTTCACAGGCCATTCTCTCTGCAGAAATCTCAGCCTGATCCTGTCTGCCGATAATGACGACTTCATCTCCGTCTTCAACATTATCGATTTTTCCTACATCTACTACGCTTTGATCCATACAGACTCTTCCCACTATAGGTGCATGTTGTCCGTGGACCAGTACTTTTCCGGCTGAAGACAGTTGTCTTCTGTAGCCGTCCGCATAGCCAAGCGGAATTGTCGCCAGTTTTGTTGCGATCGGTGTTGTGTAGGTGTGACCGTAGCTGATCCTGAATCCTGCAGGGACTTCTTTGGTTTGCGCAATGCGGGCCTTTATCTGCATGGCAGGCCGGAGATCGGCATTCTGCTGGTGGACTCCGTTTGACGGATAAAGTCCGTAAAGCATGATTCCTGGACGGACCATGTCCAAGTATGATTCCGGAAGGTCAATTATTGCGGCACTGTTGGCAGCATGTTTGAGGGGGATGTTGATCCCTTTGCGTTCAATTGCTGCAATAATATTTTTGAATTGGCCCAGTTGCTCGAACGCGCTGGACTTGTCCGCTTCATCGCTGGCTGCGAAATGGGTGAAGAGACCTTCTGTTTCAAGGTTGGGTAGGCGATTGATTGCGCTTATCGATTCCAGAAAAGTTCCGTCATGGCTGGCGTCAACAAGGCCTAACCGACCCATTCCGGTATCGACTTTAATATGTGTTTTTAAAATTTTTCCGATCTGACTGGCGGCTGCATTCAGTTGACTGGCATAATCTTTTGAAAATACTGTCTGGGTGATGTTGTATTCAAGCAGTTCCGCTGTTGCTTCAGGGGGAGTGTAGCCGAGAATCAGAATCGGCTTTTCAATGCCGTGATTGCGCAGGGCAACAGCTTCATCCAGTCGCGCCACGGCAAAATAATCGGCTCCGGCTCTGTTCAGGCAGTCCGCTATCTTTGTGAGACCGTGTCCGTATGCATCAGCTTTTACAACAGCCATTATCTTTGACTGTTTGTTTACCAGACGTTGAACTTCATTGAAGTTATGTTTGATTGCGGACAGGTCCACTTCTGCCCATATGGGGGCGAAAGTTTTGGGATTATTCATGTCACACCTCGTGTTACTGCATACTTGATGAACTTTTTTGGCAACCTCTTCCGGGCGGTGGCATGCGCCCGGAAGAGGTGCGATGTGGGGTCCGTATGTCTTATGCTTTTATGAAACTATTTTTCGGTTTCAGTAGCAGTGGAGGTTTTCATATCTGTGGATTTTTCTTCCTGTCTTGCGAAGTATTTCTTGGTCTCAGATACTACAACCGGAGTCAGCAGGAGGAGGCCGATAAGGTTGGGGATAGCCATGAGACCGTTGAAGGTATCGGAAAGGTTCCATACGAAGCTGAGCTTTGCAATGGCGCCGATACCTACGAAGCAGATGAATGCTATGCGATAGGGCAGTACTGCCTTTACACCGAGCAGGTATTCAATTGATTTTTCACCGTAGTAACACCAGCCGAGGATGGTGGAGTAGGCGAAAAGAATAAGGCCGATGGTTACAACGTGTTCACCGCCTGAGAAACCTGCGCCGAAACCGATGGTGGTCAGTTCAGCACCGGTGGCACCGCAGGACCATGTTCCAGTAAGGATCAGAACGAGGCCGGTCATGGTACAGACGATGATGGTGTCAATGAAGGTCTGGGTCATGGAAACCAGAGCCTGAGTTACGGGCTGCTTGGTCTGGGCAGCAGCTGCTGCAATAGGAGCACTACCGAGACCGGATTCGTTGGAGAATACACCGCGGGCAACACCCATGCGGACAGCCAGCATGATGGTGGAACCTGCAAATCCGCCAACTGCAGCGGTGGGGCTGAAAGCCTGTTCTACGATGAAAGCAAGGGCTGCGGGAACTTCAGTGATGTTGAGCAGAATGACGTAGGATGCGCCGGCCATGTAGAAAACGATCATGACAGGAACGAGCAGTCCGGTAACTTTACCGATCTTTTTGATACCGCCGAGGATAACTGCTGCGGTCAGGATTGTCAGCACGAGGCCGGTAATATAGGGGGAGAGCCCGTAAGTTGCTTCAACTGCATCGGCAACGGAGTTGGACTGAACCATGTTACCGATACCGAAAGCGGCGATTGATGCGAAGATAGCGAAGAGGGTTCCCAGCCAGGGCATGTTGAGGCCCTTGGATATGTAGTACATTGGTCCACCGCTCATTTCGCCGTTTTCATCAACGACTCTGTATTTAACAGCCAGAACAGCTTCCGCGTACTTGGTGGCCATACCCACGAGGCCGGTCATCCACATCCAGAACAGTGCACCGGGGCCACCAACTGCGATGGCTGTTGCAACACCGGCAATGTTACCGGTTCCGACTGTTGCGGAGAGGGCGGTCATCAGAGCCTGAAAGTGGGTGATATCGCCGGGTTCGTCAGTGTCTTCCTTGCGTTTAATAAGGGCAAGGTAAAGTGCGTACCACAATTTTCTGAACTGCAGTCCGCGCAGAGAGAAAGTTAACCATATTCCGGTTCCTACGAGCAGAACCAACATGGGCGGGCCCCAAGCAAAGGCCCCTACTTTTCCAACCAGTCCGTCCAGTAAAGTCAAGAATTCCATATCATCCCCTTGTAAGTGTTTCAGGTTACATCCAAGACTGCCGAGAAAACTCCAGCTGTGGTGTAAAGAGTTCCGGTGAGCAGACCTTCCCTCTCTTTCCTGTGGGGTTATAGGAAAACACTGAGGAGTGCGCAGAACAGCCTGCGCACTGCCCCAGTGTATTTGTGCGATTATTTCTAACTCATTCTCAACAGTCTTCCTGATTTGACTTATTTATCTGAATTGTCAGCAGATTGTTGTGTTTTTAGTTGTCGTAAAGAACGCCTTCAACGGGGGTGTATTCGAGGTCGAATGCATCGGCAACGCCCTTGTAGGTAACCTTGCCGCCAACAATGTTCAGACCGGTCTTGATGGCGTGGCTGTCCTGAGCTGCCTGTCTCCAACCCTTGTTTGCAATCTGGAGTGCGTAGGGGAGGGTTGCGTTGGTCAGGGCCATGGTGGAAGTCATGGGTACTGCACCGGGCATGTTGGCAACGCAGTAGTGGATAACGCCTTCTACGTCGTAGACGGGATCACCGTGGGTGGTGGGTTTGGAGGTCTCAAAGCAACCGCCCTGGTCGATGGCAACGTCAACGATAACGGAACCGTCTTTCATGGTTTTAAGCATTTCGCGGGTAACCAGTTTGGGTGCTTTAGCACCGGCAACCAGAACTGCACCAACTACAACATCAGCTTCCTGAACCAGCTCACGAAGGAGTGCGGGGCTGCTCATCATGGGGAAACAGTTCTTGGGCATGATTTCGGAGAGGTAACGCAGTCTTTCGAGGTTCATGTCGAGAATAGTAACTTTGGCGCCCAGACCGCAGGCCATCATTGCTGCGTTGGTACCAACAACACCGCCGCCGATAACAACAACGTTTGCAGGAGTAACACCGGTTACGCCGCCCATGAGCATTCCGCGTCCGCCGTAGTAGCGTTCGAGGTATTTGGCGCCTTCCTGAACGGACATACGTCCTGCAACTTCAGACATGGGGGTCAGCAGGGGCAGGTCGCCTTTGTCACCTTCAACGGTTTCGTAGGCGATAGCAATGGACTTGTTCTTGACGAATGCACGGGTCAGGGGCTCATCAGGAGCAAAGTGGAAGTAAGTGAAAACGATCTGGCCTTCACGAACCATGTCGTATTCAGAAGCCTGAGGTTCTTTAACGTGCATGACCATTTCACATTCCGCATAGATTTCAGCGGGGGTGTCGATGATCTTTGCACCTGCAGCAATGTAGTCTTCATCGGAGAAACCGCTTCCAACACCTGCGGATTTTTCAACCCACAACTCATGACCGTTTGCGATCATGACTTCAACACCGGATGGTGTCATGGAAACTCTGTTCTCTTCTGATTTGATTTCTTTCAAGATACCAACTTTCATTTCCACTTCTCCTGATTTGATTGTTTACGTCCCGCAATCACCACGGGACAGCTGTTGAAAATTAGAGTCTGAACTCTTGGTTATTTTCCCTAAGGCAATCCGCATGCCAAAAAATGTTAAGAGTGTGGAATTAAGTTTTGGGATGAGATTAAAATTCATGAAACCGTAAACTTATGAGAAAAAATTAAATATTGTGCGAATATTCACAAAATAATCATGCATTTGAGTATGTTTCGAAGGGAGTTGTTTTGGTAATTAAAGTTGCCAAAAATAGGGTATTTTTGGTCTAATGGTCGAAAATGTAAGGAATTACTTGAGGTGGTAGTAAATGTTTCCATTAAGGTTTTGAGGGCAAAATAATGTGATGAGCAGTTTAAATAAAAGGGGTGGTTTGTGGTGCGAAAAGATACCATAAGAAAAACCCCGTGACTCATTCAGAGTCACGGGGAAGTGTGCGGGATGGATGAACGGCCTAGTCAATTGGTGGATGCTGCAGATCCCCATGGAAGGGTTCGGCTTTCGTTACGTAATTGGTGTTTTTCAATTTTTTTGAGCAATGCTGTATGGGAGATTCCTAACGTTTTAGCCGCCTTACGTATGCTTGGGTTAGAGTTGAGGACTTCAAGCAGTATTTGCATCTCGTATTTGCCGACCATCTCTTTCAGGGAATCCCCGACTGCGACTGTTGTGGGTATGGCTTTGCACTGCTGGCCGCAACTTGATTGCTGCTTAGAGTTCAAGAGGATTGAGGCCGCAGAAATTTCATTTGAATTGCTGAATATTGATGCCCTTTCAATTACATTCTGTAATTCGCGAACATTGCCCGGCCAGTTGTAATTCATCAGCTTTTGCTGTCCTGCCATGCTGATGGTCTGTTCTTTCTTTTCCAGTTTGCGGTTGAAGCGGTTCAGGAATTTTCCGGCCATAAGTGTTATGTCTGTGTGCCGTTCGCGAAGAGGGGGGATCTGGATGTTAAGGACGTTGATGCGGTAAAAAAGGTCCTCGCGGAAATCTCCGGCGGCAACCATGTCATTAAGGTTTTTGTTCGTTGCGGTGATAACCCGGGCATTGACCGGGATTTCTTCCACCCCGCCGATACGGCGTACACAGCCTTCCTGCAGGACTCGCAGGATTTTGGCTTGCGGACCGGGAGGCATATCGCCGATTTCATCAAGGAAAATTGTCCCATTCTTGGCAGCTTCAAAGAGTCCGGGCTTACCTTTTTTCTTGGCACCGGTGAAAGCTCCATCAATATAACCGAAGAGTTCACTTTCAATGAGCTGTTCGGGCAGGGCGGCGCAGTTGATGGGGATAAAGGGGCCAGTTCTGCCGCTCTCAAAGTGGATGGCCCGGGCGAAAAGTTCTTTGCCTGTCCCGCTTTCCCCAGTGATGGATACTATTGTGTCCAGTTCAGCAATGCGCTTGGCAAAGGTTATCAGATTCTTGATAGCCTGACTTTCGCCGATGAAGTCGTCAAATTTGAAATCGATGGGGGTCATGACCGCATCAACCATGGCTTTTACTTCCTGCAGATCCTTCATGAGCAGAACAGCGCCGACAAAATCGCCTTGTGAGTCGTGGATGGGTTTTGCTGATCCGTAAAAGTCGACCCGGCCGGTGCTGGTTACTGCGGATTTCCTCCTGTTGACCGGAATCCGTTTTTCCATGCACTCCATGAGTAGGTTGTCTTTAGGAGTAATTTCACCGACATATGTGTTAACAAGGCTTTCATAGGGAGTATTTAGGATGCGGCAGGCAACACTGTTTGCAGTATTGATGATACCTTTTGAGTTCACCGAAACAATCCCTTCGCTCATGCCGTCAAAAAGAGTCCGGAACCATTTTTCTCTTTTTTCCTGTGGAAGTCTTTTGAGTTCGGTCTGGCTGTCTATTCCAGGTAGTGATGAGAATAGCTCCAGCATTTCTTCGGTATCAAGGGTATGTCCTCCCTCGATTTCTACTGATATTTGAGCGAACCCTTCTTTTTGCTGAACTTCCATGCTGATGATGTTCAGCTTGTGTTCCAGCATAAGTTTGGTGATGTCAAAAACGATCCCGATTCGGTCCTTAAACAGAAGTTTGTACTTTTTGTTTTCAACCATACGTTCCCCGCTTTGCATATTGTTTGGGTCTGACAGTATCTTTTTCTAAGTGGAAAGAAAAGAGAAAGTGGTAACTTTTTATTCCAGTGGTCTTGGGTTGTCGTTAATTGTGCGAGATGAATATGTAAAATTATGATTTGTGGTAATAAATGTTTCCGCCATGTGATTCAGGAGTAAAATGGATTTTGAATCGCTGGAAGAATGTCAGCCTTGTTCATTGTACTTACTGATGCTATTTTCGAACTGATAGTAAAAGTTTTTTACAAGGGGACATTGACATTGACTTTTAAGACTTCGGGCAATGATTTTTCTTTTCGTTTTAAATTTCTTTACGCTTTTTTATTGCTGTTCTGGTTTATAGTTCCAAAATTTTGCATCGCTGCCGGAAATGTATATGCAGATCATGTTGTTCAGGACAATTCATCGTTTCCTTTGAAATTAACTCCCGAAGAAGAGGAGTTTATCAGAAAAGGAGTGCCGCTCAGAATCAGTGAGGTGGACTGGGAGCCATTGTCCATAATTGATGATAAAGGGCAGTTTAGGGGAATTATTGCTGACTATATGAATATCATTTCTGAGATATCAGGCTTGAAATTCAAATTTGTCAACAGTGATTCATGGGCTGATGTTCTACGTAAGTATACTGACGGTGATCTTGATGTCCTTCCTGCTTTGAGCAACGAGGATATGGTCGGGCGCAAAGTCCTTTTTTCTGATGTGTATGTTTCATTTCCTCTGGTTATCGTTACCGGTGAAAAGTACGGCTCTGTGCGGGATTTGTCGCAGCTGAACGGCAAGAGGGTTGCCGCCGGGCAATCATATACCAGTTACCATTATGTTGAAGAAAATTATCCAGATATTGAACTTGTCGGCACTTCCGATGTGGAGGATGGACTTCTTCTGCTGACCAAGGGGCAGGTGGATGCCTTTGTGGGCCATCTTGCCGTGGTTGTAGATAATATGCACAGACTCGGAGTTGAAAATCTTAAAATTGCAGGAACCGCCAGATTTAAGTTTGAACATCGGATAGGTGTCTCCCCGGAGTTCCCTCAAGCTTTATCTATTATCAATAAATCTCTTGCTGCCATCAGTGACAATTCCCATCGTGAAATTCGTAAAAAATGGTTCGACGTACGTTATGAACAGTCGGTGGACTATACCGAGATTTTGCTTCTTTTTGCATTCATGGCTCTTGCTCTTACCGCAATCATTTTTTGGAACCGTAAACTTTTCAAGCTGAATGAATCCCTGAACACAGAAGTTGCGCAGCGTCGTCGCATGGAGAAGGTGCATAGCATTCTTTATGAGATAGCCCTGTCAGTATCCCGGGTTTCAGGTATCGATGAGTTTTATTCCCTCGTGCAGGGACAGGTTAACCAGCTGATGCATGCGCGAAATTTTTACATTGCTGCCTATGACCGGGAAACTGATATGATCAGCTTCCCGTATTTTTCTGATGAGAAGGAGGAGGCCCCGGAGTCACGGAAAATGGGGATCGGATTGACTGATTATGTTGTCAAAACCGGAGAACCTTTATTCGGTGATTTTGCTACCCGTATGACGCTTCGTGAAGAAGGGGAGTACGTGCTTATCGGTCCTGAATGCGATATCTGGCTTGGTGTCCCCTTGAAACTTCAAGGAGAAGTTGTGGGGGTTATGGCTGTCCAAAGCTATAGCGAAAAAGAGTCTCTTGATAGGACAGATTTTGAAGTTTTGCTGTTCCTTTCCTCATACGTGGGGTTTGCCTTTGAACGACTGTATCTTATGGAGCAGGGGAGGAAAAAGAATGAGGCCTTGAAGGAAAGGGAGATAAAGTATCGAGCAATTTTCGATAATGCCAGTGAAGCAATATTACTGATGGATTTGGATTACAATTTCTTTAGTGCCAACCCTGAAGCTGTTTCAATGTTCCGCTGCGGATCTGAGAAAGAACTGCTTTCGTTTCGGCCGGAGAACCTGATTTCTCCCAACCAACTGGACGGGAAATCTTCCAGTGCACTTCTGGACGAGTGGGTAGGTACAACTATTGATGCCGGGGGACTCGATTTTGACCTTATTTGCCGGAGGTCAGACGGGGAAGAATTTTTTGCCAGTGTACGTGCGCGCAAGATGGTTATCAGTGGAACCCCCTTTATTCAGGCTACCTTGAGAGATGTCACCGAGAATCGCCGGAGCAAAGAAGAGATTGAACGCTCTGTCTCCCTTCTGACCGCAACCATTGAATCCTCTGCTGACGGTATTCTTGCTGTGGACGGTTACGGACAGGTAGTGGCATGGAACTCTCGTTTTTCAAGCATGTGGAATATTTCGGATCATGTCTTGCGTTCCGGGGTTGTCTCGGACGTGTTCGGTTATATTGCTGAACAGTTGAAAGAGGGTTCTTCCGTTCACGGCCTTTGGGATTATTCTCTGGAGTCAGAGGCGGGGCAGGTTGAGGAACTCATATTGCGGGATGGAAGAATTGTAGAAAAATATTCCAATCCTCAGCGTGTAGGAGCCGATGTTGTCGGCAGGGTCTGGAGTTTTCGAGATGTTACCAGAAGGCGTTTGAGCGAAAATGAATTGCGGGATTCCTATCAGCGGCTGAATGATATTATCGAGTTCCTGCCTGACCCGACAATTGTTATCGATAGTAACGGGGTTGTTCTGGCATGGAATAAAGCAGTTGAAGAGGTTACCGGGGTCAGCAAGCAGGATATGATCGGCAAGTCTAATTACGAGTATGCATTGCCTTTTTATGGTGAGCGCAGGCCGATTCTTATTGATTCAGCTCTTAAAGACGATCTAGCTCCATTGATTGACCGGTATGAGTCATTGGAGCGACGTTTCGGAATGCTTTATGGAGAAGTATATACTCCTAGGGCTTTCAATGGACAGGGTGCATATTTTTGGGGAGTTGCCGGACCGTTGCGCGATCATTCCGGTAAGATTGTCGGTGCTGTTGAGTGTATGCGTAATGTTACTGAACGTAGAAGGGTGGAACAGGAACTCAACCGGGCAAGGCTGGCAGCGGAAGCAGCAACACGTGCTAAATCTGAATTCCTTGCCAATATGAGTCATGAGATTCGTACCCCCATGAACAGCATCATCGGATTCGGACACTTGATGAGAAGTGTCGATCTTGATCCGGCGCATCGCGAGTACTTGAACAAGATGATGTCTTCGGCTGATTCCCTGTTGTCGATTATCGGTGACATCCTTGACTTTTCGAAGATTGAAGCCGGTAAGTTCGTGCTGGAGTCTGTCGAGTTCCAATTGGACCATGTGCTGGAAAAAATCTGCAATATGGTTGCAGTTAAAGCTGAGTCCAAGGGTATTGATTTTGTCCTATCTGTTGGTTCTGATGTTCCGTTAAGCCTGCGCGGTGACCCGTTGCGCCTTGAACAGGTGCTGACTAATCTTGTAAACAATGCGGTTAAGTTTACTGAGAAGGGGGAAGTGAACCTTGTTGTCTCCTGTGAGGAAAACTGCACCGGTGAAGGGCAGATAAAGTTTCTTGTGCGGGACAGCGGGATCGGGTTGAGCAGCGAAGAAATATCTGTACTCTTTAATTCTTTTACGCAGGCTGATGCCTCTACTACCCGTAAATATGGTGGAACAGGGCTGGGGCTGGCTATTGCCCGTTCCCTCGTGGAGCTGATGGGCGGGACAGTCAGTGTTGAGAGTAAGCCCGGAGAGGGAAGCTCCTTTTATTTTACAGTGCAACTGACCGCGATGGATAAGGAATGCCCATTGGTCTTGCCGGCAGGTAAAGAGGGGCTGAAGGCTCTTGTGATCGAGAGTAATCTGATGGCCCGTGAATTCATTCGGTCCACAATGGAAAAATCCGGTGTTGCAGTTGTGGTGGACAGCACGGCTTCAAGTGCACTTGAACGGCTTGAAAATACTATAGATATAGACGGATTCGGATTGATTCTGATTTCTGGAAAAATTCAGGACATGCATGTTTTTGAGGTAGTTGAGCGGATTCGGAATATTTCCGAGTTGAAGCATGTTCCGATCATTTTAATGGCCCCTGTGAATATGGATGATTCCTTTCGCAGGGAAGCCGCACTGACTGGTGTTGACGGGTTTGTTACCCGGCCGGTTTCGCGATTTTCATTGTATACTGTTATGCAGGGTGAATTTAATGATGTCCCGCAGAATGTTTTATCCGAGACAGATGCGCATGGCACCGTTGATTTGGACTTAACCGGGCAGATTCCTAAAATTCTGCTTGTGGAAGATAATGAGCTCAACCAGCAGGTTGCGAAGAGAATGCTGGAAGGCATGGGCCTTGAAGTGGATGTGGCAGGTAATGGCCGCAAGGCTTTGGAGGCATTGGAAGCTGAGGCTTACAATCTGGTCATCATGGATATTCAGATGCCTGAAATGGACGGGCTGACTGCGGCAAGGATAATTCGGTCCGATGAGCGTTACGGTAATCTGCCTATTCTGGCTATGACAGCCCACGCTATGCCGGGGGACAGGGAGAAGAGTCTTGAAGCAGGTATGAATGAACATTTGACTAAGCCCATTGAACCGGAAGAATTGAAAAAAACTTTGGTAAAATATCTGAATGCAGCTGAAATTGTTTACGTGCCTTCTTCCAGTGATTTCCCGGATGTGGATGAAGAATTTCCGGATTTGCCAGGAATAGACTGTGCAAGGGGGCTGCGTAATATCGGTGGTAATAAGACAAGTTACCTGAAAGTATTGCAAGGCTTCAAAGACCGGTATGTAGATTTTCAAGATGAATTGAAGGCTGCCCTGATAGATTCAGGACCGGAACAGGCCTTGATGAAAATTCATTCCTTGAAAGGAATTTCCGGAAATATCGGAGCTGTAAAACTTTACGAATTCTGTCGTCTTCTGGAGGGAGATCTACGGGAGGAAGGGCGTAGCGGGTATGAGGAAGATTTATTGCTTTTTGTTTCGGAGCTTGATTTGGTAATCAAGGGATTGCAGGGGCTTAAGGTTGCCGATGAGGATAGTTCCCGTGAATATGTGTACGATAAAGAAAAAAGTTTTAATCTTATCAATAAGCTGTATATAATGCTTGGTGAAGGAGATGTTGAATGCGGCGATGTTCTTGACGAATTGAGAAATCATTTTAATCCGGAACGTTTTGAAGGGCAGCTTGCAGAGTTAAGCCGTTTCATTGATAATTTTGATTTTGATGATGCCCGTTTCCTGCTGGACAGAATCGCTGTGGAATTGAATATCCAGTTGAATAAAGGATAGAATTAATGGAAGAGAGAGCTAAAATTCTGATTGTTGATGATGAGCGGTTGAATCTTAATGTACTTTCGGATTTATTGCGTCAGGAATACAAGGTTGTTTTGGCCAAGAATGGCAATCAGGCTCTTGACCGGGTTAATTCTGATAATCCACCTGATTTGGTTCTTCTGGATGTGCTTATGCCGGAAATAGACGGTTATGAAGTTCTGCGCAAAATCAAATCTTCTGATAAAAGTAAAGATATTCCGGTTATTTTTGTTACTGCCCTTGATTCCGAGCATGATGAGGCCCGTGGGCTTGAAATGGGAGCCGTGGATTATATCCGGAAACCTTTCCATCCTCCGATTGTCAAAGCAAGGGTCAAGAACCACCTGACCATAGCCAGACAGCGTAAGCTGTTGGAAGGCCTTGCCAATCTTGACGGTCTTACCGAAATGCCCAACCGCAGAAGCTTTGAGCTTGCTCTGGACAGAGAGTGGCGTCGTTGCAGCCGTTCCGGGGACAAAATGTCTCTGGCCATGCTCGATGTGGATTGTTTCAAGCAGTATAACGACAATTACGGGCATACAGCCGGAGACGAGGTTCTTAAGAAGGTCGCAGATGTACTGCAGTCCGAGGTTCAGCGCCCTGCTGATGTTGCCGCCCGATACGGTGGAGAAGAGTTTGTCATCCTGTTGCCAGAGACAGACTCAGATGGCGGCAGGTATATTGCCGAAAAGATCAGGGTCTTAATTTCCGAATTGGGTATCAAGCACGGTTTTTCCTCAGTCAGTAACGTGCTGACGGTAAGCCTTGGCGGAGTGACTGTGGTCCCTTCCTCTTTTTCAAAATCTCAGGATTTGACCATCGGCGCTGATTCCATGCTTTATGAGGCAAAGCGCAGGGGAAGAAATATGGTCCTTTGGACTGACCTGACCTGATTCTATTCTCCTTCAGGAAACCATATTTCGTATGTGGTTCCTTCTCCCGGAGAACTATGGCATTCAATGTTTCCGTTCAATGCTCTGGTTACGAGGTTGTACACCAGGTGCATGCCCAGACCTGTATATCCCTCACTTCTGGCCGTGGTGTAAAACGGTTCAAATACTTTCATCACCTGTTCCGTTCCCATACCGATACCATTATCTGAGAAGATAAGTTTGACGCCCTTGCCGCTGCGCTCGGCTGTAATAGATATTTTGCCTTGGTCTGTATCCGGGAATGCATGGGTCAGAGAGTTGGTTATAATATTTGTTATGACCTGCATTAAAGACCCGGGTGAGATATTGATTTCCAGCCCCTTGGGGCAGTCTACAACGATTTCATGCTTGTATTTCTTTAGTTTTGGTTTCAGTGACAGCATGATTCCGTGTATGTATTCGTGCAGGTTGATCTGGCGGACATCCTCTGAGGACTGGTCCACTGCCAGTTGTTTGAAGTTACTGATAAGTGTTGCTGAGCGCTCAAGATTCTTCATTATGTTGTCGAGGGCTTCTCGGCCAGTTTTCAGGAATTTTTCAAGATCGGACTTCTTCATGGTTCCCGATTCAAAGCTGTGCTGCAGGGTTTCAGTCAATTCTTTAATAAAAGAAGCACTGGTTACGCTGATGCCCAGCGGGGTATTGATTTCGTGGGCTACACCTGCAACAAGCTCTCCGAGGGAAGCCATTTTTTCTGTTTCCACCAGCTTATCCTGAGTCTGGCGCAGTTCATCCATCGATTTCAGCAGTGCGGAGTTGGCATTTTCCAATTCCGTTGTTCGCATTGCGACCCTTTCCACCAGTTCTTTGTTCAAGGATTTCATTTCCTGCTCAACTTCTTTGATGCGGGAAATGTCAGTGGAGATAGTCAGTATGGCCGGGGTATTGTTTTCAGCCGAAATATAAGGAACCCGTGTTGTTTCAATCCAGTGGGTAGTCCGGTTTTCGTCACGGAAGCTTTCTTCGGTCAGAAGTTTTTCATTCCTTTCAATGACCATGCGGTCATCTTCAAGAATACGGGTCACTTCCACCGGGTCCTTGATTATTTCCGGAAGGTATTTTCCGGTGATATCTGCAGCTGGCAAGCCCATTTTTTCGGCTTTGATGCTGTTGACCAGCAGGAATTTGCCTTCAAGGTCGTTGGCGAATATTTCTTGCGGCAGCAGGTTGATTACCTGACTCAGCCGTGCTTCGCTTTCCTGCGCTTTCTGAGTTGCTTTTTTGCTCTCAGTAATATCAAGCCCCTGTAGAAGGATAAAGTCTGCATCTTCCTTGGCTTCCATTCGTACCGGGGAAAATGTCCAGATAAAATATTTTTCATCTCCTTCCATCGGGTGGATGGGTAATTCCAGAACCGGGGTGAAGTCTCCTTTCATGGCTTGTTCAAGTGCCTTGTTTATTGTTTCCCTGTAGGTGCCCGGAAACAGATTATTCAGTGTTTTGTTGATAACCTGTTTTTCGTCGAAGCCCACAAGTTTTGCTGCTGCCGGATTCATATCAAGAATAACTCCGGTTGTGTCGCAGTTGATAATAGGCGCTTTCGCCGAGGAGAAGAGTTTGGAAATATAGACGTTGTTTTCATCCAGCTTCGCAACCATGTTCTCCAGCATAAAGCCCAGTTGGTTGAATTCCTTTACCCGACCGGGGATGAAGCTTGTTTCCCGTTCTCCTGCAGCTACATTTTGGGCGTAGTCTGTCAACATTTTCAGGGCCTTCAGGATTCTTTTTTGTAATCCCCAAGCAGTAAAGATAGCTAGGAGGGTTGCCAGCGAAAGAAGGATGCCCAGATTCTGCATGTAATTTTCTTTCAGTGATTGAAAGGAGGGATTTTTCCTTACAAAACTGAACAGCAGCGGGCTGTCTGCCTGTTGCGGGAGCAGCTGGATAGTGGAGTAAATCAGTTCCTCGTCTATTTTGAATTCACCCGGCTTAATGCCCAGCGTCCAGTCAACGAGCTTTTTCATCTCCGGTTTGGATGGATTGGATGTGCTTATGATCAGCCTGTGTCTGCTGACAAGGGCAGCATTGATTGCCGCGGATTCTTTTTTCAGCCGGTCAATAAAAGATACATTGGAGTTAAGATCTATTCCGCCGTAAAGGATGCCGGCAACTTCGCCGGTATGTTCATTAAAGACCGGGACAGCGCAGACCAGCATGGTCCTGATGTTATTCAATGATCGGAATGAAAGATAACCCCACGCCGGAGAAGTGGTCATCGTATTTTTGAATTTGTTGCGCAGTTGTACGATAGGCAGTTCAATAACCCCTGCTTCAACCCAATTCCGTCCTTCACGGTAAATGGTCAGGACATCCAGAAGATATCCTTGCCGTGAGTCCATGAATTCATACAATTTCTGGTCAAGGGTTTCGCTGTCCCCGGAAATGATTGCCCCCCGGAAATTTGGATTAAGGGTCATTTCAATGAGGTCATCCTTGATGTCTTCAAGGGTGTTGTTCAAAGAGAGGGCAACAATGCTTTCGGTCTTTTCAATATCAATGGCTATTTCGTTTTCAAGGGTGGTTTTGGACAAATAGAAAGACCATGAAAATATGAATATTCCCATGACAACGACCAAAGCCAGCATCGGCGTAAGTAGTTGTATTGTAAGGCCCAGAGCTTTCCTTGAAAAAAATTTCATTAATGAATCCTATTCGTTTCCGGAGTAGCGAAAGCTTTCCTGTTGCAGTTGGTGCAGACGCTTCGCACTTACACCTTTTTCCAATATTTCAAACCTGCCGGAAAAAACAAGGGGTATTAGTGATTTTTTTCCAAGCATATCAAGAATCACTGCATCGGCCATAGCTACTCCGTTGTCATCATTGATGCGCATTACCGTTACATCCAGTTCTCCTTTTTGGATGGCTTTAATCTCAGGCGAGCCCCCGCCCCAGCCGTTAACCATAATCCGTTGAAGCATGTCCGTCTCCTGCAGCCCTTCAACTGCTCCGAGGGCAATGTCAGTGGAACAGGCATAAATAAACTTAACTTCAGGGTATTGTTTGACAATATTCAGAGTTGCCACCCGTGCTTTTTCTTTATTGATTCCGGTAAGGAAAGCTGTCGCCAGTTTAAGGGAAGTTTCGCTGTCCATAAATGAAATGAAAGTATTGCCCCTTTCCTCATTTAAGTAACCGGGATTCGGCAGAAGAATAGCGTAACTGCCGCGTCCATCAGTTTTACGGGCAAAATATTCTGCAAGCATCCTCGTGCCCCGTGCATGATCGAAACCTACGTACATAAAGGGCTGCTTATCTTCCCATGCTGTGAGCGGGGTGGTTATGTTTTGGAGTATAATTTTCGGTTTTTCTTTAATAAGGATAGGTTCGATCATTCTTTGGTGCCGTATGGCATCAAGGGTAAAAAACAGATAGTCAGGCTCGGTTTCAAGAGCCTTCTGGAAAGTTTCGGTTTGCTTCCCCATTGAGTCCGAGGGATTGATAAAAAATTTAAAAATGCGGGGAGTTGCGCCGTATTGTTTCATCCTGTTTTCAAAGGATTTACTGCTCCTGCGCCAGTAGTCCGATACTTGACCGCCAGGATATACAATGGCGATTTTAGGGCTGAATTGTTCTTTCAGGCGTTCAACGTCATTTCTTTTAACTATTTTATTAAAGCGTTCTTCCAGAATTTTTTCAGTAGGATGAAGCTTTATATATTGGTCGAGAGTTATATATTTATCGGCTTTGGCAGGTATCGCGAAAAGCAGAATTGAAAAGAGAGATATGAGGGGCGTAAGTTGTCTGAGATTCATTACTGTCTCCATATTTCAATGTTTACACGCGAAATATGGAGACAGTGTATCAGAATAACAACTAAATGTAACTCCGCCGGTATAGACCGTGGAGAACATTTTTAGAGCAGGGAGATCAGATTGTGGCGGCCAGCGGTGTACGTTGTCTAAGCAGGTTTACTCCGGCATAGACCAGCGGTGTGTCCAGAAAGGCAATGCAGATTTTTGCGACCCATTGACCGATGATGATATCTATTACGGGCATGACGCCGTAGAAGGCGACAGTAACGAAGATGGTAGAATCAATGAGCTGTGAAACAATGGTTGAGAGGTTGTTGCGCAGCCAGAGATGATTGCCTTTGGTCAGCTTGCGCAGGAAATGGAAGAGCCAGACATCATTGGTCTGGCTGACCAGATACGCCATCAAAGAGGCAAGTACTATGCGCGGGGTATTGCCGAGTACACTTGCAAAACCTTCCTGCCCGTTCCAGAAGGGGGCGGGTGTCCAGTACAGGGCGGCCCATGAAAGGGCAATGGCTGTCAACAGGGCGATGAATCCGCAATGGATAACTTCGTTTGCCCTTTCCTTTCCCCAGATTTCACTGATAATATCTGAGACAATAAAGGTAATAGAGTAAGCCAGTACTCCAGCGGGGGCGTAAAAGCCGAAGATGTTGATGATCTTGGTTGATACAACCGCGGCCATGACCAGCGAGCCTATGAAAAGGCTCGTCAGAAGAGTGAACGCTTTGCGTTCAAATGTTGAAGAGAGCATTGGGTTCCCTTGTGTTGGAAGTTATTGTTTTGAAACGGATTCCGCCCGACACGAGCAAAAGGGAGAAAGTCCCGCGCCTCGACAAATCCGTTTCGGGGCAAATATTCAAGGTGCAGGGTTGCCAGCATTTGAGTGAAAAGTCAAAATGGAAATATGGGTCCGGGAAGGTTTTCTTTTGGCGGGCAAGCTGCTAACAGCCGGGACTCGTTTAAGGCCCTTTTCAGATTAGACTGTTTATCTATGGAGAAGATCACTATGAAAACAACCAAAAGTCAGGATAAGACCGAATCCCTTGTGTCTCTCGGTCAGGCCGGGGCTACAGAGTATAACTACAGCGCTCCCGGTCCCGAAATACTTGAAACCTTCCCGAACAATTTCCCGGGCAGGCCTTACATCATCAGCATTGAATTTCCGGAGTATACGTCGCTTTGCCCGGTTACCGGGCAACCTGATTTCGCGACTATCATTGTGGAATACATTCCCGATGAACTCTGTGTTGAGTCCAAGAGTTTCAAGCTGTACATGGGTGCTTACCGCAACCATCAGTCTTTTATGGAAACCATCACCAACAATATCCTCGATCATTTCGTCGGCCGTCTTTCCCCCCTGTGGATGCGGGTGAAAGGAATATTCTCACCTCGCGGCGGAACAGCGCTGCACGTTTTTGCTGAGCATTATAAAAAAGAAAGTGCGCAGTATGAAGATGTCCGGGAGATGGTTCGTGAATGGAAAATGGAATCATCTAGACATTCCGCTTAATTTTATTTAGGCGCTATATTGAACAGTTATCTTTTCTCGATCTGTTGTTTCAGGATTCTTTTAATTGCCGGAACTTGACAGAATTGAGTTAATTTTTATATTTTGCCAAACAGGAAAGTTTGGAGAAGTTATCATGACAGCAAATATCGAGACAAAATCAAAAGTGTTCAAGGCACTGGGGCATCCCAGCAGGCTTGCCATTGTGGAAGCCCTGTGTGATGGCGAACTTTGCGTCTGCGATATTGTGCCCATTGTGGGCCGGGACATTTCCACCGTGTCCAAGCATCTTTCCCTGCTCAAGGATGCAGGAGTGCTTAAAGACAACAAGCGGGGGACCAACGTGTACTACAGCCTGAACATGGATTGTGTGCCGGGATTCCTGAATTGTCTTGAAAACTTTTTTGCCAGAAAATTTGAAGAGCAGGCCAAGGCCTACGCTGCAAGTTCCATAAAAAAATTGTAAGCAGGAACAGCTGTGACTTTGTTGCGGCTGTTCTTTTTTGAGTTAATAGTTTCTTATTTGGCAAAATATAAAGATGGGAGAAAGTAATGGAAGAGTTAAATATCAAACCGTGTGCGTGTTCGTCAGAACCCAAGGGATTGAAACCTCTGGGTTTGAATCCTGAAGCTGAAACGAGTGTAGGGGCTCAGAAAGATTCATCTTTACCCATCAAAGGCAATGCGCTTTGGGCGGCTATGGCCGGTGGGTTACTGCTCTGGTATGCAATTTATTCACAGCTGTTGCCATTCTCCAAGTATGCAGCCTTTGGTTTGTTCGGCCTGATACCGGGCAGTCACCTGGGTGAAGCTGTACAGTTCTTTATCTACGATACCCCCAAGGTGTTGATGCTGTTGGTGCTGGTTGTATTCGGTATCGGCATTATCCGTTCATACGTGACCGTGGAGTGGACTCGGAAAGTTCTGGCCGGGAAACGAGAATCCTACGGTAATGTTCTTGCCGCACTGCTCGGTGTTGTTACCCCGTTCTGCTCTTGCTCAGCAGTTCCACTGTTTATCGGTTTTGTTGCCGGGGAAGTTCCTTTGGGCGTGACTTTTTCTTTTCTGATTTCCGCGCCGATGGTTAATGAAGTGGCGCTGGTCCTTTTGTATGGACTTATGGGCTGGAAAGTAGCTGCCCTTTATTTTGTTACCGGTATTTCCATTGCGATTGTAGCCGGCTGGGTTATCGGAAGGCTGGGCATGGAAAAGCATGTGGAAGGCTGGGTTAAGCTGGCTACTGCACAGAACAACGGCCCGCAGAATGGCATGAGCGTTGAGGACCGTATTGTTTTCGGTCTTGATTCAGTAAAGGACATCGTCGGTAAGGTCTGGCTGTACGTTGTGCTCGGTATTGCAGCCGGTGCCGCTATTCATGGCTATGTTCCCGAAGATATGATGGCTTCCATTATGGGTAAGGATGTCTGGTGGGCCGTTCCTGCTTCTGTGCTTCTGGGTATCCCCATGTACACCAATGCTGCCGGGGTTATCCCTATTGTCGATGCCCTGCTGGGTAAGGGGGCAGCTCTTGGAACAGTGCTGGCTTTCATGATGAGCGTCATCGCTCTTTCCTTTCCGGAGATGGTCATTCTGCGCAAGGTTCTTAAACCCAAGCTGATTGCTGTCTTTGTCGGGGTTGTGGCTAGCGGAATCCTCATCGTGGGCTATCTTTTTAATATGATCATTTAGACTGACCTGATTTGTCTTCATCAGCCGCACTGTTGTTTCAGCAGTGCGGCTGTTTTTTTTTTGACTTTTTTCTGGGGTCGAAGTTGTGATACTGTGGAAACGGAATAATATTTTCGGGAGGTTCTGCATGATAGATGAAGAATATGAAACCGGTTTTTTAGTAGTCAGTTGTTCGGGAGGATCAGGTTCAGGGCAGGCCGCGAACAGCCTTGCCGTAGAGTTGAATAGGAGCGGTTTTGCCAAAATGGTCTGCCTTGCGGGGATCGGTGCCGGCTTGGACGAGTTCATTGCGGAAGCAGGCAAGGTCCGTGATCTCATCGTGATAGATGGCTGTGAAAAGGGCTGTTCCCAGATTATGTTGAAAAAGATGGGGATAGAACCTGTACATACTTTTTGCCTCACTAAGATGGGAGTCGGGTGCCCTGTTACTGAAGTTGACCCGGCAATGCTGGAAGAACTGCGTAAAAAAATAAAACTTTTGTTTGGGCAGCAACGAGCTGAATCCAAGTACGCTGTGTGTGGATGTGATACATGTGTTAGAGAATAAGGGTGCCATTTAACAAAAAAAATAATGGCTTATGAAGAATCAGTTGTTAATTGTAGGTTAAGTTCAGGCTTAACCTTTTTATTGTCTATGGGGGAGTTCTTTTGTGAGTAGAGTTCTTGTTATAGAGCCAAGCAAGGCTACGGCCAAGTTTATCCGGGCAACTCTATTGAAGGCCGGTTTTGAATGTGACCTTGCCTGCACTTATGATAGTGCGAAGGAATTGATTGCCGCAAACGAGTATTTTGTAGGGTTGAGCAGCATGCTGCTTGATGATGCGGAGTACGGCATGGGAATAGACCTGTTGCTTGATAACAGGATTCCAGCCATTGCTGTGACTGCATCCATGGATGAAAAGGCTCTGGAGTCTCTGGCCAAGAAAAGTATTGTCGATTACGTACTTAAGAAGTCTGATCAGGCCGAATACATTTCCCGTATTGTCAGTCGTGTTTTCAAAAACCAGGGGATCAAAGTTCTGGTAGTTGATGATTCTTCCTCCGTACGAGACTGGATTTCAAGAATTCTCATGCGGCAGGGGCTGACAGTATTGCAGGCTGAAGATGGCCGCTCTGCTACAAAAGTTTTTTACAAAAACAATGATATCAAGCTGGTTTTGACAGATTATTACATGCCCGAAATGGATGGGCTTGAACTTACCGCGCATCTGCGTTCCATTCGTTCCATGGATGAGCTTAGCATTATAGTGCTGTCATCAGATAGTAAATCACGCACTGCACCGCTTTTTCTTAAACAAGGAGCGAATGATTTTATTCAGAAGACAGCCTCTGTTGAAGAGATTCTTTGCCGGGTAAACTCAAACCTTGAATTTATCGAACTTATTCAGGCCTCCCGTGATCGTGCTAACAAGGATTATCTTACCGGATTGTGGAACAGGAGATATTTCTTTGAGCGTGGAACTCCCATTTATGAACAGGCTATGACCTTAGGAAGTGATCTTTGTGTGGTGATGCTTGATATCGATCATTTCAAAAAAATTAATGACACTTACGGTCATGATGCCGGAGATGAGGTTTTAAAGGAATTTTCATCTTTGCTGGCAGAATATGTAGGTGATTCGGGATTGGTTTCAAGGTTTGGCGGAGAAGAATTTACGATTATTCTTGATGGAATTCAGGCTGATGAGCTTCTTGATTTCCTTGAAGATTTTAGAGAACAGGTTGAGTGTTTTTCTGTGGATTTTAAGGGAGAAATTATAACATTTACTGTTTCAATTGGAGCCACTGCTAATATGGATGAATCCCTTACCGCAATGGTAAGCAGGGCTGATAACAGACTTTATGAGGCCAAAAAAACAGGGAGAAATAAAGTTCTGTGTGATTGGTAGCATACTCAAAGTATATACTTTAGATGATCCGGTGCGGCTTTCGTACCGGATTTTTTTGTTTAGTGGATTTTAAAATTGGCTTTGAATAGCTCTTGTTGTGCGCTATAGTTTTAATAATAAGTATTAACTGTGTAATAGTTTAAGCATAGGGGGAGACCATGTTGCCAATGAAGGATTTCTTTACGAGCGATGAAATTGTTAATCTTGCTGAAGAGATAGTTTATAACGAGTTGCAAGCCTTTATCGAGCGGGCAGAAGTTGAGTTTTGTCAGTGTGATAAGTGCTTATTTGATATTGTTTGCGTGGTTTTAAATAAGCTTCCGAGCTTGTATTGCTCCAGTCTTGTGGACCGCACCTATCCCAGCGCTGAATTCAAGGCTGGATATGACAATTTAAAGTTGCTGGCTGCCGAGGAAATTCCGCGGGCAATTGAGCAGATAAAAGGCAGGCTGCATCATTAGTTTCTTAAGTGCAGTACATAATAATTTACTTTTTTTTGGAATAGTAATCGGTTAATGTCTCCTTACTTTTTTTGTTATAATGCAATTGGGAGTCGGATTACTGTTTCAAGCGTGGTCCCTTTCTTTGAAATGCTACTTAGGGGGAATTTGTGAAATCTTTTTTTCGTGCGGCTGCTGAGTTGAAGGCATCCGTTGTTTTTCTCTTTGTCCTGTTGACCATGTCGGTTTTTCTGGGCGGATGTTTTGGTGATGAAAAAGACGACAAGGCAGCAGCCCAAGCCATGCCGGTCAAAGTGATCAAAGTTACGGAACACGAATTTCCTGTAATGGGAGAATACGTAGCTCAGATTCAAGCTTTGAAGACCGTGGACATCAAAGCCCGTGTTCAGGGACATATTAAAGAAAGGCTGTTCACCGAAGGTCAGCGGGTTGAGGAAGGTCAGCTCCTTTTTGTCATTGATCCCCGGCCTTACAGCGAAGCTCTGAAAAAAGCAGAGGCTGAGCTTGCCAGTACTCAGGCAACCCTTGCCAAGGCTAAGAAGGACTATCAGCGGTTTAAGGCTCTTTTTGATCAAGGAGCGGTCAGCCGCGAAGAGTTTGATTCCAAGATTACCGACAAGCAGGTGCTTGAGGCTAACGTAAGTAACGCCAAGGCACAGGTTGAGCAGGCTAATCTGGATTTGGGTTTTACCCAGATCAAGTCTCCCATGGATGGCATTATCGGCAGAACTCAGGTTGAACCGGGGACTCTGGTTGCCGCAGAGGCAACCGTTCTGGTTACTGTTTCTGCTGTCGATCCGGTTTATGTAAATTTCAGCATTCCTGAAAAAGAATATCTCGTTGCTGCTCGGGAAATGGAAATACGCAGAAAAGAAGGAAAGCCTGAAACGCCCACGAATCTCAGGATCATTCTGGCTGACGGCGGCTTCTACGATCACAACGGAACTTTTAACATGGCTGACCGTGCTGTGGATTCTTCAACCGGAACACTTGGAATCAGAGCTGAGTTTCCTAATCCGGAAAGGATTCTGCGTGATGGTCAGTATGCCAAGGTTGTGGTTTGCCTTAAGGAATACCCCAGCGCGTTGGTGGTCCCCACAAGGGCGTTGCTTGATGTTCAGGGACGTAAATCGTTATTGACCGTTTCTAACGGTACTGTTGTAGAAAAGCACATAACTGTTGATTATAGCGATGACCGCAACACCGTTGTCAAAACCGGAATCGAGTCCGGAACCTTGATCATTGCTGACGGCGTGAACAAGATTCGTCCCGGAACTCCAGTTACCCCGCAAATCTCTCAAGACAGCTCTAAAATTGATAAATAGTAACCCCATTCAATAAATCTCCCCGCAATCGCGGGGAGATAATTTTTCGCAGGAAGAACCATGGTCAATTTCTTTATCGACAGACCCATTTTTTCGTCCGTTATCTCCATTATTATTACAATGGTGGGCTTGCTGAGTATTTTTACCCTGCCTATTGCCCAGTATCCTGAGATAGCCCCGCCTACGGTACAGATTGCGGCCCAGTACACCGGTGCCAGTGCGGATGTCGTGGAGCAGACTGTTGCGGCCCCCATTGAGGAACAGGTTAACGGTGCGCAGGACATGCTTTACATGAACTCCATCAGCTCCAACGACGGACGTATGGTGCTCAACGTTACTTTTGATCTGGGACGTGATCTTGAACTGGCGACCGTTGATGTTCAGAACAGGGTCAGCCTTGCTACCCCCCAGCTGCCTTCGGAAGTAACCAAGTCCGGGGTAAGTGTTAAGAAGCAGTCTTCAAGCATGATCTGCGTAATTAGCCTCCTTTCACCGGAAGGAACATATGATTCTCTTTTTCTGAACAACTACGCCAAGATTAATCTGTTTGATGCCATTTCCCGTATCCCGGGAGTGGGTAGCGTTTCTCTGTTTGGAGATCAGGATTATGGTATGCGCATCTGGCTTGATCCTGATAAAATGGCCCGGCTGGCAATTACAGCGGATGATATCATAGCCGCAGTACAGGAGCAGAACTTACAGGCTCCTGCTGGTCAGGTTGGGCAGCCCCCGGCAGCTTCCGGCCAGCAGTTCCAGCTCTCTGTCAGGGTTAAGGGACGTCTCAGTGAACCGGAGGAATTCGGCAATATTATCGTTAAAGCCAACCCCGACGGCAGCACCGTACATATTCGTGACGTGGCACGTGTGGAAATGGGGTCAAAATCCTATTCTGCCTTCGGAAGACAGGGTGAAATTGATGCCGCAATGCTGCTGGTTTATCAGTTGCCCGGTGCAAATGCTCTGGATATTGTTGAAAACGTTCGTTCCACGATGAATGAGCTTTCCAAAGATTTCCCCACCGGGATGAAATACGACATTCCTTATGACACCACCTTGTTCGTAACTGCATCTATTGATGAAGTTATGGATACACTTTACGAGGCTATGGCTCTCGTATTCGTAGTTGTCTTCATTTTCCTGCAGAACCTGCGTGCTACCATCGTGCCCATGATTGCGGTGCCGGTTTCACTGGTCGGTACCTTTGCTTTCTTCCAAGTGCTGGGATTCTCCATCAACACCTTGACCCTGTTCGGTATGGTTTTGGCCATCGGTATTGTTGTCGATGATGCTATCGTTGTGGTCGAGGCTGTACAATCCAAGATTGATGAGGAAGGAATGGACGCCAAGACTGCTACCAAGGAAGCCATGAAAGAGGTTTCCGGGCCGATTGTAGCGACCACTGCGGTTCTTATCGCCGTGTTCGTACCAGTGGCTTTTATGGGTGGTATTTCAGGACAGCTGTACAAGCAGTTCGCACTGACTCTCGCAGTGTCCGTTGCCATTTCGTCCATTAACGCGCTTACTTTTTCTCCGGCCATGTCTGCTTTGCTGCTGCGTCCGCAAAAGGATATGCGCGGTCCGTTGGGATGGTTCTTTAAAAAATTCAACAAATATTTCAGTAAAGTCACGTCTGGCTATACTTCCGGGGTCCGTCTGATTCTGCGCAAATCAATTGTTGCGCTGGGAATTTTCGGGGTTCTCATGTTTGGAACATATACCTTGTTCAAAACAGTGCCTACCGGCTTCGTTCCCAACGAGGATCAGGGCTATTTCATGATTAACGTTCAGCTTCCCGAGGGAGCCTCGCTTGAGCGTTCAGATGCGGTTGTTAAACAGGTTGAGGATATTCTGAGAAATGAGCCGGGGGTGAAGACTTATTTTGCACTGGGCGGCTTTAACCTGATTACCGGTGCTTATTCGTCCTACACCTCGACTCTGTTTGCTTCCCTTGATCCATGGGATGAGCGAAAGGATCCGCAACTGCATGTAAATGCCATTCTGCGAAAAGTTCAGCAGAAGGTCCTTGGAATTCAGGAGGCTGTGGTAATTTGCTTCAACCCGCCGCCAATTAACGGCATCGGTTCTACTGGCGGATTGCAGTTTGAACTGCAGGACCGTTCCGGCGGAACAGTTGAAGAGTTGGCGCAGGCTGCGCAGGATTATATGGCCGAGCTGCGCAAGCGTCCTGAACTTACCGGCGTGTTCTCCACTTTCAGTGCCAATGTACCACAGCTCTTTGTTGATGTTGACCGTGATAAGGTCCGCAAGCTTGGTATTCCGCTTAACGAAGTGTTCACAGCAATGCAGACTTTCCTTGGCGGATATTACATTAACGATTTTAACAAGTACGGCAGGACCTATCGGGTTATGGCTCAGGCCGATTCCGAGTTCAGGACCAGTCCTGAGGATGTTTCCAAGTTTTATGTGCGCGGAAATACCGGAAAGATGATTCCTCTTTCCACTCTGTTGAACCAGAAGAAGATCTTCGGTCAGGAGTACATTCAGCGTTACAACTTATTCCGTGCTATTGAAATCACAGCCTCCAACGCTCCCGGTTACAGTACAGGACAGGCCATGGCGGTAATGGAAAAAGTCGCCCGTGATACCCTGCCCAGAGGCTATGGTTTTGATTGGACCAACATCGCCTATCAGGAGAAGAAGTCCGGCGGCGAGATTATTGTAATCTTTGCGCTGGCAGTCATGATGGTCTTTCTCGTGCTTGCTGCGCAGTATGAAAGCTGGATCATCCCGCTGGCGATTGTTTTTGCTGTACCGCTTGGTGTGTTCGGGGCCATATCCGGGCAGTTCCTGCGCGGGCTGGACAACAACGTATATGCCCAGATCGGTTTGATCATGCTTGTCGGCCTTGCCGCGAAGAACGCAATTCTGATTGTTGAGTTCGCTAAGGCCAAGTATGAACAGGGAGCATCCCTTCTCGATGCAGCCGTGCAGGCAGCGCAATTACGTTTCCGGCCGATCCTGATGACTTCTTTTGCGTTTATCCTTGGTGTTGTACCGCTGGTAATAGCTCAGGGGGCCGGTTCTGCCAGCCGTCATGCTCTTGGTACTTCGGTCTTTGCGGGTATGATCGCAGCTACAATTCTCGGGGTGCTTTTTGTGCCGCTGTTCTATGTGACATTGATTAAGATCCAGAACAGGAAGGGATCTGTCGAGAAGGCAGAATCTTCTGAAGAGTAGTTAATAATTCAAGCTTAAATAGAATGGGCCGCCGGAATGTTCCGGCGGCCCATTTTTTTTAGAATCATTAAATTCAATTTTTAGCGTTTCTGTATAGGAAGTAATGCGTCCAGACTGCGCAGGTAATGCCGATGAAACATCCGAAAATTACATCTGAGGGATAATGCTTGCCCACAACAACCCGGCTGATTCCAATCAGCACGGCCAGAATGATAGGAATATATTTTTTGCGTGGCAGGACCAAGGCTATCGTCGTTGTTAATGAAAAGATGCGCAGGGTGTGTCCTGAAGGAAACGAGTTCTGAAGATATTTGCCGGAAAACCAAGTAAAACCGTAGGAACCGTCTTCAAAAAACATTGGCGGACGGCAGCGGCCGAAGAACCATTTAAGTTCGTCTCCGATAAGCATGGCGGTCATGGTTGATAAAGCTATCAGCAGCATAGTTCGGGACCTGTACTTGAGTCCATTAAGCATGGCGTCAATGCTTCCGCCCAGCAGGGCTAAAAAAGAAATGGTTTGGATTGCATGCTTGGAGGCAAGGTCGCTGAGCAGTTTGCCGAGGGTTATTGCAAACGTCCCTTTTAATGAATGGGCGGCTTCGGCTATGGGCAGGTCAAAAGATTGATAAAAGGGAATAATGAGCAGCAGTGTCACAAGTGCAGCAACTGCCGTGCAGAGGGACAACTTTTTGGAATTGTCAATCATGGAAATCCTTCCTTATTAATTCTGCAGATTATTGGGACAAGGGTCAACCGCTGATGCTCCCGTTGAATGGCTGAGGGGAATTTCCACATAAAAATTGGTTCCGTCATCTTGTGATGAATCAAACCAGACTCTTCCACGGAGGTAATTCTCAGTAAATATTTTTACACTGTATGTGCCCAGTCCTCTTCCTTTACCTTTCGTCGAGAAGGATTTTTGGAATATCTGGTGGGCATTCGTCATGGGAATAGTCCCCTTGTTGGAAACAGTGAACAGGGCGTGATTGTTTTTAGTCGTGGCCTTAATCCCGACAGTGCTGTTTGCCGGAGAAGCTTCAATGGCGTTTTTGACCAGATTTTCAATGATGCGGTAAAGGATTCGTTTGTCAGTTGTTAAAGCAAACTCTTCGGTTTCAGATTTTAAGGAGATGTTTTTGTCCTTTGTCATCTGGCTGCCGGTGTATAAAGCGCAGACTGAGTCAAGTACCTGCTTTACGATTACCGGTTCGTTGTTGACCTCGAGCTGTCTGGTCTCGGCGGATAGAAACAGCCTGTGGGCGTCAATTTCATTTGCCATAAAACGTGCCCGGTCCACAATCATCCCTGCCAGATCTCGTTGTTCGCTACTTTCGGAATCTTCTTTGAGTAATGTTCCGGCATTGACTATGCCGTTTACCGCATTCAGAAGGTCATGGAGAAAAACCCTTTCCATCATTTCCTTATGCATACTGTCTGAAATATCCGTCAAATGAACTATAAAAAATTGTTCTTCCCCGATTGTTAATGGGGATGCGTTAACCTTGAGCGTGTATGCCTTGACCTTGTCGTCCACGTGTGACAGCAGCATACAGATCTCCTCAGCACTTTCTCCGGTCATTGCTGTTTGAATTGCTCGCAATGCTCCACATTGTACGCATGGTATCGACTCCCCGCACTTCTTCCCTTGTGCGTTGCAACATCGGAAAAGCTCACCTGGACGGCGTCCGAGAATTTTGTCTGTCCGTTTTTCTCCGGCAACTTCGGAAAGAGTGGGGTTATACAGAATGATTCTTCTGTCACTGTTAAGAATAAAGGCCGGGTTAGGTACGGAGTTTAGTAATTCCGCTGTAACGTCTTTTTTTATCCTCTCGTGTTGATCCAGAATGTCCGAGCTGCAAGGATTGTACTCCTCGGCCGGACTCTTCGGAGAGTATACGTCTTCACTCATGCGATATCCCGTGGTTCTTTCGGATTAGTGGCCCTTATAAAAAAGTAAGGAGTTGCCGTCTCCTTCCATGTAAAGCATGCCGTTTCGTTCCTGCATGGTTTGGACCCTCTCCAATGCCTGCATGAATTTGAACTCCTGCAGGGCTATGTTTTTAGGGCATGCCTTGCGGGTCATTGCCAGCGGTCCGGTATTGAATTGTCCGTTTGTGCGGGAGTACTCGCCGCGAAAGCTGTTGCAGCCGCCGGAACCGTAAATCTTGCCGTTGTCGTCAAGGCGCATCCAGATATGGGTGAATCCTTCGATAGGCTTGCCGTCAATATCTTCTGCAATCCACTTGATGTTAGTGGGGTTTTCATAAACAGGGTAGTAGGTCTGTTTTTGTGCACATCCTGAAATAAATATGAACAAGCAGACAGTTGAAATGGTCAGGATAAGTCTTTTAAAACTAGCAATTGTCATTAAAATATTCCTCCGTAGATTGGATTGTACTGTGAAAGATTCCTTATTGACAGAAAAATATCAAAGAAATTGCCGAAGAATGTTTTTAAAGCCCGCAGAGCATGTAGCCGAGGATCAGGCTGCATTTTTCAATGCATGAAGGGTAGAATTGTTTATGTTGTTTTGTGCGGGAACGGTTCTCTTTGCCGTAATAAAACTCTGCAATTCCCAACGGAATAAATCCGTTGCAGGATGCAAAATTCAGCAGTTTCGGGGCGCAGCAATCCCCTGTTCCTGTGGGAATACCCTTTGCGCCGTATATTATTTCCGGCATGGGACATGTTTCGGAACGGAAATTACGTACTCTGTAGATGGCGTGAATTTCGCGCATCAAGTTTTGCGAAAGCTTTTTGCGTCGGGAAGAAAGTTCTGCATGTTCCGCAGTCCCGGGAGTAAGTCCGGTCATTTCACGGCCGATTCTTTTGATTTCCTTTTCCGTGGAATCGGTAAGGTTCATGAATTCGGTCGGATCGATAATCGGGCTAACCCATCCGGGAATTTCCCAGTATCCGTTGTATTGTCCGGAAAAAGCCTTGGCATACTGTTCACATCCATCATGATCCAGATAGGTCATGACTCCAAACATCTGTCCGCGCGCGTTTCCGAAAAGATAGTCGGTTGAAAAAAGAGGGTTTCGCTGCTCCGGTGGCAGCTCAAAGTCAGTGCATTTTTCGTTGTTCAGTTTCTGCATCAATTCAATGCATAGCCGTACAGCGTTTCCCGGGCCTAAAGCGTGGGTAGTTTCACACCGGGAGCAGTAGCCGGAGCAGGATATGTTGTTTGTAAATATTTCCGTGCCGTGCATGTGAACGCTCGCTGAAGATTATAAAAACGGGGGTACGCCTTGACGCACCCCCGTTTAATTGTATTGGTTCAGAACCTGCGGCCCTGTTACTGGCTGACGGAAAACCTGTTTTACTAGGAAATAGGTCCGTTAAAGATTACAGAGACAATTCCGTATTCGATTTTGCCTTTGGGTGCGTTGACCACAACTTCATCGCCTTCAACTTTACCGAGAAGTGCCTTGCCCACGGGGGATTCAATGGAGATGATTCCTTTTTTGAAATCGCTCTCATCCGGTCCCATGATGGTGTAAGTCTTTTCATTGCCGGTATCGATATCTTCAAGAGTCACAGTCGCTCCGAAGGTGATCTTTTCACCGCCGAGTGTGGCCATGTCTACAACGTTGAACTGGGGGATGCGCGATTCAATGTAATTGATTTTCGCTTCAAGCATTCCCTGTCTTTCCCGGGCTGCGTGGTAACCGCCGTTTTCTTTCAGGTCGCCTTCTTCGCGAGCTTCCGCAATGGCTTTGATTACCTCAGGGCGCTCTTTTTTAAGAGATGCCAACTCCGCTTTGATTTTTGCAAATCCTTCTTTTGAAATGGGTATAGTGCTCATTCCATAAACCTCTAATTATTCCGTCGTTGTCAATAAAAATGCAGCCACTGCCGAAAAGGTCTTTCCGGAAGTGAGGCTGCTTTGGGTACAGGTTGCAGGGCAACCTTTCAGTTGCTGAAAGTTCTGGGTAGAACATCCTTTGAAGTAGGTCAAGTCGCATTTGCCAAAAGATAAATTGTTTTGGTGTTTTTTTAATATTATTAAAGTGTTGTCTGGTGTTGAGTTACTTTCAATGATACCTGTTATGGACATTTTCGACTGAATCTAATTTATAATTGTAACGGTAATAAACTGGTTTTATTGAGGTATTATTTTATCTGAAAGGTGCTTTTTAAATTGATAATTTAAGGATAAGTTATTTGTCCTTGCGGGAAGATTTTTGTTTTATGAATGAGAGGGTGTTGTGGTGTCTGATGAGGTAAAGATAATTGAAAAGAAAGACGTAAAACCGGGAATGTATGTCCAGCGCTATGGAGCCGGTACGTTTAAAGATCCTCTGGTTGAAGTCGGTAAATATATTGAATCGTATGAGGATATTGCGAAGTATCTGCCTGATGAAACCCAACAGGTTGAGATAATAAGCGGTAAGATCCTGCCGAATATGAGCTTCTCCTGTGAGAAGGGGGCTCATACAGCTGGCGATGCAGCACGTAATATGGCTGAAGCCTTGCCTGAAGCTCGCCGGGTTCATGAGGAAGCACTGAATTATGCTCGTAAATTTATTGAGGACGTGCGTCAGGGGAAGACTGTGGCTGTTGAAGAAGCAGCCCCCATTGTAGGTGAGGTGATCGACAGCCTGACAACCAATGAGCCTGCCGCCCTGACGCTTGCGTTTCTCAAAAGGTATGATGAATACACATACACGCACAGCATCAATGTGAACCTTTATTCCCTGTTGCTGGGAAAGGCTCTTGGTTTGCAGCGCGAGGAGCTTGAGATGCTGGGGATTGCGGCCTTGTTTCATGATGTTGGAAAGGGGCGTATTCCCAACAAGGTTCTTAATAAACCCGGCAAGCTCACTGATTCTGAATATGAAGTCATGAAAAGCCATTCCCGTAAAGGTCTTGAGGTTCTCAAAGGAGTTGAGGGGCTTGATCAGGCTGTGCTGCGTGGTGTGCTTGAACATCACGAGCGCTTTGATGGAAACGGTTATCCCAATGGCGTAACAGGTGAAGATATCCACCCTTTTGGGAGGATTATTGCTATCAGTGATGTCTATGATGCGCTGACCAGCGTCAGGGTTTATAAAAAAGCAGTAACTCCTGCCAAGACTTTGAGTCTGATGTTCAAATGGAAGGGTACGGATTTCGATCCTGCCTACCTGAACCGATTTATAAGGGTGATGGGGATCTATCCTCCGGGAACCATGGTTCAGCTGGATGATTTGCGGTTTGCTCTTGTTCTGGAAACCAATGAGACAAAACCTCGGCATCCGAAGGTTAAAGTCTTGTTTAATAGTAAGATGCAGCCTGTGCACTCCGAGTGTCTTGATCTTGCTACATATGAAAAAGACGGTCAGGGTGTTCAGGTTATGCGCCAGCCTGACCCGCAGTCTTTGGGGGTTGATATGCAGCAGCTTTCACGTTTTTTGGTCTAAATCTGTCACAGTATTTATTAGCAGCCGGAATCAGATTTATCTGATTCCGGTTTTTTTGTTGACGGTAAGTGACATTGAGTTCATCTATTTCTCAAAAGATAATTTAACTAAGCAATTAGATGGCGAGGCATATGGTTCGTAAACACGGGAATTTTGAAATTGTGCAGGACAGGGCGGATGTAACCAGAAATGATATATTGGAAGCAGCTCTGGAGGTCTTCTCTGAAAAGGGGTACGCCGGAGCCAATACCAAGAATATTGCCGCCGCTGCCGGAGTGGCCACGGGATCGGTGTACCGCTACTTTAAAAATAAAAAGGTGATTTTCATTGAAGTAATGAATCTGCTTCAGGGTCGAATAGGTTCAGATCTATTTGCCAAGGCTCGGACTATGCTTGATGATGGAGAGCCGTTTAGCGCAGTAGTGCGCATGCTTGCAGTTTCTTCTGTGGAGTATTATCGCAACAACCGTATGTTTTTCAGGGAAATGATAGCTCTTGAGGCTACCGACGAAAAAATTTCAGCTATCGGGCGCGAGCGGGATCGTAGGACTCGCGAAGGGCTAATGGATTTTTTAGGTTCCCGGAGGCAACAACTAAAGGTTGCCGATCTTGAAGCTGCTGCCGAACTGGTTCATCTGGTGATAGAGCAGGTCTCGCATCGGGTGGTTGTATTTGATTCCGAAGTTGGAGAAGACCGTCTTGTTGCTCAAATGATAGTGATGCTGGATAGGTTCTTGCTCAAATAACAAATTCCATTTCAGTGAAAAGCTTGTCTTCATCGTAGAGGTCCGGAAATCTGGCTGATATTTCGTCCATGGTTGCGAAATATGAATCCCAGCCCAGAACCTGTGACTCTTTTTTCTTGTTTACGAAAATTTTAAACGTGGTCCCCTTGGGGCATTTGGTCATATTCAGCTCCAACACTCCAGCCGCTGTGCTTTCCAGCCAGACAGCCGACCATGCAGTGCGGTCTCCTTCCGTTTTTTTGTATTTCTCAAAGTAGGCTTCAAATATTCTTTTAATGTCTGCGCGGTTCATTTGCATTCTCCTTAGGTTTATTGCGTTTTGAGCATAACTATTTTGTTTAAAAATGGGCAAGTAGTATGGGTGGAAACCTGATTTTGATGTTCTGGGTTGTTTTCTTCTCAGTCGGGTCTCTGGCTACATTTTTGTAGGGTATGTTCGATGCTCATTGAGAAAATTTCCAAAAATGTAATTTTTTGAGGTTTAAGATGTGGAGACCGGTCACTTTGCAGGGGAGCTTGTTTCGCTCTTCTGTTCGCAAGCTTGATTTGTGACCATATAATTACGCTATCAATAATGACTGAAGAGCGTTTTTTATGGCTGATTGTCGCTTTTTGCTAAAAGTAGAATTGAGTGTTTTTCGAGATTGCCACTTTGGTATAAACGGCAAATATCTTGTTCGTTTTTGAAGCTAAATATCTTTTTATTTTAGTGTATTGTCTGGGGTTGTTCGTTGTGTGTCTTGGCGGTAGGTTTCCCTTGCTTTTGAGGTGTTATGACCGGTTTGAGAGTCTTGAATAGTCAGTTTCGGATTTAAAAACTTCATTTTCGTATTTTTGTTTGCCAAAATTGTTTTTTTCTGACATTGTCTAATCTCTGAATCGCTCTAGTCTGCAAAAAAATGATCTTTATATTCTGATTTCGATTCAATTTCAGATTCCTGAAAAAGCGTTTGTGCCAATTTTGAGAGGTGGAAAAACTCAAAATGTCAAAAAAGAGCTGGCACATATTACTCATTTCGAAATATAAATAGATTAGAGCCGCATTGGCTGATACTTTTTCAATAAAAAAACGCGTCAGCTGCCTGCCGGAAACCTTCCAGAGTTTCGGAGCCGTCCGACTTCTGCCTCCCCGGGCTGCTGTATCTGTTGAACCTTATAATCATGGAGTGATCTGACAATATGTGCCGTTTATTTGCGCTTACAAGTCGCGATCCGATTTCACCCATGCTGGCCATCAATGCCCTTAATACAATGAAAGAAGGTCATGACGGCTCCGGCGTTGGGCTCTGCCTCAGGGGACTGGGCGGTCGTTTTGAAGAAGAATTGCAGGGCTGTCCCATTCTTTCCGGTATCTTTACCGAAGCCGGTCTGCGCAGACTGGAACAATATACCATGGATCATGGTTTTAAGTCCCAGTACAGCATCCTTTACACCCCGGATACCGAACCGCCGGAAGGCACTCCTGTTCGCGGTACATATGCAGCCATTGCTTACAAGGTTCCCCGTGGATGGGACGAACTGACCCCTGAACAGCAGGGTCAGAAGCTGGTTGAAATGCGTCTTGAACTGCGCAAGATGGGCGAAGAAGACGGAGACATTATGGTCTTCTCTTTCTGGCCTGATACCATCGTTGTCAAAGAAGTAGGTGATCCGCTTGAAATCGGTGAATGGCTTCAGCTCGGTGCCAACCGTAACCTTTTTGCCCGCCGTATTATGGCACAGGGCAGGCAGAACACAAACTACGCCATCAACCTTTACGCCTGTCATCCGTTCTTTATTGAAGGCGTAGCCTCCATGACCAATGGTGAGAACACCGCGTTTATCCCCATCAAGGAATATCTGCAGTCCAGAAATGTGACTGGTTACGAGGGTTATCAGTCCGACTCCGAGGTCTTCACCCATATCGCTCATTACACCACCAAGCGTCTGGGACTGGATATCAGAGCCTACAAGCACATCATCACTCCGCTTATGGATCATGAAATGGCCGACCATCCGGACCGCGAGTTTCTCGCGACCCTTAAGCGTTCCTGCCGCAAGATGATTATCGACGGCCCTAACTGTGTAATCGGAACACTTGATGACGGTTCCATGTTCATGGTTCAGGACCGCAAGAAGCTTCGTCCCGGCATTGTGGGCGGTAAAGACGGCATCTACGCCTTCTCTTCCGAAGTCTGCGGAATCGACGCTGTCATTCCCGACCGCGACAAGTCAAAAGACTTCCAGCCCATGCACCTCGATACAGTAATCGTCGGACCCGACTGCAAGGAGATAGAGACATGCTCACAGAAAGACCAATTACCCCGTCAACTTTAGGCGTTAAAGACCTGAACTGGCAGATCGAGTGGGACAAGAATCTCTGTACCCAGTGCGGTCGCTGCACTTCAGTCTGTCCGGTCAACGCTATTGAACTCGGTGTCTTCCGCAAACGCGAGATCAAGACTCCCGCAAGCTTGCTGAAAAAAGCCGAGAATGAATATACAGTTTTTTACGGCATCCGCCAGAAGACCGACCCAGCCTATGCTTGCATCGGTTGCTCCATGTGCAACATGGTCTGTCCCAACAATGCTATCGGTCCCAAGCGCGAAGAAGGTTCCACCACTCAGAAATTCCACAATGACCGCGGCGGTAACGCCCGCACCCGTGGTGGACGCCGCAACTCCGGTGAATCCCTGCTGGACCAGATTAAGTTCATGCGTATTTCCATGCTTACCGACCCCGCACTTGATGCAGGTCGCCATGAGTTCCGCCTGAATACTTTACTCGGTCGTGTGCTTTCTCCGGAAGACAGTCTCAAGGCTTATCAGGAAAACGGTTGGAAACCCCCGGTACGTGAGATTTATCCACTGGTTATCGGCGGCATGTCTTTCGGTGCACTTTCCCCGAACATGTGGGAAGGGCTCCAGATGGGTGTTGCATACCTGAACGAAGAGCTGAACATGCCTGTTCGTATTTCCACAGGTGAGGGTGGTTGTCCTCCCAGACTTCTCCGTTCCCGTTTCCTTAAATACGTAATTCTCCAGATCGCATCCGGTTACTTCGGCTGGGATGAAATCATCCACGCCATTCCCGAGATGAAGGTCGACCCCTGCGCAATTGAGATTAAGTACGGTCAGGGTGCTAAGCCCGGTGATGGCGGACTGCTCATGTGGTACAAGGTTAACAAGCTCATCGCTGCTATCCGCGGTGTTCCCGAGCGTGTAAGCCTGCCCAGCCCCCCGACCCACCAGACCCAGTATTCCATTGAGGAATCAGTTGCAAAGATGATCCAGTCCATGAGTATGGCCTGGGGATTCAGGGTACCGGTCTACCCCAAGATTTCCGCTTCCTCTACATCGCTGGCGGTTCTCAATAACCTGACCCGTAACCCTTATGCCGCAGGTCTGGCCATTGATGGTGAAGACGGCGGTACCGGTGCTGCATACAACGTCTCCATGAACCACATGGGACACCCCATCGCCAGCAACCTGCGTGACTGCTACAACGCTCTGGTTACAACCGGTAAGCAGAACGAACTGCCCCTTATCGCGGGCGGTGGTATCGGTAAATCCGGTAACCTCGCAGCCAACGCCGCTGCCCTGATCATGCTCGGTGCAAGTGCCGTCCAGGTCGGTAAGTACGTCATGCAGGCAGGTGCAGGCTGTCTCGGTTCCGAAAAAGACCGCTGCAACGTCTGTAACATCGGCGTATGTCCCAAGGGTATTACTTCTCAGGACCCCAGACTTTACCGTCGCCTTGATCCTGAAAAGGTAGCTGAAAGGGTTGTTGACTTCTATCTGAGCTTTGACACTGAAATCAAAAAGATTATCGCCCCTCTGGGCCGCTCCACATCATTGCCTATCGGCATGTCGGATGCGCTTGGTATCAGTGACCGTGATGCTGCTGACAGACTCGGCATCAAGTACGTGGTTTAACAACAGCTCACGATTTACGGAGATTTAAAATGGCAACAGAAAAAATATGCATCAGCGGTCTTGAAGAAGGCGCCCGTATTGAATCCCGCATCCTTGAGGAGCGGATTCAGAAAGCGGTTGCCGATGGAGCCCGCAAGCTTGAAATAGACGCCATGGGCCAACACGGCATCGGCGGACGGCTCTGGATTTCCAAGGAAGAACCCATTGAGATCGACGTTATCGGTACTTCCGGTCAGCGTCTCGGTTCCAAGGGCTTCCCCGGTACAACTATCAATGTTCACGGTTCAGTTTCCGATGACGTAGGTTGGCTTAACGCCGGTGCTGAAATCATTGTCCACGGCAATGCGTCCAACGGCGCATGTAACGCCATGGCTCAGGGTAAGGTTATCATCAACGGCGATATAGGTGCTCGCGGTATGACCATGACCAAGACCAACCCGCGCTTTGATGCCCCGGAGCTTTGGATTCTTGGCGGTGTTGGTGACTATTTTGCTGAATTCATGGCTGGCGGTACCGCTGTAGTCTGCGGTTACGAAGCACAGAACCCTGAGAATGTTCTCGCTTTCCGTCCTTGTGTAGGTATGGTTGGCGGCCGTATTTTCGTACGCGGACCCCACGGTGAATTCTCCACAGCCGATGCTATCCTTGAGCCCATCTCTGATGCGGACTGGGAATGGCTCTGCAGTAACTTGAAAGAGAACCTTGCCAAAATTGGCCGTGAAGATCTTTATGATACCTTGACCGAACGCAAGGAATGGCAGCTCATTCGCGCCAAGTCCCCATTTGAGAAAACCGGGCGCAAGCGTCGCTCTATGTCTGAGTTCCGTACTCAGGTATGGGATGGCGAGCTTGGGCAGGGTGGCCTCATTGGTGACCTGACCGACCTTGATCGTTCCCCCATTCCGCTTATCACCCACGGTGAACTGCGCCGTTTTGTTCCGGTCTGGGAAAACCGTAAATATCAGGCTCCCTGCCAGTCTGCATGTCCTACCGGGATGCCGGTACAGAAGCGCTGGCAGTTGGTCCGTGACGGTCTTGTTGACGAAGCTGTGAACCTTGCTCTTTCTTATACTCCTTTTCCCGCCACTGTCTGCGGCTATCTTTGCCCCAACCTCTGTATGACCGGTTGTACCAGAGGGGTGAAGGATATGCTGTCTGTGGATATCACCAAGCTGGGCCGCGAGGGCGTTAACAGTCCGGCCCCAGAACTGCCGCCCCTTTCCGGTAAGAAAGTAGCGGTTATCGGTGGTGGTCCCGCAGGTATCTCCGTTGCTTGGCAGATTCGCCGCAAGGGTCACGAAGCAGTTGTATACGATATGGCGGAGAAGCTTGGCGGTAAGATCGCTTCTGCTATTCCTTCCAGCCGTATTCCCAAGGAAGTACTGGATGCTGAACTTGAGCGCGTAGCCAAGGTTATTCCTCATGTACACATGCAGAAGAAGCTGACTGCTGACGATTTCGCAGAACTGCGCCAGAACAACGACGCAGTGGTGCTCGCTATCGGTGCCCAGAAGCCGCGCATCATTCCCATTCCCGGTCATGAGCGCATCACTCCGGCCCTTGAGTTCCTCAAGAGTGCCATGAAAGGCAAGGCAGAAGTTGGTGAGAAAGTAGTAATCATCGGTGCAGGTAACGTTGGTTGTGACGTTGCTACCGAATGTGCCCGTCTCGGCGCGAAGGATATTCTGCTTATCGACATTCAGAAGCCTGCCGCTTTCGGTAAAGAGCGTGAAGAAGCTGAGCACGTAGGCGCCAAGTTCCGTTACCCCTGCTTTACTCAGGAAATCACTGATGAAGGCGTGGTTCTCAAGTCCGGAGAAGTTCTTCCGGCTGATACTGTAATCATGTCCATCGGTGATACTCCGGATATCGACTTCCTGCCCGATACCATTGCTCTCGACCGTGGTCACATCGTGGTTAACGAAGATTACCAGACCACCGAACCCGGTGTTTACGCAATCGGTGACGCAGTGCGTCCCGGTTTGCTGACCCACGCTATCGGTCATGGTCGTGAAACTGCTGAGACTCTCGATGAAATCTTCACCGGCAAGCGTCCTCATGCTGAGCCTAAAGACGTTATCGATTACAGCCGTATGACCCTCGAATACTTTGATCCGCGCCTCACTCACTTTAAGGATGTTCAGGAATGTGCTCAGGAATGTTCTTCCTGCGGTTCCTGCCGTGATTGCGGTCTTTGTGAAACCGTCTGCCCGCAGGCGGCAATTTCCCGCAAGGGCGGCGAAGGCAAGGATTTCGAAATGGTCTGCAATCCTGAAAAATGTATTGGCTGCGGATTCTGCGCCAATGTATGTCCCTGCGGTATCTGGAATATCGTAGAGAACAGTCCCATGGGATAATATAAAGTCTTAAAGAATAGGAGAACCGGGCGGTCCGGTGATCCTGTATGGATTCTAAGATGAAAGCCCTGCTGAAGTGATTCGGCAGGGCTTTTATTGTTTAAAACAAGGGCGCAATCTTAAATTCCATTTTTTCTTTTGTCTTCGGATGCTCAAAGCAGAGATATCCGGCGTGCAGCTTGAGCTGTCCGGGCTCAGTGCCGGAGCCGTAGAGTCTGTCACCTACGATGGGACAGCCGAGTCCTTGGGGATGGGCTGAATGCACTCTTAATTGATGGGTTCGCCCTGTCAGCGGGGTGAATTCCACTCGGGTCATGCCGTCTTCAATCCCCAGCTTGCGCCAGTGGGTGATGCCCAGTTTGCCGTGAATCGGATCGTAGACCTGATACGGGCGGTTATAGGGATCAAGGCGGAAAGCCATCTCAATAACTCCGCTGTCTTCCTTTACTATACCTTCCAATAAGGCTTCATATCTCTTCTTTACTTGCCTTTGCTGGAACTGTTCCATCAGTTCCCGCACTGCCCGGGAAGTCAATCCCAGTACCAGTAATCCTGAAGTATCCATATCCAGACGGTGTACGGTGGGGAATTTGCGACATTCCGGGAACATTTTCTGGACTCGCGTTACAACGCAATCCTGATTCTCAGGTCCACGTCCGGGCACGGAAAGAAGCCCGCTGGGTTTGTTGACCACCACAATTTTGCGGTCCGCATAGACTATGTCGAGAAGTTTTTCGTCGTTCATCAGTTTTAAGTCCATTTTTTTAGACAAAGTTTAGCTATCAGTATTTATAATGGAAGAGTGTGAATACAGCAAATGGATTTAAATGTGAAGAAATAAGTTATTTGCTGTTCATTCAGAATTGTAAACTGTGTTGAGCTTATAAATTCGATTTTTATTCGTATTATAAGTCTTTTTCGAGAATGAAAATGGTGATTTTGAGGTCTGAAAGGAAATAACCCTGTATTTCCTACTGCAGTAAAGGGATATTGCTCTTGTTGAACCCGGGTTCAGTGTTGAATTAGGGGTAAAATATAGTGTTACGAAACTAGAATTGTTATACATATGTCAAAAAAATGGTTGTGAAAAAAATATCTATAAGCAATATGAGGGGTTAAGGGGTGTTTTGTACAAAATTTCACAAATAGCTTATTTTTTTGATTGCATAATCAAATTGAGAGGACTATTACTTGATCAACGGATCAAGAACAGGTCCTCTTAGAAAAAATGGACGGAAAAAATATCCGGACGTTTTCATAAAGGTAAAAAAATAATTTTCATAAATAAGGTTTCAAATCTTTAACTTCCACCTCCAAGGTGGGACGGGTAATAAGAGATGAAAAAAATGAGCGTACTTTTTCTTTTACTCCTGGTGATTGTGGCTGCTGCAGCAACTTCCGAAACTCTGGATTTCAAATCCAAAGACGTAACCACTGTTGCTGAAGCGCGTGTGTCCGGTGCTGACACCAAAGCAGTTGTAAAAGGACACATTGTAAGAAAGATCAACGACAATAAATACGTATTTCAGGACAAGACCGGTGAAATCATCATCGACCTCAGCCCGAAAGCGGGATCCCTCCCTGCTGACGTTAATGCTGAGATCGAGATTGAAGGCAGGGTCGAGCAGGATCTCGTCTTCGCCGGAATCGAAGCCCAGAAAATATCCGTTATCAACTAAGACGGACCTCACAGGAATAATTATTCCGAACCAGAAAGGTCGCTAATCCGACTCTCTTGAATCTGAATTGTCAGCAGTTTTCAAAGCCGCGTCCGAGGACGCGGCCTTTCTGTTTTTAGGGCCCTAGAGCTGAGTTTATACTTCGCTTCGGGGTCTTTTATTTATCTGAAATACGGGCTGCACAGCTCATTGATGGTGCTGATGATTTTGTCCTTGGACACTGGCTTGGTCAGGAAGGAGTCACAGCCTGCTTCAAGTATTTTGTGCTTTGCTTCAGTCAGGGCATGGGCGGTGAGGGCGACAATGATGCTCGGTTTTCTCTCGGCCCGGTTTTCCCAGTCTCTAATTTTTCTGGTGCACTCGTAACCGTCCATTACCGGCATTTCAATATCCATAAATATCAGGTCAAAGCTATGGGTGCTGGCCTGCCCGAAACCTTCTTCACCATTATGGGCAATTCTGAGGTTATGGGGCATGTCTTTGAAAAAGAGCTGGATCAGCATGCAGTTGGCTTTGTTGTCTTCCACAAGCAAAATGTCGAGAGGGCGAATTCTGCCCGGGGGCTGGACTGGAATAGGTTGCTGCTGCGTATTTGTTTTGCTTAGGGCTTTTTTTGCCGAATTCTCAAGGGAGTGCATGTCCAGCGGTGCCAGTAGAACACTTCCGTGGAATTCCTTAATATAATCCTGCCCGACCGTGGTGATCAGAATGATTTTTTCTTCATCGATCTGCATGGCCCTTAATTCGTCCAGAGTCCGCTGTCTTTTCCAGTCGTGGATGTTTCCGCGGACAATGACCAGATCATAAGGGGAGTTTGATTTTCGGCTGTTTTCGATAAAGCTGCGGCCTTCCTCCATACTCTGGGCTTTGCTGATTCTTTTGGTCCTTGTGCTGATCCTGATGGCAAGAGCCTGACGGGAGTAGTCCTGATCGTTAATGATCAGGATGGATTTCCCGCGTAGAGGTGAGTTGGATATGGAAACCCGGGGGTCTTTTTCAAAGGGAAGTTCCATGTGCACGGTGGTTCCGAATCCCTTACGGCTTTCAAGCCAGATTCTTCCGCCCATGGCCTCGCACAGGGATTTACATATGGAAAGGCCAAGTCCGGTCCCGCCGTACTTGCGAGTAGTGGAGGAGTCGGCCTGAGTGAAGCGGTCAAAAATAGAGTCCAGTTTATCGTCCTCTATGCCGATTCCGCTGTCCTTGACTGCAAAATGGATTTTAAGCGCCCCGTCTTTATCTGCCATATCCGGCTGAACAAGAGAGGTCTCTACGACAACGAAGCCTCTTTCCGTGAATTTGATGGCATTACCTATGAGGTTGACGAAAATCTGCTGCAGCCTTGAGGGATCGCCCATGAGCTGCTCTGGTACATCCCGGTTGATGTTATACGCCAGTTCCAGACCTTTGCCGTGTCCGGCATGGGCGGTAACCTTGAAGGCCTTGCCGATAATCCGGTCGAGATTGAGGTCTCTTTTTTCAAAGGCAACTTCACCGGCCTCGATTTTACTCAGGTCAAGAATTTCGTTGATTAAGTGAAGCAGGGATTCTCCGGATTCCTGAAGTATTTCCACAAATCTGCGTTGTTCATCGTCCAGATTTGAGTCAGCGAGAATCTCAGCCATGCCGAGAATTGCGTTCATAGGGGTTCGTATCTCGTGGCTCATGGCAGCCAGAAATTGGGATTTGGCGCGGGTTCCCTTGGCTGCTTCCACTGCCATCGCTTCAGATTTGGCAATAGCTTTGACCAACAGTTGGTTGGCTGATTCAAGTTCGTGGGTCCGTTCCTGAACATTAACCTCCAGATTTTTGTAGAGGCTTTCAAGATTGCGGCTCATGTGGTTGAAGTTAAGAGCTAGAATCCCGATTTCATCCATGCGGGAACCGACATCTACCGTGACAAATTTCCTTCTGGCAATCTTTCTGGTGTTGTTGGCCAGCATTCGGAGCGGGGAGATCAGGATTCGCTGGAAAAAGGCGTCCAGAGCAATAATGGTGCAGAGCATGCAAGCGGTGAAAAGAATTGTCAGGCTGACCGTGTTCTCACGGATTTCGTTTCTGACTTTATCCAGCTTCATGCCGATTTCAACCCTTCCTATATGTTCCTGACCGCTAATAATCGGTCGCGAGACAATTAGTACATTGGCTCCGTATGAAGGTGTGTTTTTAGATATATGGGATTTGGATACGATATTTCCCGACTGCAGGATGGGGTTTCCTTCGCGGTTGTAAATTTCGCAGAAAGCAACTTGCGGTGATTGTTCGATGGAGAGGGCAAGGTCTTCGATAAGGAAGAAGCTGAAACGGGGCAGGTATTCGGCGCAGGAACGTGCTGCAAGGGAGGCTATCCGGTTGCCGTGTTCGTAGAGACTGTCTTCAAGCAGCCTCTTTTGGGAATCAACAATGTAATATCCCAGCATAAAAAAGAAGAGCAGCAGGATAAGGCCGGTGCCTATAGATATTTTAAACCGTAAGCTGTCCTTCATTCCAGTACAATAACCATGTTTTGAATTTACCTTGGTGCGGTCCGTAGTTTCTATTTGGGATTTTTCCGGTATTGGACCTTTATTTCGCCGTTTATTATTTTGTTCCTGATATCATCGATTGTTTTTAATACAGCAGTGGGGATTTTGTCTCGAGTGTATTTCATTTCACTCAATCCTACACCGTTCTGCTTTAAGCCGTAGCTGGTGGGGCCGGATTTGAATTTTCCCTGCATAACTGCCTTCAGTTCATTGTAGGCTGCTACGTCCAGTTTCTTGATCATACTGGTCAATACGAAACCTTTGGCCAGTGAATCCTGATCCGAATCAACACCGATAGCGTATTTGCCGCTGCGTCGGGCTGCTTCAATTACACCGTTTCCGGTAAGTCCGGCAACAGTGAAAACAATGTCTGCTCCGGCTTTGTACTGCCCCATGGCAACATTGTAGCCCTTGGCCGGAGCATTGAATCCTGAAAAGTCTCCCAGCGGACTCAGGTAGGTCACTTCGACTTTAATGTCAGGGACAGCATATTTTGCCCCGTCCACATAGCCTTGTTCAAATTTACGGACCGGAGGAACCGGGGTTGCTCCGATGAATCCTATTTTGCCGGTCTTGCTGGTCAGTGCCGCTAACGCCCCGGCCAGAAAGGATCCTTCACCCTGCTCAAAGAAGACCGACGAAACATTTTCCATTCCATCCAAAGGAACTTCGCTGATGATGAATTTTTTATTCGGAAACTTCGGGGCCGTCTTTTTTACCAGTTCCGCATGCTGAGCACCTACAAGGATCAGGATATCTGACTGTTTGATAAGATTGGTGAAATCTTCGATTCTGGATTCGCCGTCCACTTCCGGCTCAAGAATGATTAATTTAAAATTGAATTCCTGCTGTGCTCTGCGGATTCCGCCATAAGACATATCATTAAATGAAAGGTCGCCAAGACCTGAAGCTCCGGTAACAAAACCTACTACGGGCTGGTCCGCCCAAGCTGTCCCTATTGCAAAAAACAAGAATAAAATTGCGACAAAAATTTTTTTCATAATTACCCCGGAGTAATGAAAGCTGTGTAGTGCAGCAATGAACATGCCTTTAAGGTCTGTCTTATTTTTAGAAGTATCTTCAATAAAACGTAACTTAATATAAAAGTGTAATTTATAAAAGGTTATTTCCGCAAGCTCTGCATATGTCTTTTCAATGAAGAAATCCCGGCAAAATTAATTTTGCCGGGATTAAATATAAACTGAGGATAATAAGATTAGTTTTTTTGTTTTAAAAGTGACCCGTGAGGGGTGACGATCATGGATTTCCAGTTAATCTTTCCTCCGATTTGGGCAAGTCCTACCCCGGCGAAGATGACAACTGAGGCCAGCCGTTGTGTGAAATTCAGTGTTTCACCCAACAGAAACCATCCGAAAAATGCTGCAATGGCCGGTACAAGGTTGATGAAAGCTGAGGCTTTTCCTGCAGGCAGGCGGCTCATTCCTACATTATAAAGTCCAAATGCGCCGAGGGTGACGAAGGCCCCGAGGTATCCGGCAACTAGGATAACATGCAGCGGGTTCTGCCCGAGACCGTCCCGGATAAGCAGGTACATGCCTGGCAGGAAAAATATGCATCCGGCACTGTTTTGGACTGCGGTCAGAGTCCATGGACCGTAGCTGGCGGAGAGCCTTTTTACCAGCAGCATATATCCCGCAGCACAAACCATGGCTAGAAGTTCAAGCATATTTCCCAGTGCCGGGTTTGAGCCGTTACCGGAGGGACTGCCGCTCAAGGTCAATGCTGCAACTCCAAGCATGGAGAGAGCAAGCCCTATCCATCCGGCCAGGGTTGTTTTTTCCTTGAAAAAGAATCCTGCTCCGGCTGAAACCATCAGCGGTAGGGAGGCGGAGATCAATCCGGCCTGTGTGGCGGTGGTGAAGGTCAGGGCATAGGATTCTGAGAGGAAGTAAAGACAGGGCATGAATAAAGCCATTATGGCAAGTGCAAATCTGTCCTTTCCTTTTTTTACCGGGCCAGCAAGTTTTGAAATGAAGGGGGTGAGCACTAGGGTGGCTATTCCCGTGCGCATCCACATTACCGCCCACGGATTCAAATTTCCTACAAGATGTTTCATTGCCGCAAAAGAACTTCCCCAAAGCAGCACCGCCGCCAGTATGGAAAATACAGGAATTATAGATGTGTTCGATTTGTTTGCGTTCATATTTTTCTCCTTAAAGAGAAAAGTAGCCGCTTGTTTGACCTTGGTCTTGGAAAAAATTGCTCTTGGATAATGGTGAAAAAATAATAGAAATGATGATTCGAATATGTAGGTGTTCTTTTGTAGCGAAAAGGAGGCTATGCATATGGTTTTTGCTGAATGGAAAGATAAATATAGCCTTGAAAATGAGCTGGTAGATAAGCAACATAGATTTTTAATTAAAATGCTTAATGATCTGGCTGCAGCCGGTCCTGGAGATAAAGAGAGCGCGGCTTGTACATGCTTGAGTCGTATGGAAAAATACGCGCAGGAACATTTTCAGGATGAAGAGAAGCTTATGCGCGACAACGGTTACCTTCATCTGGATGAGCACATTAAAGAACATGAAGGATTTATCCGCCAGCTGGAAGATTACAAGGAAGCGGTTTTTACTAAGTATGTGCCTTTTCAGGATATGCTTGAATATCTGAATAATTGGCTGGTTGAGCACATCATTAAGAGTGACCGTAAATATGCCCGTTTTATACGCGACAATTAAATATTAGTGTATTGCGAGGGAGTCGCGCCCGTATAGCGGCGGAAAGTGTTGGTGAAGTGGCTCTGGTCTGAGAAGCCGCTTTGCAGGGCTGTCTCAGCAAAGGACATTCCGGAACGCAGCAGTCTCTTGGCGTGTTCAATGCGCAGCTGCAAATGATAATTGTGCGGCGGAAGTCCGGTGGTTTTTCTGAATACCCGCAGCAGATGATAGCGGGATAGTCCGGTAGCCTGTGAAAGTTCTTCAAGTGAAACCTTCTCCGAGAGGTTCTCGTGAAGATATTCGCGGGCTTTTTTTACCGCTGCAGGTTCCTTGGTGTGCGGTACTTTGGATTGGGCTTCGCAATGGCGGGTCAAGAGGGCCGCTGCAGCACGGGCAAGGGCTGTATCAAGGGCCAGCCTGCTTTTTACTGTTGATGCGGCGTAGTTGAGTTCGGTCAGGGTTCCGGTGGTCAATTTATCTTCGGTTACAACGGACCTGAATTCCGGTAATCCTTCTGTTTCATTAAGGTCGCGGAGGGCTTTCTCAAATAAACGGTTGTCAAAGCTGAAAACTCGGTAGGTGAGCCGGGTGTCAGAGTCGGTAATTACACCGGAATGGACAAGCCCGGGATTGAAGAGGGCTATTTCCCCTCCACGCACAAAGGAACTGCCTGAACCCGGCTGGCGGCAATAGCAACCGCCTGCCTCCATGACGCCTACGGAATGAAAACCGTGGGTATGGTTCGGGAAGGAATGGTTAGAGTTAATAACTTCCTGAATTTCGAGGCCCTCGATAGTCTCAGGCCGCAGGTATCTGATTGTCCCTTTGTTCATTAGTAGCACCGCTTTCACACAAGAGTTGCATAAACATTTATGGAACACAAGCTAGACAGCATGCGGTCAGCGGTCTTGTAAAAAATTGCTCTCTTTGATTACTTGTTGTTTTTTCTTTTAACCCCGTGATCTTTTAAGGCACGGACAATTTCATCGAACTGATCGAGAGCATTACCCATTATCTTGATTTCCTTACCCTTGCTGGGATGTATGCGGATGCCCCATTCTTCCTGATGGCGGAGCATCAGTCCGGTTGCTAGGGCCTGCAAAGTTGTCCCGAGGATAAGCAGCAGGGTGGATATTTTTCCGCCCAGCCGGGTTCTGTAGTTTCTGAAGTATTCAATTTCATGCCATTTTATGAGTTTATCTTTTCCCCTTTTGACAACATGGAGCCCCTGATCTGTTATTCTGTAGCAGAGATCGCTGTATTTCAGTGCGGTGAGCAGTAGCACCGACCAGATGGCGGCCATCAGCCACATGGTTCCGGTTAACCATATCCAGCCTTTGGATAGGCTTAATACGCTCCCCCCGGCATCCATCTCCCAGACAATGAGGAAGGGCAGCAGGAAGAATATGGGCGTGAGGATCAATCCCATAATATCAGGGACGATTACCGTGGCCCCGCGTGGATAATGGATTTCGTCCGTTTCATATTGGCGTCGCGGAATAAAGAAGTAGATGGCGAAGCCAAGCATTATCAGTCCCGGACCATGGTAAAAATAAGGGTGCTTGAATTGTTCCGGCAGGCTGTAGATATCTCCGGGGTGGCTGGCGTATATACGCAGCCATTTTTGACCGCTGCCAATGGAGACAAAAACAGCTTGTTCGGGGTAATGGGATATTTCATTAAAGGGCGGTTCGTCCGGTTTGAATATATATCGCTTATGGTTATATCCGTATGCTCTGTCTTCCAGTTCCGGTACCCCTTCTGGGCTGGTCATGCTTGCTGCCAGCTCAAACCATGCCGGAGTAGTGACAGTTATTCTTTGACTCTCAATGGTGGAGCCTTCATAGAGGCTGACAATAAGCAGTTTGCCCCCAGGCCAGATCATGAGGTAACCGCCAAGGCAGAGCAGGAACAGTGCGGATACTCTTCTGAAAATTTCAATCATTGCAAACTCACGTTTGTTAAACGGTTTCAGCTGAATAAATATAACATGTATATCTTGCGTGGAAAATGCATTTTGTATTTAATTGAAGTCTGAAGGTAGCTAACATGGGCAGGACTGTTTTTACTGAAAAGGCGATCGAGGTTATTAAGGCTATTCCGGAAGGAAAAGTCTGTTCTTACGGCAAGGTTGCGGCTTTGGCCGGTAATCCCCGTGCAGCAAGGCAGGTTGTGCGTATCCTGCATAGCAGCGGGAAAAAGGAGAATCTGCCTTGGCAGCGGGTGGTAAACCGTGAAGGGCGTATTTCCCTGAAAAAAGGGCAGGGCTATGAAAGGCAGCGTGAATTATTGGAACACGAAGGTGTTGAGTTCAGCCTTGACGGTCAGATTGATCTTGAAATTTATCTCTGGGTGCCCGAGCAATTAATTTACCATGACGAAGGTTAAAAGCTGGAGAAGTATATGAGTGTTATTTCCGTACCTGAATTGAAGATGAATGATGGTAATTCGATCCCTGCACTGGGATTCGGTACATACAAACTCAACGGTTCCGCCGGGGTGGAGACTATGGTCAATGCCATCCGCAGCGGATACCGCCTGCTTGATTCAGCTTTCAAGTACGAGAATGAGGGCGCTGTGGGTGAGGCTGTCCGCCGCAGCGGGGTTCCCCGCGAAGATTTGCTGGTGACCTCCAAGGTCCCCGGTCTGCGTCATCGTTACAATGAAGCCCTTTATTCTGTAGAGGAATCTTTGTACCGGGCCGGGTTGGATTATTATGATTTCTACCTTATCCACTGGCCCAATCCCAGTCAGGATTTGTACGTGGAGGCGTGGCAGGCTCTTATTGGAGCCCGTAAAAGGGGGCTGGTCCGGTCTATCGGCTGCAGTAATTTCCTGCCTGAACACATGCAACGGCTTATGGATGAAACCGGCGTCGCTCCGGCAGTGAATCAGGTTGAGCTGTATCCTTACTTTATCCAGCAGGAACAGCGCGACTGGCATGGGCAGCATGGGATCATTACCCAGTCATGGAGTCCGCTGGGCCGTGACAGTTCCGCCATGCAGGAAGCTTCAATCAAGGCTATCGGTGATAAGTACGGAAAAAGCGCGGCACAGGTGATCCTGCGCTGGCACGTGCAACTGGGGGCGATACCCATTCCAAAGGCCACATCCCCGTCACGCCAGCTTGAGAATATTAATATCTTTGATTTTGAATTGTCAGCTGATGATATGGCAACTATCAGTGCTTTCGATAAACCTGACGGCAGGCGCAAGGACCAGCATCCTGCTCATTATGAAGAATATTAAATGATAACGGCCCGGAACATGACATTCCGGGCCGTTGTTTTTGAGTTAATTTGTAAGCTTTTTATTCAGCTTTCAAGTCTTCCACTATTTTCTGCATTTCCGAAACCTGAACGGCAAGGGATTCGAGTGCTCTGCTGAATTCCCTTGCGCTGTCTGTTGTTTCAGTCGTGATACGGCTGATTTCTTCGACTGCTCCGTTGATTTCTTCAGATGTTGCAGACTGTTCCTCGGCAGCGGTGGCAATGCTTTGAATCTGAACTGCACTTTCCTCTGTCCCGGTTACGATTTCTTTTAAAACCCAGCCGGATTTTTCCGAGAAATCACTTGCTTCCTCAATGCGGGCGTAAACGGTTTCCATGGAACGAATATTCTCTCCGGCAACACGTTGAATGGCGCCTATGGAATTAGATACTTCACCGGTGGCGGTCATGGTTTTCTCCGCCAGCTTGCGGACTTCGTCGGCCACGACTGCGAATCCTCGTCCGGCCTCACCTGCACGGGCAGCTTCAATGGCGGCGTTCAGGGCCAGCAGGTTGGTCTGGTCGGCGATATCGGTGATTACGCCGATGATAGCCTCGGTTCCCTTGGCCTGCTTGTCCAGTTCTTCCATGTTGACTTTGAGGTTGTTCACCTCGGAAACAGTCTGGCCCAGTGCTCTTTTGGATTTATCCACGACATCAGCTCCATTTCGGGCTTTGTCCTGTGATTCAGTGCTTTCTCCGGCGGCGTCGGCGGCGTTGCGGGCGATTTCCAGTACTGTGGCGTTCATCTCTTCCATTGCTGTCGCTGTGGAGGTGATTCGGTCGCTCTGTATTTCTGCTCCGCTGAGCAGTTGATTGGACTGTACGGACATCTGTTCGGAAGCGGAAACTACCCGTTCAAGGATAAGCTCCACTCGTTCTGCTGCGTGGTGCAGACCGTCGGTGCGGGCCCTGTCAGCTTTGGCGCGTGCCTTTTCTGCTTCGGCAGTTGCTTCGCGTGCCTTTGCTGATTCCTCTTCAGCCTTGCGGGTTTCATCTTCCGCCTTGAGAATAGTGTTTTTAAGTTCAGCTACCATTGCCCGCAGGGAATCAGCCATGCGTCCGATTTCATCTTTCTGGTTAATGTCGAGATCGGCATCGAGATCGCCGTCAGCAACTTTTGTCGTGTAGGCTGCGGTTTTGATGATCGGTTTACTGATCAGTCCGGCAAGCATGAAAAGAACTGCCAGCAGGATGGCGATGGCTATACCGCTGATGATCAGGCTGTTCTGGGCTATGGCATTGGCCTGAGCTTCAACCTTATCCATGGGGATGACCAGTGCGATAGACCATGGATAGGATGTTTTTCCGACTTTGATCGGAGCATAGGTGATATATTGTCTTTCTCCGTTTTCAGATTCGGTCACGTAAGAGTAAGCCCTGCCTCTTTCAATGGCTTTCAGGGTTTCCTTTTTGTGTTCGTGGTCGATCACATCACCGAGATTTTTGGCCTGCAATTCTGAATCGGGGTGGGCTACAATGTTCCCTTTGTTGGTTACAAGGTATGCGTAGCCGGTTTCAAGAGGCTTGATTTCAAGAATGGTTTCCTGAAGATCGTTCAAGTAAAAATCAACACCCACAACACCTATGTTCCGCCCGCTTTTTTTGACCGGAATTCCAGTGGAAGATACCCAATAGGTCTTACCATTTACTGTCCAAGGATATGGCTCAGTTATTGTTTCCACATTGCCGGACATGGGATTTTGAAACCAGCCCACATTGGAGACATCTTTATTACCGACAAACAGTTCTGCAATTTGTCCATTGTCGCGATGGTACCAGTTACGGTAGGCTCCTTTGTATTTGCCCATGTAATCATCTTCCCGGCCGTCATAAACATCCGGGGGAAATGCGCACCATGAACCGGCAAGACCGGGATGCCGTTCAAGAACACCAACCAGTACAGAGTCGAGATATTCGCGGTCCGGGATAACACTATAGTTGGCACCTTCTTCAAACATGATGCCCAGTGTTCTGGTTACGGTCAGGGCTTTACCCATTGTTTCGGAAATTTCATTGCCGAATCCTTTGGCGATATGATCGGCAGCCTCACTTGCCTGTTTTACAGCCATTTTCTTGGCCTGATTGGTCATGACCAATGTGCTTGTGGCAAGTATAAGGGCCACTATGCAGAAAGTCGGCAAAATAATTTTAGTCTTCAGGCTCCAGTTTTTGAAATTCATTAAATACCCCTTGTTTTTGCGACACTGTCGGCGTGTTTAAGACAATGTTGTCGTGTTTTTATTTAGTAATTACAGTACTTTATCTAGTTTTGCAGGGGTTGTTTCAACAATCTTTAAGAAAAAGTAAAGGGGGGAAGCTGAAAAATTGTAAAAAGATTTATTTATTGAAATCAGAGAAGATGCAAAAAGAAAGGCCGTATCGGTTGATACGGCCTTCTATCTTATTATTGCAGTTGTTTTCTATTCATCTTTCAGGTCTTCTACGATTTTCTGCATTTCAGATACCTGTTCAGCGAGCGATTCAAGAGCCAAAGCAAATTCTCGTGCTCCATTTGCCGTCTCAGCGGTAATCCGGCTGATTTCTTCGATGGAGTTGTTGATTTCTTCTGAGGTGGCAGACTGCTCTTCAGCCGCTGTGGCGATACTTTGAATCTGGATCGCACTTTCTTCGGCACCGGTAACGATTTCCTTTAAAACTCCGCCGGAGCTTTCAGAGAAATCATTTGCTTCAGCAATGCGGGTGTAGACAGTTTCCATGGAGCGGATGTTATCCCCGGCTACACGCTGGATCGCGTTGATGGAATTAGATACTTCCCCTGTGGCAGTCATGGTTTTTTCCGCCAGTTTGCGCACTTCATCGGCAACAACAGCGAAACCTCGTCCGGCTTCACCTGCACGTGCGGCTTCAATGGCTGCGTTGAGGGCCAGCAGGTTGGTCTGGTCGGCAATATCGGTAATTACACCGACAATGGCTTCGGTTCCCTTGGCCTGCTTGCCCAGCTCTTCCATGTTGCCTTTGAGGTTGTTTACCTCGGTTACAGTCTGGGTCAGTGCTGTTTTGGATTTCTCGACAACCGAAGCTCCGTCTCTGGCCTTTATCTGGGCATCGTTACTTGCTTCTGCAGCGTCACTGGCGTTGCGGGCGATTTCCAGAACTGTTGCGTTCATTTCTTCCATGGCTGTTGCTGTGGAGGAAATGCGGTCGCTTTGGATTTCTGATCCCTGCAGCATTTCGTTAGACTGAACGGACATCTGTTCAGAAGCGGAGACTACCCGTTCAAGTACCTGCTCAACTCGGTCTGCTGCGTGATGCAGGCCTTCAGTGCGGGCCATGTCTGCCTTGGCTCGGGCCTTTTCCGCTTCGGCAGTTGCTTCGCGTGCTTTTGCAGACTCTTCTTCTGCCTTGCGGGTTTCATCTTCCGCTTTAAGGATGGTCTTCTTGAGTTCTCCGACCATGGCCCGCAGGGAGTCGGCCATACGTCCGATTTCATCTTTCTGGTTGATTTCCAGTGAGGCATCGAGGTCGCCTTCAGAAACTTTGTTAGTGTAGCCTGCGGTCTTGAGGATAGGCTTGCTGATAACTCCGGCCAGTACAAAGAGAATAGCCAGCAGGATAAGAATTGCCACAACACTGACCATGATACTATTCTTGGCAATGGCATTGGCTTGTGCTTCAACCTTGTCCATGGGGATTACCAATGCGATGGACCATGGGAAAGAAGTCTTACCGACTTTGATCGGAGCATAGGTAATGTATTCCTTATTACCTGATTTAGAGTCTGCTACATAAGAATAGGTCCTGCCGTTATTGATTGCGGCCAGAATATCGCTCTGATTTTTGCCTGTGAGAATTTCGGTTATGTTTTTAGCCTGCAGCTCGGAATCGGGATGCGCAACAATGGTTCCCTCATTTGTTACCAGGAACGCATAGCCGGTTTCAAACGGTTTGATTTTAAGTACGGTATCAAGAAGGTCGTTCAGGTAAAAGTCTACGCCTACAATACCTATGTTACGCCCTTTTTTCTTAACCGGGTATCCGGTGGAGCAAAGCCAGAAAGTCTTTCCATCCACTTCCCACGGGTATGGTTCGGAGAGGGTCTCCACATTGCCGGACATGGGTTTTTCAAACCATGCCTGTCCTTCAAGGTTTTCATCTCCTACATATGAAGCGGCTATGCTTCCGCCGTCGCGGTAATACCAGTTGCGGTACGCTCCTTTGTATTTTTCGCGGTATTCATCTTCCCGGTTGTCGTAGCTGCTTTTGCTCGGAAAGGTACACCATGCACCGGAAAGGCCGGGGTGCTTTTTCAGAGTGTGTACAAGTACGGAGTCGAGGAATTCACGGTCAGGGATGACTTTGTAGTTAGCGCCCTCTTCAAACATGGCGGCTAGAGTTCTTGTTACGGTAAGAGCTTTCCCTAATGTTTCGGATATTTCATTACCGTATCCTTTTGCTTCAGTGTCAGCACCCTTGCTGGCTTGCTCTACTGCTAAGCTTCTTGCCTGATCAGTCATTACCCATGTGCTGGCGGTAAGGATAATCGCCACAATGCAGAAAGTGGGTATGATAATTTTGTTTTTTAGGCTCCAGTCCTTAAAGTTCATGCAATTCCTCCCTCGATGAAGATGACAGTTATATTCCTGAAAAGCTTACTACCTTTAGTGGATGTAGTGCGACAACCGGATGCTAAGCTTACCTTAATATATAACATTAAATTTGGTGGTAATGTAAAGAAAAAGCGACAATTGTGGCCTGAACAGGCGTTCAGTGTGATGGCGGTAATAAAAAAAGGCTGCATCATTTGATGCAGCCTTTGCGTGAACACTGAGGGGTAAAAAAAGCTGTAAAGCTGTTCGGGCTTACTAGCCTTTTTTTACAATGGATGTCTTCAGCATCATTGCGCCGAAGCCGGGAATCTTGCAGGAAATGTCATGCACGCCGTCTTCAGGTTCAACCAGACGGATGTTTTTGACTTTGGTTCCTTTTTTGATGGATGAAGATGCACCCTTAACTTTCAGATCCTGAATGACGATGACAGTGTCACCGTCAACGAGAACGTTGCCGTTTGCGTCTTTATAAACTTTTTCAGCAACGTCTTCAGCCTGAAATTCATAGTTGCATTCCGGGCAGATGAGGGTGCTTCCGTCAGAATATACATATTCAGAATTACATTGCGGGCAATTAGGTAAATTTTCCATTATGTTAAACTCTTTGTTTATCCCTCTTGAGGAGGGGTGGTTTTCAGGAACAGGCGCGTTGCCTATTTTAAATTAATTGTTGCAGAAGCTGAGTAGCGATTATCTGTGTTCTTTTCAAGTAACCATTTTCTGCGTTCTGTTTAGTTGAAACTTTTGTATTGGCCCGGGGCTACTTCATCCCAACTGAAATTTGAAATCGTTTTTGTGAAAGAGGCACCATTATACGGAGCTTTTAAAAAACGAACCGTGATGGAATTTTGTCCGGGACTGAGTAAATGGGAGGAGTTTGGGATAACTCTTTGCCCAAAAAACATTTGTGAATGCCCCACATTATTCCCATTAATAAACCATGTAGGTCTTTCTGAAACTCCAGGAGGTATCGGAAAGCTGCCACTAACCCAAATTCTTGATTTCTGGTTACCATTGGCCCATTTGCTAACCTGTATTTTCGAGATGATCCAAGGACAGGGCGTTCCTTCCTCTGCGGATACTTCTTTTTGTGAAAATCCAAATAGTAAAAAGCTGGTGAAACAGATTGCAAAGAATATTGAGAACCTCTTTCTCATGGCTCGGCCTCCGTTCTTTTTTGTTCAAAATATTATTAGAAGCTGAGGCTTATGCCAACCCCGACTTCACGTCCTTTTTCCTTGTCCGGAGTTCCGTGTTTGTTTTCTATCATTTTGTCTTCGCGTTCAGAAATAATCCCTGCGCTTATTCCATCTGATATCTTAACATCATCGTAGGGTTTTGCCAGCTTATCAAGTCTGGTTTTGGCTGTTAAGTTTTCCGAAGCGGCTTCTTCTCTGACTGTTATGTCATTGCTTATTTCTTGGTCGCCAGCTTGAACTTGGGTCGAAACAGTAGATAAAAGGAGAATTGTCAGTGCCAGAAATATTTTTTTATGCATTTTATTACTCTTGAAAAAGTTTGGTTTTATTGTAGCAGGATTTCATGATCCTAAAAATATATATTGATAATGAATAGTCAATTCGTGGGTAGGGTTAATTATAATGTGTTTTTTTGTCCGGTTTATTGTAGTGTGTTTTTAACTTTAGGGATTAATTAAATTTGTTCCTTTTGATTGTTTTCCGGGATGCAGTAGCACACAAGAGTTGGGAGATTGGTTGTGTCATACAGGACGAAGAAAAAGCTTTGGGAAATCCCGACATGGAAATGGCTTTTGGCCTGTGTCCTCATTTCTGAGCTGTTGACATTCATCTTGAGTTGCTCCGTTAGCTACGCTCTATGGGGCAAAGTCTCAAGTCAGGTCCTTATCATAGGTGTTGTTGATTCCTTTTTAGTCTCTCTGGTTATTGCCGGGCTGCTCTTGTCCTTTGTGCATAAGCAGAGAGAGAACGCCAGGCTGCGTGAAGATATTGAACATATTACCAAGCATGATTTGAAATCTCCGCTTCAATTGATTATCGGAGCGCCGACCATTTTACTGGAAGAGGCTGATCTTACCGAGCTTGAGCGGACTCTTGTCCAAAAGATTCAAGAGTCCGGTTACCGCATGCTGAACATGATTAACCTTTCATTGGATATCTACAAGATAGAACATGGCTTATACGAATATATGCCTGAGTCGGTTGATATTATGCAGACCGTCCAGAGTGTCCTTGATGAAAACAGGAATTTAATTGATGGCAAGCATATTCAGGTATTGCAAAAACAATCAAATTCCCCCGACGAAAAAGTGGAGAAGATGATTGTTCAAGCGGAAGAATTGTTATGTTACTCAATATTTTCAAACTGTATAAAAAACAGCCTTGAAGCTTCTCCGGAAGGTGGGGAGGTCAATATCGTTTTTACCGAAGGTTCCTCCAAAACTGTATCCATTCACAATCAAGGGGCAGTGCCTGAATCAATCCGCGGCGTGTTCTTTGATAAATATTCAACTGCCGGCAAACGGGAGGGAACCGGACTTGGGACATATTCAGCAAAACTGATGGTTAATGCTCTTGGCGGAGATATTTCTATGCAGACTTCTGATGAGCATGGAACAACTGTTTTGATCACATTCAACTAGAGGTTGCATTTGCCATAATCCATTTCTCCGTTTGATCGTTCTGCGTCAACTCATTTTCTTGATTACGGTTAACCAAAACAGAGAAAGCCATCAATCTTTTGATTGATGGCTTTCTCTTGAAAAGTGGCGGAGCCGAAGGGACTCGAACCCTCGGCCTCCGGCGTGACAGGCCGGCGTTATAACCAACTTAACTACGGCTCCGCAATATATTAAACGCGTTAAGCAACGTTTAGTATCTGGGGTGGTAGGCGGAACAGGGCTCGAACCTGTGACCCTCGGCTTGTAAGGCCGATGCTCTCCCAACTGAGCTATCCGCCCCCAGTGAGGAATCAGTTCTAAAGATACTCGCTCAAGTTGTCAACAGGTTTTTTTAAAAAAGTTTCAGAAAGTTATTCCTGCACCCATTCAAGGGCTTCATCCCTTTGATCCGGGTTGTAATGGCGGACCTCAATTGAGGGAAAAAGCTTGTCGCTGACTTTGATCAGCGGCTCATGCCATTTGATCTCTGAAACCACCGCTTTCTTGGAGAACCGTTTCAAGTTGGGCAGGGCAAACTTCAAATCTTCAACCAGAGCATTGAAGGAAATTCCGCCCATTTCTTCGACTTCAACATAAACGGCAATCCTTTCTGATTCTTCCATCTTTTTTTTGCAGACGGCGATCATTTTATTCATATCTTCTTCATGAATTTTGCCGTTGATCTTGAGCCCCAGAACCTTGGGGGCGATTTCAATCATTTCAATCATGGTTTACTCCGTAGTTAGTTGCTCATTCATGGGAATTGATATGGAAAAAACGGTACCATTTTCGGGAGTGGATTCAAACCACACTTTTCCATTGAGGTGCTTTTCTATCAACAGTTTCATGCTGTAAGTTCCTAATCCCCTTCCATCACCTTTAGTAGAGAAAGATCGTTTGAAAATCTGCCTTTGGCTTTTTTCAGGTATGAAATAATTATTATGGCCCCAGAAGTGGGCCTGCCCGTCTTCTTTTTGGCATCCTAATGTAATAGTTTCTCCCGGTTCGGATGCTTCAAGGGCATTTTTGACCATATTTCCCAAAGATCTGATTAAAATTGTAGGGTCCGTATTAAAGTAGAAGTCCTCGAATTCATCTATCTGAATCCGGCGGTCTGTGCAGAGTGGATGGCTGCTGTACATGTCCCATATTTTTCTGAGTGTTCCTTTGCAGGAGGTCGGCCTGATGGATACTTTCAGGATTCCTTCTTCTGCTTTGCTTAGATCGCGTTGGGCTTGAATCTCTTCTGTCAGTTGAGAAATCGTGTTGTCCATTTTTAGACATTGCTTGTATATCCTGTCTGATGCGGAGCTTCGGCAAAGCATCTGTGACGCATACCGGAGTCCTGTGGCGAGATTCAATATGTCATGGAAGAACAGGCGTTCAAGGTTCTTCCTTCTTTTTTCATGGCTGATATCGAGTACTGTAAAAATGATAAGATCATAATTTTCATATTTGAAGGGAGAGGTAAAAACCTGCAGGTCTAATGCCTCATTGAAGTCTGCTGACTTTCTTAAGATACGGCATTCTTCAGTGTGAGCATTTCCTTCAAGGGATTTGATGATTGATGTTGCGGCCCCGCAGTCGCGGCAGAATTTGCTCGTTCCACAGCCGCCTTCATGCGCAACTGAGTGGATGCAACCCAATGCTTCTCCCGGCCTAAGTCCCACTGTCTCGCGCGGATTTTTACTTTTAGCCATAGATTGAAATACAGAATTGCAGAATACCGTTTGGCGGCAGCTATTGATTATCAGTAAAGGGACGGGCAGCGCATGAAACGCGGTTGCCATTGAATTTTTTTGTATGATGTCTGCCAGCTCCTGAAGTTCCGGCAAGGGAGTCCTTTCGGCTGGTGCAAAATCAGTGGGCAGAGTCATGCAAAAACCTCTTAAAGCTGGCGGTTGAAAGTTTATATGGTTGTCTATTGTAATAGCTTATTTCAGGTGGGATGCAAACATGAACAGCTAGTTTTTTTGGTTAAGTCAGCCTTTGGCCATTTTGGAGTTTCATTGTTAACAGTTGCTTTTTATTGCAGGAATATAGAGAGTTGATAAAAAAATATATTTAGGTGGAGAATTCTAGATGAGTAATAAGGCTGAAATATTCAGCAATAAAATGTGCGACATATTAAATTACGGGGCACTCAATCTAGCCATGGGTATCGGCTATGAAGCTGGTTTGTTTGAAGTACTTGCCAATATGGATACTCCGTCATCTTGCTCGGTTATTGCGGAAGAGGGCGGAGTAAGCGAGAGGTATTTACGTGAGTGGCTGGGAGTGATGGTTTGCGGGGGAATTGTAGAGATCCATACCGATGCTCAGGGGCAGGAACTGTTTGAATTACCTGAGGAGTATGTCTCCTTTCTTTGTCGTTCGGGGGGGAATTCAAACCTTGGAGTCTATACGCAGGAAATTCCTTTGCTTACGGATTGCGCACGGGAAGGAGTGCTTGAAGGCGTGAAGAGCGGTGCAGGTATACCCTATGAACGTTATCCAAGATTTTATTCATTCATGGAGCAGCTGGCCGATGCCAAGCATCGTGATGTGCTGGTACAAACCTTTCTGCCTTCTGTCTTGGGTGGTGAGATTGTTCGGCGCATGAAAAAGGGTATTTCGGTTTGTGATATCGGCTGCGCGGAAGGAGTTGCCCTAGAAGTTATGGCGCAGGTCTTTCCTGCTTCGCAATTTACCGGGATTGATATTTCAGAAGATTCTTTGAACAACGGTCGTAATCGGGTTGCGCAATTGGGATTAAAGAATATTACTTTCCAACTTCAGGATGCCGCCGGTGGTGATATTGATTCGGTGAGATTTGATTATATTACAGCCTTTGATTCTATCCATGATCAGACCCGTCCCTTTGAGGCTTTGTGTAATATTCATAAAATGCTCAAGCCCGGTGGTGTTTTCTCCATGATCGACATCAAGGCAAGTTCTTCGGTCGGGGAAAATATGGATCATCCCATGGGGGCATTTCTTTATACGGTCAGCCTGATGCACTGCATGCCTGTCGGTCTGGTGGACGGAGGAACCGGGCTGGGTATGATGTGGGGCCGGGAAAAAGCAGTCTCTATGTGCAGGGAGGCCGGATTCAGTCGGGTTGAGGTGAATGACATTCCCGAAGACGGTTTTAACAGCCACTATCTTTGTTTCAAATAAAATAAGGGTGCGGACAATTAAGTCCGGCACCCTTTTCTGATTATTAGTTGATCTGTCTGATCAGTTCCACAGCTTCGAGCGGGGGACGGGATTCGACCCGTTTATATTCCCTCCCGTCAGCAGTTCTTGAAATCATCCCCTCATCCACCAGCCAACGCCGCAGCATGGTGTGGTCGCAAAATGAATGGTTCAGAATCAATTGTTCATCCAATTCAAGTTCTGTCAGTGCTGTGCGTGCCGGCAGCCGGGCCCAGAGTACCCATAGGCATAGAACCCGTTGGTTATGTTTCTTGGGCCAGCGCTGAAGTCGTCCGTTAAGATCAAAGTAGCGAACGGCCTTTTTAACCCGTTTCAAGTCGAGGGGCGCTGTCTCGTGTTTTTGGGGGATGTCGTGCTCGGCTTTGAGGTGTTGGAAGTTTTTGTAACCTCCGGCCTTAGCCAGCAGATTAAGCATTTCCACGTGGCTGGGAATGCGTTCAGCATCTTCCAGTTGTCTGCGCAGATTACGCGACAAAGCGGAAACATCGGTAATGATGAGTGGGAGTTGTGTTCGTGACATGGCTTATCCTTGTTTTCGTGCCTACCGCATAAAAAAGGGATTGCCGGTGGCCGTCCTTCCGACTCGGCACAGGATAAGTGTCGAATGGAATAAATTTGCAGCAGGTTTAGCTCCCAAAAGGGTGACGGCGCCTTGGTGAACTGCTGACCGATTATTAAAATACAGTAGTGGGGAGGTGGAGGCAATAGGAAATGTACTGTAAATATTTGAGGGTGAGGATTGTCTGATGTTATTTAAGCTTGTATTTATCTTTGATCCTTTTCCACTTCTTATTATCTTCAAGGCTTGAAGTGAAATTAAATATGAATTTTTTTAATAGTGGATCAGGTGTGTTTAACAATATATGGCGAGTATACTTGGTCAGTGGGGCTGGGGATATATAAACTCTGTCTTCATAATTATATTTATGAAGTAAATATCCTAACACGGAATTTGGTATTGTTGTGAAATCCCTGCCTCGATTTTCCACTACTGTGCGCAGATTCAAGTCCATGGATGCCGCATCCTTGCGTGTGATTTTCCCTTGGGCAACAGCTTCATCCAGGTCTTTGTATTTATGTCCAAAAACACCAGCCATAGTAAGCCCGTAAACTGATTTTGGCCCTAAGTAGTTAACAGGGTTATTTTTGCGTGAAACAATTTCATTGCGGTCATGAAGTATCGGCGGGCTCCACACAAATTTAGCTTTGTCCTGTTCTTTCATCCATATGGGGCTGACAAATAAAACAATACCAGGCCTTCCTTCTGCGAGGAAAAGGTCAAGTCTTTTTCGGGACATGGAGAGCAGTTCAAACGAAAAATTTTCTTTTGCTTCTTCATTCAGTAAATCTACGAAGTCTTTTTTCAGACCTTGGTCAGTGTTGATAGTAAATGGCGGTTCGCAATAGTAGCACCAGACGTCGACTTTTTGCCCCGCAAAAACAAAACAGGGGAAAATGTTGCTTATAGCTGATAAAGCTAGAAGGTAGAATATGATGAATAAGCACAAACGTGTGCTCCAATACTTAATAAGCATTTTCGGCTTCGGGCTCCTGAGTGTAAAAAATGAATAGGTAGTTTAGTAAATATACGGTCTTAAAAATAGTATAGTTCCAAGTTGATATTTTTGACAGGAGTTTTTATTTCTCAGGTAATGATATCTTGTGGCGTGAGGATAATTTTCGGTAGGGTGAATTTTATTATGCGGTGTTAGAGACTTTTTCAGGTTTTCTCTGTTGAGTTAAGGAGGGTGACATGTCCGGCTTTAGCTTCGATGTAAGATTATATCGTGACCGGCTGCATCTATCAGAAAATATTTCAAATACAGCTAGAGGCCTGCGCGTTCTCCAACAGGCCCAGCTTTATTCAATTCCCATAGAAAATTTTGATATTCAGTTGGGGCGCGGTATTGATCTTGCTCCTTCTTCTCTTTTTGAGAAATTGGTGTGCAGTCCTCGTGGTGGATATTGTTTTGAGGTAAACGGTTTATTTCTTATGGCGCTTCAGGCTTTTGATTTTGAAGCCCGTCCGCTTCTGGGAAGGGTCCATTTGACAGGTGAACCTTCCGGTCGCGGGCATCAAATATCTCTTGTTAAAGTTGGTGGTCGTTATTGGATTGCCGATGTGGGGTTTGGAAAGGATACTCCGCTTGGTCCTTTGCTCCTGGATATAGGGGTGGTTCAGGAGTTTAAAGGGCAGTCATTTCGTTTGTTGGATGGAGGTGTTTTCGGGATAATGGTGCAAAAGCTCGAAGGGGAGCAGTGGAAGAATCTATACAGCTTTGACATGGAACACGTCTGCAAGGCAGATATTGCCTACGGAAATCATTATACATCGACGAGTCCGCACTCTTTTTTTACGACATCACGATTTGCAGTTAAACCGTTTGAGGAAGGTTGGGCTGTCTTATTCAATCACAGGCTTAAATTGATCCAGAGAGATGAAGAGCAAGTGATAGCTCTTCCGGAAGGACAGGAATATCTGGACGCACTGGCTAAGTACTTCGGGATAAAGCTGGATGCTGACTATGAGGAATTGAAGCCTGTTCCAATAGAAAAGGACGGCAATTAAGATATTTCAATCCAGTTTTTAAAGATCTCATTATTCTTCGCGAATTCAGTGCAGGATACAGGTGTCTGGCAGTGAATCTGTTCAAAATCAGCAACATTGTTTCGAATTATCTCGGTGAATTTATCAACATCTTCATACATAAAGTCGGGGTGAAACTGTAGGCCCCAGATACGCTTGTCTTTCATCTTAAAACCGTGAATAGCACAACGGTTTGAGTTTGCGGTGATTTCGAATCTATCATCCAAATCAAAGACTTCGTCAAAATGAAAAACAGCTGACTTCAAAGTGGGTATCCCGCTGAAGATCTTGTTCTCGGATATGGATATGTCGGTCCAGCCTATTTCCGGGGTCAGTGACTTCCGCACGTGGGCTTTGCCGAGAATATGTTTGATTAAGAACTGATGCCCGAAGCATAGGCCTAGGATCGATTTGTCTGCCGCAATAAAGCTGTGAATAATTGAATCCAGTGCTAAATCCCAGTTATGTTCTTCTGTTACGCTTGCTTCAGAGCCGGAAATCAGCAGGTGGGTGTAGCTTTCAATTTCAGAGACATTTTCAAGGTCAGCCAGATATACGGTGTCATAAGGAATACCCAGAGCTTGAAATACCTCGGCGACCCTATTGTCGAAACTTATCTTGAAAGCTGTTTCATCAAGGATATTGAGGACTAGTATTTGTTTATTTTTCATCGTGAGTCTCCTTTATTTGGACTTTTATGCGGGTAGTCGAAAAGAAAATCAACAGTTGAAAATTTGATCACTCGGCGTGCGCTTCTTTCTTCAGGTGGGATCGGCTTGATTGTGCAGCAGCACAAAACAGAAAAGGGTATTAATCTTTCGATCAATACCCTTTTCGGAAAAGTGGCGGAGCCGAAGGGACTCGAACCCTCGGCCTCCGGCGTGACAGGCCGGCGTTATAACCAACTTAACTACGGCTCCGCATATATATTTAAGCGTGTTAAGTGACGCTTAAAAGCGCTTTCGTGAAGAAGGTTCTATGTAAAACCGCATTTGCTCGCAATTATAAAGAATAAAAAGTTTTATAAGCATAAGTTTGATGTACTTAATTTTGTGCAAACGACTGATATTACATATTTATTTTTATTAGTCCGGGTGGCTGTTTTTGTTTGTAATTCCTGTGTTGCGAGCTTGATTTAAGAGGCTCTTGCTGATTAATGAATGAAAAAAATGCGTAAAATGAATGAGGATGGTTTACAGCCGGGATTTAGACCTATTTTATTGATTTACTGGGTAATCCGGCTTGGCTTGGAGTTTCTGAAAGTGTATTGATTGAAAAATAATAAATTGTGTGGGCCATTGGTAGATTTGATTTAGTTCTATGGGGTTATGCATTGTGAAAGATAAACTCAATGTCTGTATTGTCGGGCCATTTGGCACAGGAGTTACCGCCTTAAGGCAATTGGGCCATAGTGTACTCAGTATTGCGCAGAGTGATGATCTTTTTTGTGATCTGCCCGAGATCCTTGAAAAGAATGATTTTACCCCGGACTTGCTGTTGCAGGTCGAAAGCCTCGGTAAACGTACCTTGATTCAAGGTTTGGATACCCTTGATTGCCCAACTGTTTTTTGGGCCACTGATCCGCATTTGAATATACACTGGCATAATACTTATGGCCGATTATTTGATCAGGTTCTATCCACCCAGCAATCATTGGTTCCACCATTCAAGCTTGAAGGGCTTTCCGATGTCCGCTGGCTGCCCAGATTTGCATTCGATCTGGCTTCGCCGCCCATTGCCGAGCGTAAGAATGAAATAGCTTTTGTGGGACGGCTGAGTGATCAGCGTCCGGGCCGTAAATGGATGGTCGATTTTATCAAGAGCAGGGTGGGTGATCATTCTTTTCCTGTCGAACAGTCACTGAGCCACAGTGAAATGCTGGCTTTGTATCAGGACACGAAAATAATTCCTAATGAATCAATTCTGGGCGAGGTCAATTTTCGGCTGTTCGAGGGGACTTCATGCGGCAGTCTGTTGCTCACACAGGATCTTGGAGATGAACAGGCATCGTTGTTTGAACCGGGACGGGAAATTGATACATATGCGGATGCTGCGGAGTTTGAAGAAAAATTGAAGCTTTATCTTGGTAATGATCATTTGATCCAAAAGATGGGGCAGGCTGCACACGAGCGAGTACAATCCGAGCATCTGCCCATTCATCGAGTTGAACGTATTTTGGAATACGCGAAAGATTCAGCGCGTAACAGGGCAACTGGTTCAGAAGCTGAGAAATGGCTGGCAGTGACGATTGCATCCATGTGGGAGTCCGGTATGCTTGATTTGCCGGTTCGCGAAGTATTGTCCCGGCTTGCCGCCTCTGGTCAGGATGAGCATGTGGTTGTCGCCACGCTTCGAGTGCAAACAGTTATCAATGCGAATCCGGTAGTGGAAGAAAATTTGATGAATTTGCTCGGCGGGAAGTTGTTTGAAGATTCTTTTGGAGTTAATTTTACGGGGTCGGCTGCAGCATTGCGCCTTGGAAATTGGGATACGGCAAAAGCATTCTGGTACAGGCACTTGAAGGCTGTAAACAGTACCAAGCTCCCGCCCAAGGAGCCAAAGGATCTGCTCATCTATTGGGCCAAGGAACTCAAGAGTCAGCAACGTGTTTTTCGGGGAGGATTTCCCTTTAAACCCAAGACCCATCTGCCGCATACAGCCTTAGATTGCCTGCTCTCTCTTTATGATAATGATCCACAGGGTACCGAGGTCCTGCGTCTTATTGATGTAATGCTGCGCCCACGTAAGGAATTGGATCAGGTTCGGGGCGGTTTTCTTACCTCCCTTGCCATGCAGGATTCCAATGATTGGCGGCTGCTTTTTGAGCTGGCATTGACCAATTTACACAGCTATCGGCTTGATGAGGGGATGCAGAATCTTGCGTTGGCACGGAAAATTGCCCGTAAGCAAGGGCAGGAAAGGGCTTTCAGCATGGCTTTGCGGGGACGTGATCAGTCCGGATTGATTATGAAACGCATGCTGGATTGTTAGAAAGACAGAAAAGGCGTCAGTCAATAATATTATATATGTCTGAAAAATTTGAATATAAGCCATCAAATAGGTGGCGGTATCCGCGAAAAGAGTTGCAGCCTTATGTTGACCGTTATTGGGAATGGTCAGGTCAGTCTCTTTCGGAAGAGGCCTTGCCGCGAATTTTGCCGGGTACTGGGAAGGAGTTGTTTTTCCATTATGGGGAGCCTTTCTCATATGAACTGGATGCAGGTGCTAAAAATATTTTGCCGCCTAGTCATCTGGTCTGTTTGCGCTCAAAGGTTGCTACCTTTTTTCCAAGTAATACTTCCGGTTTTATCTCCATCAGGTTCAAAACCGGGATGTTCCGGTCGTTCTGCAGAATATCCCCCTTTGAAATAAATGATACGCTGGCTGATGGCGTTGATCTGTTCGGCAGAAATGCTTCTGAGCTTGGTGAGCGCATTGTTGAAGCTGGAGATTTTGATGAGCGGGTGTCTTTGCTTGAGGATTTCCTGATTGAAAATATGATCCTTGAGTCTGATGAAGACAGGCTGATTCCTTATGCGGCTGATAGTCTGTATTACGGTCATTCCGTCCTGAATTCGAAGTCTGTTTCTGAAAGTGTGGGGTTGGGAATCAGGCAGTTTCAGCGAAGGTTTAAGAGTGAAGTCGGAGTAACTCCTAAACAGTACATGTGTCTTTCCCGATTCCAACAGACAGTCCGGGCCTGCCTTCTTGGTGATCATGCCAGCATGCTTGATTGTGCCCTTGCGCACGGATATTACGATCAGGCCCATTTCATACACGATTTTAAGAACTATACGGGTCATTCTCCATCATATCTTTTAGGATCAGATACCCGCATGACGCATTTTTACAATACCAGCAGACCGCGCCTTTGCTAGCTAGCAACCTTCATTAAAAACAAATGGAGGTTCATATGATTTATTTAAGCGCGTCTTTTCAGGCTAAAGAAGGAAAAGAAGTTGAGTTGGAAAAGTTGCTCTCAGGCATGATTTTAGAGACGGCTAAAGAACAAGGCGTTCTGGAATACAGGCTGCACAGGCTCGATAGTTCTGAGCGGGCATTTTTCTTTTACGAAAAGTTTGAAAGTCAGGAAGTTTTAGATTCGCACTTTGCTTCTGCCCATTATAAAAATCTTGTAAATAGCCTTGATGGGCTGCTGGAAAGTCCTCCGGCTGTAGAAATGTACACTCTTTTGGGAGCTGTTCCGGAGGGGAGTGAGGGGTAGGGTTAAGGTTTAAAAGGGCTAAGTTAACAAAATAAGAAAGCCATCAATCGGGAGATTGGTGGCTTTTTTATGTGTAGTGTGTCGGAGACGACGAGACTCGAATTCGCGGCCTCCGGCGTGACAGGAGGCCGAGTCGCCCGGCAGCTAATTAATTCAGTCGGTTAATCCTCGATGGTTGTTTGGGATATGTCAGATGATATTGAAACTTTATTGCTGTTTCGGCATCTTTTTGTATTCCGTTTTTTTAGTACGTCGAAATGAGTTCGGACTGAGGGTGTCCTGCATCAGAATAGTTAAAAGTGTACCTCTACCTTATTTATAGAAGAGATATTTGTTTTAATCTTGTCCGCTTTAGGCGTGGTTTATGCTTGTGTAATGCCTCTGCAAATGTCACGGATGCTTCGCGAGCCTCCCCAAACTTGAGGATGGTTGCGGCTGTTATATTTCCCTCATTAACGTCAATGGTGACTTGAAGTTTTGCTTTCTGTGGTGTTCCGGTGTTGATTGCATTTGTAGCTAATTTTATTAGTCTTTTTCTTTCGGATTCGACCAAGTATGATGTTTGCGCCCAGAATGCTCTTCCGGTCCCTTTTATGTATGCTCTTTGTTTTTCAAAGTCGTATTTCGTAACATTATATTCTTGATCAACAAAAAAAGTTGTATGTGGTGTTTCTATCGGGTCTTCAGGGTAAATTTCTTTAAGTCTTTCGCCAGAAACGGATGATCCGTTACCTATAGAAACAGTGTCCTTGTCTTCCATTACCTGAGAAAGTTTCTTGGGGGTACGGTTGTTTTTTGTAATTTTATTGTGGGCAGGTTTGATGATTGGATCAATGCCAGCCCTTACTTGTTCAATACTCACATCCAACTCTTTTAGCCTTACTGCCGTTTTGCTCTCAATGTCGGCAACAACGATGTCTCGATAAGCATCAATGCCATGAACGGCGACCCAGCCGATGCTCAACGTCAACGTAGAGTACATTATAGCTTTAAGAACATTCATCTTTTGCTCTGTCGTAAAGTCTTTAGAGTATTCAAGTATTTTGTTGACGGATTTAAGAACAAGTTTAATTGACCCTTTTTCTAGCTTAAATTTGACGATAAGATTTGGATATAAATGAAGGTCCTTCAATGCGATGTTGAGTCCGGTACAATCATTAACTATCGCGAGAAAATCTCGTTGAAACGCATCAACAATACCCGCTATGCGGTAGTCAACGAGAGTATGATCTTCCCATGAATTTCCGGATATGATCATCGTAAATGTCAAATCACCAGAATATACGATGTCTTTGTAAGGGATACCCGCAGCATCTAGTGCGGTGACATATAATAAATCTTCCGGTGTTTTTACTTCGATTATTCCTAAACTCAATTTTTATTCTCCCAATATTTGCAGAAAATATGAACTCATAATTGAACAGGCTTTTTTCTCATAGCGAGTTAGACTTCTGTCTATATCTTGATGAAATAAAGTGTACATATGATTACAAGAAGCTCTGTGCATAATCAAGAGGGGGGGGCTTTGGGCTGGCTCCCAAAACAGAGAAAGCCACCAATCTTTCGATTGATGGCTTTCTCTTGAAAAGTGGCGGAGCCGAAGGGACTCGAACCCTCGGCCTCCGGCGTGACAGGCCGGCGTTATAACCAACTTAACTACGGCTCCGCGTATATTTTAAAGCGCGTTAAGCTGCGCTTATTGACAAGTGGTAGGCGGAACAGGGCTCGAACCTGTGACCCTCGGCTTGTAAGGCCGATGCTCTCCCAACTGAGCTATCCGCCCACTGTCGATGTGGATTTGTAAGTGGCTTGAATGTTTGTGTTCATTCTGTTTGCCCCCGTCCACGAAGAGGGATACTGCCGATGTCGGCCTGATTTGTCAAACGATTTTTTGAATATATTTAAAATAAATTTTAATCGTCTGAAATGTTTGTGTTTTTATGTGCAATTTCAGCAAATCTTTCCATGCTTTCTATGGGGTTTTCAGTCTGGAAAATGTTTCTGCCGATGCAGCAGCCCTTGCAACCGGATTCTAAACCCTTTGTGGTGGTGCTCAGAGCCCCCTCTACATTCTGTCCCAGAGGACCTCCGGTGACCAGTACCGGAATCGGGCTGGCGGCTACAGCTTTCGTGAATGTGTCACCGTTGTTGGGGTAGGGAACGGCTACGATGTCCGGTCCAAGTTCCGCGCCGATGCGGATACAGTGTGCCACCAAGCTGGAATCGTGCTCGTTTACGATTTGGCTGCCTCTTGCGAGAACTGTTGCCAGCACCGGGATTCCATACTGGTGCGCTTCATCGGTAATCTCGCCGAGGTCCACCAGCATGCGGTCTTCCAGATCGTTTCCGATGTTTACGTGCATGGAAACAGCATCCGCTCCAAGGCGCAGGGCTTCGGAAATGGAACAGACGATGTTCTTGTTGTAGGAAGGGGAACCGTGCCTTGTTCCGGCATTGAGCTGGATGATCAGGTTCACGTCCGGCGGCACCAGATGGCCGTAATGCATGGCCAGCCCCTTGTTGAGGATAACCCCCTGTACACCGGATGATGGCAGGGCCTCAAGTATGGACTGGATGGAACCGAGTCCATCGATCATACCTTCGTTGGCACCGTGGTCGAGGGCCAGAATCAGCGCGTTTCCGCTTTCTTTGTCAAAAAGCCTTTTCAGGCGGCGGTTAGTTCCGTTCATTATTTTTTTGATCCTTATATTCTTACTTGTCTGTCCAGATATACCGGGGTCCTTTTTTTCCGGTGAATCCGAGCAGCATATCTTTATAATAAAGTCCGACCGGGCCTTTGCCTTTGGACGGAGCAGGAAGGCTTTGTCCGGCCAGAAGATTGGCAATGTCCTGCGGATTTTCAATTACAAGTGCCGAACTGTCCGGCTTATTGGGTAGCAGACAGCGCGCAAAAGGGTCCGGCTTGAACTTGTCCCGGTTGAACTTGCCGATGTGGAAACCCTGCCAGCGCAGTTCCTTGGGCAGGATTTCAAGGGCATGTTTGTTCAGGAACATGGCTTTGCCTTTAAATTCGTAAATATCACCTTCGGGCAGGGCGGAAAGATCAACCGATTCGGGAATTTCTGTCTTCTTGAGATTGACCTTTTTACCCTGAGGCTTGCAGGTCTCCGGTACTTGCGTTTCTTCATTACCCGGTTTGCGCAGTCCGCAGAGATAGAATCCCTGACCTCCGCCGGAGCCGTCCACGCGCAGCACCCCGTCCATATTAGGAAGCAACGGGTCGGCTATGGTGAATCCTTCCGGGCGTGGCAGATCGAAAAGTTCAAAGCCCAGCTCTTCTGTGGCAAAACGGGTTTGGTCTTCGTTCTCCTGCACATTGGTGGTGCAGGTGGAGTAGACCAGCCGTCCGCCGGGAGCAAGCAATTCATAGGCCTTGTTCAACAGCTTGCGCTGCAGGTTGACCAGCGGGATGGTCTTTTCCCCTTTCCAGACTTCCATGGCCTTGGGGTTTTTATTCAGAGTGCCCCAGCCGCTGCATGGCGGGTCGAGCTGGATGGTTTTCCAGCTTGAGGGGGGCAGGGGCAGTTTTTGAGATTCGTAGTGCACCGTCGCTGTATTTACAGCCTGTACCTTGCGAAGGTTTTGGCGCAACAGGGCCAGCCGGTCGCTGGAAGGTTCACTGGCTAGAACAAATCCGTCGCGTCCCACCAAGCGTGCGAGCAGGCCGGTTTTGCTTCCGGGGGAGGCGCACATATCGAGCACCACATCACCTTTTTCCGGGGCCAGCATGAGCGGGGGCAGCATTGATGAACGGTCCTGAATGTATATTCGACCGAATCGTGCGGCTACGGATTCTCCCAGCGGAAAAGGTTCTTTTTCCAGAATACGGGCCATGGAATAGAAAGGTTCCGGCCTGAATTCGAAGCCTTGCGCGCGGAGCAGTTCTTCCACTGTTTCCACATCATTGGGAGAGCAGACCAGTCTGAATGTTCTTAAATCTGTATTCATATAAAGTAAGTTGCGGTCGAGGGTGTGAGAGATTGGAAAGGCTTTGAGCTGGAGTCCGCAAGAAAATAGTAAAAAAATGTAAAAAATTGGCCTGATAGAACTTAAGCAAAACAGGCTGTGATATAAAAAAAACTTAAAACCCTTATAAACAGGAGCCAGAGAGATAAAACAGCAATGCCAGTTTGACAAGTGTATCATGCGGGTATCCATATCTTTAGACTTTGCGTACCGTTGCATTAGCTGTTACAAGCGTTTTACCCGTTTTTGAAAATTAGGCAGGACCGGCTGCTGACATGATGTTCTACCGGTGTGTTATTCTTGATGAATAATATTTGTAATCACAACATATATTGACTGTAAATTTTAGTCTGGAGGATTAACGATGTCGTTTCGACGTTTGATTATTTTTTTCATTGTCGCCGTTACCATGCTGTCTGCAACTGCGGCATTTGCCAATGAATCCCGTACTTATGCGGTTTACCCTTTTGAGATTAATGGGCCTTCTCAGTATCAATATTTGAGCCGTGGTGTTCAGACCATGCTGATTTCCCGCTTGAACTGGACTGGGCATTTTGAGCCCATGGCCGGTTCTTCCAGCTTGAAGGCAGCTGATCAACCCAAGGATAAGGTTGGGGAAGTTAAGAGCGTTCAGGCTCTTGGCGTTGATTATATTGCGATCGGATCCGTGGTCATCGTCGGAAAACAGGCCTCTATCGACGTGCGCATGATTAATGGCGAAGGGAATTCATGGACCAAAAGCGCAGAGACAACAATTTCCGAACTTATTCCCGCAATTGATGGCATTGCACAGGACATCAAGGGACAGCTTTTCCAGAAACCCGGCAGTCAGAAAAAGAGCGAAGAAGAAAAGAAACGAGAGGATGCTCGTCCTGACAGCCCTGTAAACCCCGAGTTTGTTAGTGCTGCCGGTGCGGGCAAAGTCCTTGAAAGTACAATCAACCCCCAGTTCAGATATCAGGGCGGAACAGAAACCCCCGGTCGCTGGCGCAGTCAGACTATGAAATTCGTCAACCGTGGCGGTTTTGTAGAAGATGTGACCGGTGATGGTAAAAAAGATCTGGTTGTTCTGGGCGAAGATGAAATTAAGGTCATGGCTATTGACGGCCAGCACCTGAAAGAAGTTGTTTCCTACTCATACGGGCAGCGTTCTTCCGGTCTGCGGATCAACGGTATTGATCTGGACAGGGATGGTGTTTACGAAGTTGTCTTGTGTACTGAAATAGACAGGAAACCTTACTCTTATATTATTTCTTTTAAGAACAAGACTCCGAAGGTTCTTCTTGACCGTAACAGGAATTTCCTTTCTGTAATCAAAACTCCGCCGAACTTTACTGAAACTCTTGTGGGGCAGCGTTTTGATCCGCACAGGACATTTTATTCCAAAGACCTCGTAGAGTATTCATTCTCCAATGGCGCTTTGGTTCCGATTCGTAAATTGAATGTTCCTGAGTTCAGTAACGTTTTTAACCTGACCTATCTCCCGATTGCTGATGGAGAATACAAGGTTCTTGTTCTGAACAAATACGGACGGATCAACCTTTACGACAAGAATCTTGAGCCTATTTACGAAAGTACCGATAGTTACAACTCTGCTGCTGTTGCTATCGACACTGTTTCAAAATCCAGGGGATTTAACGAAGAGAAGAAAAGTGAACGCATGGAGCATAACTACTATATTCCCATGCCCGTTTCAGTTGTTTCCATCTCCGATCCCCGCAAAAAGGAAGTTCTGTTGAATAAAGACCTTTCCGTTGCCGGACAGATCTTTTCAAACTACAAGAACTTTGCTCAGGGCGAGATCCATGCTGAATTCTGGGATGGCGTAGGCCTGAACCTTGCGTGGAAAACCCGCAGGATCAAAGGAACAGTGAGCAGCTATGGTGTTGCCGACATTGATAATGACGGTGAAGATGAACTGTATTGTATCCTGAACACTTTCCCCGGAGCGCTGGGCGTTAAGCACCGGAAGACTCTGATTATAGCCTACGAACTGAATATGGGCCAATAAGTCCGTTTTTACCGGGCCTCCCGCTTCTTTGCGGGGGGCCCTTTTTATGTTATAAACCACCATCCTTTTCGGCGAAGCCGCCTTGCCCTGCTTCGCTGCTCAATCAAAAAAGTATGTCCTTACAATGGAGGGAGTGTGATGAGAACCGGAAAAACCGCCGGGTTGCTTGCTGTATTAATGTTGTGTGCGGCACTTTTCAGTGCTTCTATTGTTTCTGCGGCTGAAATAAGCCTTAGTTATGCCAACTTCCCGCCAGCTAAAACTTTTCCCTGTGTCCAGATGGAACGCTGGAAACAGGAAGTGGAAAAAAGAACAGCAGGCAAAGTTCAGGTTCAGACTTATCCCGGTTCAACCCTGCTCGGTGCCAAGAATACCCTGCGCGGTGTAATGCAGGGACAGGCTGATATCGGTTGTGTAAGCCTTGCCTACCATCCGGGCGTGTTCCCTCTCTGTTCCGTGTTTGAGCTTCCACTTGGGTTCACGACTTCCACTTCAGCCAGCCTTGCTCTCTGGGATCTTTATACCAAGTACCAGCCCAAAGAATTTAAACGTTTCAAGGTGCTGACTATGTTTGCTTCCGCACCTTCCAATATCATGACCAAGGTTCCCGTGCGCAAACTTGACGATCTTAAGGGGCTTGAAGTCCGTGCTTCCGGCATCCTGTCAAAGATTTTGGAATCCCTTGGTGCCACTCCGGTTTCCATGCCTATGTCCGCCACTCCTGAAGCTCTGCAGAAAGGTGTGGTCAAAGGTTTGTTTTCCTCTTTTGAGGTTCTCAAGGACTTGAACTTTGCTGAAATTTGCCGTTATGAGACCGAAACCAACACTGCTGTTTATCCTTTTGCCATCATCATGAATATGAATTCTTGGAATTCCCTGCCTGATGATGTCAAAAAGGTACTTAACGACCTTGGCCGTGAGCAGGCTGAATGGACCGGTAAGTATATGGATGAACATGTGAAGCGTTCATTGGCTTGGGCCAAGGATAAGTATTCCATCGAGATGATTAAAATGTCTGATGCAGACATGCAGGCGATCAAGGATAAGACCCTGCCGCTGATCGAAGATTGGAAAACGAAAGCCGAAGCTAAAAGTGTGGACGGCGCAGCAGTTCTTTCCGACGTGGAAGAGCTTCGCGTTAAATATGAAGGCAAGTAGCTTATTTAAAGAATGTATGACCAAAGAGTCTCTCCGTCACTAGTGGCAGGGAGACTCTTGATATAATTATGATTGATTATCTTGAAAAAGCAGCTGTTTGGATATGCCGGATTCTGGCAGTAATTGCCGGGGCGGCATTGACCCTGATGATTTTACTGGCCTGTGCAAACATGGTGTCCCGCGCGGTTTGGATTCCGGTTAAGGGAACCTTTGAATTGATGGGCTTTCTCGGCGCGGTTACCGCTGGATTTTCGCTTGGATTTTCGCAGCTGCACCGCAGTCATATTGCAGTTGGGCTTTTGTTCAGGCATTTTCCCGCTCCTGTTCAGGTTGTGCTGGACGCATTGTCCGGTACGGTCTCCTGTGTGTTTTTTATCTTTTGTGCCAATGAGACCTATAAATGGGGGATGTTTCTCTACGATCTAGAGGAAGTCTCAGAGACCCTGGGCATTCATTTTTATCCCTTTGTCTTTGCTGTGGCCTTTGGCTGTGTGGCAATGTCTTTTGTCATCATGCTCGATATCCTTCGTATTCTGCGCGGTAAGGAACCGCTTAAACCCGCTTAGTATTATGGAACCGATTACTGTTGGAATTGTGGGCGTACTCTGCCTGCTGCTGGTTATTCTTGTCTTGCGTGTCCCTGTGGGTTTTGCCATGGGCATTATCGGGTTTATCGGCTTTGCCAAGGTTTTGAACCTCAAGGCCGCATACGGGATGCTGGGTACTGAAATCTGGAACGTCTTTTCATCCTATGGCTTAACAGTTATCCCGCTGTTCATCCTTATGGGGCAGATTTGTTTTTATTCCGGAGTTAATGAACGGCTCTACAAGTCTGCATATGCATGGATGGGCCATATTCGAGGTGGTATTGCCATGGCAACGGTTATGGCCTGTGCCGGTTTTGCTGCTATCTGCGGTTCCAACACCGCCACTGCCGCGACCATGTCCACTGTAGCTTTGCCGGAAATGAAGAAGTTCAAGTATAATCCCATTCTTTCCACCGGTTCAGTTGCTGCCGGGGCTACCCTCGGTGTAGTCATTCCCCCCAGTGTGGTGCTGATCATTATCGGCCTTCAGACAGGGGAGTCCATCAGCAGGCTTTTTATGGGCGGGGTCATTCCCGGAATACTGCTTTGCGCTCTTTTTCTGCTTACTGTTTACATGATGTGTGTGGCCCATCCTGACTGGGGGCCGGCCGGAACTGAAGTTACTTTCAAGGAAAAGCTGGCCTCCCTGCCCGGCTCCATAGAAATGATCATCCTCTTTGTGTTGGTTATGGGCGGCCTATTCGCAGGCTGGTTCACTCCCACAGAGGCCGGAGCCGCAGGCTCTGCTTTTGCACTGCTGATCAGCATTGCTTCACGAGAGATGACTTTCAAGCGCTTTGCCGCTGCAGTCAGTGATACTCTTAAAGTTTCCTGTATGATCATGGTGGTAATGCTTGGTGCAGTGATCTTCGGGCGTTTTCTGGCTGTGACCCGTATTCCGTTTGAAGCTGCAAACTTCGTGGCTGCGCTTCCCATTCCGCCCACGGTGATCATTCTGCTCATCTGTGTGATCTACATCATCGGCGGCATGGTCATGGATGCTTTGGCTCTACTACTGATCACCATTCCCATCTTTTTTCCCATTGTCAGTGCCATGGGTTATGATCCGGTCTGGTTCGGGGTCCTGATTACCATCGTGACAACTCTTGGAGCGATTACTCCTCCGGTAGGTGTAACAACGTTCATTGTCGCCTCTATGGCCGAAGATGTGTCCATTGACCGGGTTTTTCTGGGCGTCAGCTATTTCATGCTTGCTTATGTAGTTCTCGTGGCTTTGATGCTCGCGGTCCCGGCAACTGTGACTTTCCTGCCTGGCCTATTATAATTTGTGATTACATGTCGGCGAAGCCCAATTAAAATGTTTTGGGATTTTTAAACCCTTTTTCAAAAGGGTTTAAGCCGCCGGAGGCAAAATGGCAGCTGAATTTGTACAGGTAACAAAAGCCGAAGCTGGGCAGAAATTGGTCCGTTTTCTGGAGCGGCGAGTGGATGGAGCCGTCCCGCGTTCGGCAATTATGCGCTGGATTCGTAAGGGGAATGTCCGTGTGGATAAAGGGCGCTGTAAGGCTTTTGATCTGGTTAAGGAAGGGCAGACCGTACGTATCCCTCCATATGAGGCAGAGGAAACGGCGCAGCATAAAAAACTTCCGTCATTACCCATCATTTACGAAGACGATAATTATCTGGCTGTGTGTAAACCAGCAGGACTTCCTACTCAAGGTGGTACCGGACATGATGATTCCGTTGCTGACCGCCTGCTGTCCATGTTTGCGGATGCTCCCTACAAGCCTGCTCCGGCGCATCGCTTGGACCGGGATACATCCGGTGTGATTCTGGCCGGCAAATCCCATCAGGGGCAGAAGGATTTATCCGATTTCTTTGCTGAACATGGCGAAGGGGGTAAGTTCTACCTCGCAGAGGTTGAGGGCAGGTGGCCAGATGAAGACTGGGTAGAGTTGCACGACAAGATGGAAAAGTGCGGCCCCAAGGGACGAGAAAAGGTTGTTGTCGGTTCCGGCAAGGATGCTTTGAGTTCTGTCTGTCCCGTTGCAACGGGGGATAAGTTTTCACAGCTCATTGTTAAGCTGCATACAGGGCGCACACATCAGATCAGGGTTCAGCTTTCATCACGCGGTTTTCCTATTGAGGGTGATGTGAAATACGGCGGACAAAAAGGGAGAATGAAACTTCATTGTCTGCGGATTGATACCCCTTGGTTCACGGCCGGCTGCCTGCCGGATTGGGAAAATCTGCCTGACATTTCTGATCAATATTTCGATAAACAAGCTTAGAACAGTCAGGTTATTTAGTCCGCATTTTTAGACAGTTGAACTCGGTTCAGCTGTCTTTTTTTGTGTCTGACGAAAATTACCGTTCTTGTTTTAGGTTTAAAAGTTATTGACAAACGATAACTCTTTGCCGTAATTCATGAATCATAAAACGGTTACAAATACTCTTAAGGAGACATCGATGGATAAGATTAAGAAGATGAGCATTGTCCTGAAATATGCGTTTCTGCTGGTGTTGATTGCAATTCCGGTTTTTGAATTCGCCGGTTGGGTTCTGTTTGACGGTGATCCGGATGCGTATTTCATCCCTGAATTTTTGTTGACCTTGGATTCTGATTATCTAGCTCCTTTGACGGAAGGGCAAAAAATATTGGGAGCTCTGGCTTCTACCCCCTATATGGCACTGGGTATGGTCTGTTTTTGGCAGTTGGCTAAGCTGTTCGGGCTGTATTCACAGGGACAGATTTTTACTGCCGAGAATTCAGCATGCTACAGGAAGGCTGCATGGGCTTTGCTCATTGGTGAGATCGTTTATCCTTTTACTCAGACTGCGGTTACGTACATAGCTACCATGAATAATGCAGTGGGTGATCGGCTTATTTCTATCGGATTTGATGAAACTAATCTTGGAAATATCGTTATTGCTTGTGTGATATTAGCCATCTCTTGGGTCATGGATGAAGGACGAAAGCTTCAGGATGAAGCGGAGCTTACAATTTAAGGGATTGATATGGCGATACTTATAAACCTTGATGTGATGCTGGCTAAAAGAAAAGTTTCATCCAAGGAACTGGCTGAGGCCGTTGGAATTACCCCGCAGAACTTGTCTGTGCTTAAGACAGGAAAGGCCAAGGCCATCAGGTTCAGCACTCTCGATGCCATCTGTAAGTTTCTGGAGTGTCAGCCCGGAGATATTCTTGAGTTCCGGGATGAAGAAGGAAGTGTAAATATTTAAGGACTCCCCTTATTCAGGCTGGGTTATGGTTGTCTCGGCTTGCGGCAGAACCGGGGAAATTCGGTTCTGCCTTTTTTATTCCCTGAAACCGGGAAGGAAAATACATGTCAGCTAAGCATGAAAATAGAAATATTGATGTAGATTCCCTTAATGAGGGTCAGATGGGTAAATGGAAAAAACTGATTTTTCTGTTGGTTTTGGTTGCTCTCCTTGGAGGCGTGTCGGCGATTGTTCTTGATGGCAGTGAAGAGGTTGTCGAATACAAGACAGCTGTTGCCCGTGTCGGTAATTTCACTGTTGATGTTGCTGCCAGCGGAACTTTGCAGCCGCGCAACAAGGTTATTGTGGGCTGTGAAATTTCTGGAACCATTGATAAAATTTTCAAAGATTACAATGACAAGGTCGTTAAGGGTGAACTTCTGGCCCGAATGCGCACTGATGAATTGCAGGCTCGCGTCAATCAACTTCGGGCTGCTCTTGAATCTTCACGAGCCAATGTGCGTAAATCTCAAGTCGACTTGAAAGATAAAAACAATGAGTGCTCGCGTATGAGCAACTTGCGCAAGAAAAATGCTGTTTCCCAAAAACAGTTGGACAGTGCGATTGCTGCCCGCGATATGGCCGATGCTCATCTTGCCGAAGTAAGGGCTATGGTCCGTCAGGCGGAAGCAAATCTGAATGAAGCAGAAGCTAATCTTAAAAAAGCTTCCATTACTTCACCTATTGATGGATTGGTGCTGACACGGCATGTGGAGGCTGGACAGGCGGTCTCTTCGGGGATGAATACCCCGGAGCTTTACACGCTGGCGACCAGTCTTACGGAAATGCGTCTTGAGCTGAATGTTGACGAAGCTGATGTGGGAAAAATCAAGGCCGGGCAGAAAGCCGTGTTCACCGTTGATGCTTATGCCGGGAGAAAGTTTCCTGCCAAGTTTATCAAGCTACGTTATGCCCCGCAGCGGGTACAGGGTGTTGTTACCTATGTGGGTATATTTTCCGTGGACAACAGGGAGTTACTGCTGCGACCGGGAATGACTGCCGCGGCCAAAATTGAAATTGAACAGGTCCATGATGAATTATTGGTTCCCAACGGCGCCTTGCGTTTTTCTCCGGCGGATGCCGTTCCTGAGGGTGCCATGAACACTCCTTCCCCAAAAGATGCAAACCTCTGGGTTCTCAGGGACGGTCATCCGCAAAAAGTGGAAATTTGCAAGGGCAGTACCAATGGTCGCTTCACTCAGGTTGTCGGTGGACAACTGTCTGAAGGGGATGAGGTCATCCTCTCCCGTGTTGAAGCCGTTGCCGACAGCAGCATGATTTTATCCTTAGAGTAGGCAGGGCAGGAAAGTGATTGAACTCAAGAACATCACCCGTGTTTACAATACTGGCGGTGCCGAGGTGCGTGCACTGGACGGCATAGATATGACCATTGAAAATGGTGAATTTGTGGCTGTCATGGGCAGCTCCGGTTCTGGAAAATCAACTACTATGAATATTCTCGGTTGTTTGGATACACCCTCTGCAGGCAGTTACCTGTTTGAAGGTATTGAAGTGACTTCATTGAGTAGAAGCCAGAAAGCCCGTTTGCGGCGCAGGTATCTTGGTTTTGTTTTTCAGGGATTCAATTTGCTAAGCCGGACGACTGCCCTTGAAAATGTCGAACTCCCCCTTGTTTATCGTGGCTTGGGTAAGAAGGAACGGCGAAATATGGCCTATACCGCCCTTGATAAGGTCGGGCTTGCCGATCGGGCAATGCATACCACTACGGAAATGTCCGGTGGGCAGCAGCAACGGGTAGCCATTGCCCGGGCCATTGTTTGCAATCCTTTTCTGCTTCTCGCAGACGAACCGACCGGAAACCTTGATTCAGCCCGCAGTACTGAGATTATGCAATTGCTGACATCGTTACAGGCTGAGCATGGCATTACAGTAGTCATGGTCACTCATGAACCGGAAATGGCTCTCTGGGCCTCGCGCACCATTGAGTTTCGTGATGGCAAAATTATCAAGGAAGGTCATTGATGTTTTTGCAAGCTGTACTGCTATCTTTCCGCACCCTGCTGCGCAACAAGCTTCGTTCCTGTCTTACAGTGCTGGGGATTGTTATCGGTGTAGGCTCGGTTATCGCTGTGGTCGTTATAGGGCAGGGAGCCAGCAGAAAGCTGACTGATGAAATTTCCAGCCTCGGCAGCAAAATGATTATGATCTACCCTGATGAGGAAAACGGGGTTGGTTTTGCCGGGGAAACTTCCAATCTGATTCCGTTCAAGAATGCGGATGTTGAGGCTATCAAACGAGAATTTCCGGATTGCGGCGGGGTCGCACCTGTTTCTGAGTCCTCAGTGGTTGCGGTGTTCGGGAATAACAATTGCCAAACAGCAGTTACCGGAACTGAGAGTAGTTATTTTGCCATCAGGAATTGGCGGGTAAAGTCGGGTAGGTTCTTCAGCACCAGTGAAGAAAGGGCGGGTAAATCTGTCTGTATCATCGGTGAAAAGGTCAGCAAGAATCTTTTTAAAGGAATGGATCCCATTGGGTCGTCTATCCGTATAGACCGTTTTTCTTATCAGGTTATCGGTGTACTTAAATCCAAAGGCGGATCTATGGCCGGTAAGGAACAGGATGATATTGTTCTTGTTCCCCTTAAAGTCTTTCAGCGCAGGATTTCCGGTAACAAAGAGGTGGGTATGATTATTGTGGGCTGTGGTTCAGGTCAGGATTCTACAGCTCTTAAGCGGCAACTCAAGCAGGTTATGGTTGAACGCCGCCCGGTTCCGCCCGGACACGGGAATAATTTCGCTATTGAAGATATGAAGGAGATTATTAAAACCGTAAAAAAGCAAACCGGAACCTTCACGACTTTTATCAGCGCCATAGCAGCAATCAGTCTGCTGGTCGGCGGGATCGGGATTATGAACATTATGCTTGTTTCCGTGACAGAGAGAACCCGCGAAATCGGTATCCGTATGGCCGTGGGTGCGCAGGAAAAGGATATTCTGATTCAGTTTCTTGTGGAGGCAGTGGTGCTTTCCCTTTTTGGAGGGGTACTGGGTATTTCTCTCGGATTGTTGGTTCCGCTATTCGTGACCGGTTATATGAAGATCACTTTTGTTGTTGATATGCGCATTATCCTGATTAGTTTTGTGTTTTCAGGATTGGTAGGTATTGTCTTCGGGTATTTCCCCGCACGACGTGCAGCACGGATGAATCCTATTGATGCTTTACGGCATGAGTAAATGATCATTATACTAAGTCGGTAATATAAAAATCCCCGCAGCCTCACGGTTACGGGGATTTTTGTAGTTCGAACTAAGCTTTGAATTATTTCTTGGCTTTTTTCTTGGGCGGTTTGACTTTGCCGGTCTGCTCAATCATGTCGCGTTCTGCGGACGGGGCGCGGTGTACAGGTTTCATGTACAGGCTGCCTGTCGGGCAGTGGTCAACGCAGATGGAGCAGTAGACGCATGCGAAAGGATCGCAGACCCATGTTCCGGTACCGCTGTCTTTATCTTTGGTGACGGTAATGCACTGTGAAGGGCATTTCATTTCGCATTTTTTGCAGAAAATGCACTCGTCAATGTTGTTGAACAGTTCACCTCTGTAGCGTTCAAAAGGCTCGCGTTTCTCGATGGGGTACATGCGAGTGGAGCTTTTTTGAAGGAGGTTCTTCAGTACAGTGGGAGTCATGTTAAGCATGTCTCGGCCTCCTAGCGTTCCGTGCAGCTGATGCACGGGTCGATTGACAGAATGATAACCGGAACATCAGCCAGTTCGCAGTTGGGGAGCATCGCCAGGAGAGGCGGAATGTTTGCAAACGTGGGTGTTCTGATGCGGACCCTGTCAAGGAACTTCTTGCCGCTACCTTTCATGTAGTAGAGGCATTCACCGCGGGGCTGTTCCACGCGGGTTATTACTTCGCCTTCGGGGTTACCTTTGCAGGGAGCTGCAATGTCGCCCTGAGGAAGTCCGGCAAGGGCCTGTCTTACGAGGTCTGCGGACTGCAGGGTTTCCCTGAAGCGTACTGTGGAACGTGCCCAGCAGTCGCCGTCGGTTTCGACAACAGGCTCGAAGTCGATTTTATCAAATGCTGCGTACTTCAGGAGACGCATGTCGGAAGCAACACCGCTACCGCGCAGGGTCGGTCCTGCTGCACCGAGGTCGTAGGCCTGTTCTTTGGTCAGAACGCCGACGCCCTTGGTACGTGCACATACAGTGTAATCGTTGAGGATGGTGTTCTGGATTTCTTTGATTTCCTTTTCACAGGTATCAACTTCGGAAAGGATCCAGGAGCACATCTCGGGAGTCAGGTCCTGACGGACACCGCCCACGATATTCACGGAAGTGATAACACGGCTACCGGTGGTAGCTTCGTTGATATCCATAATGCGTTCACGGATGCGCCAGAACTGCATGAAGAGGGCTTCGAAGCCGAAAGCATCGGCAAAGAGACCCAGCCAGAGCAGGTGGCTGTGCATACGGTGAAGTTCGGACCAGACGGTGCGGAGGTATTCGGCTCTTTCGGGAACCTCAATACCCATCATTTCCTCAATGCCCTGACAGTAGCACATTGAGTGGATGTTGGAGCAGATACCGCAGACGCGTTCAACGACCTGGATCATCTGGTGGTAATCGCGGATTTCAGCGAGTTTTTCCAGACCCCTGTGAACGTATCCGAGTGCGGGAATGGCCTCCAGTACGATCTCGTCTTCCACGACAAGCTTCACATGCAGCGGCTCCGGGAGAACCGGATGCTGCGGACCGAAAGGTATGATGGTACGTGCCATAATTTACCCTATAGTTGTTATCGTCTTGGGTTCATCCGGGAAGACGAGTTATTTATTTACTTTCATCGCCTTAGTGTTGTTACACATAGGGATGATGGTTACTTCGTCGTCAAGGTACAGCTTGCGGCCGAAATCGAGTACGAGGCCGTCGAACTTGATGTCGAACTGGTCCTGTATTTCGTTTTCGATGAGCAGAGCTGCGAAGTACACGCCGCTGATGGAGGGCACAGGCTTGTCCATGTCCACGGTCAGGCGCAGGTTGGTGAGTACTTCATTTTTATCAAAGTGGTAGATGATATCCGCTTTTCCGTCACCGATGTTGGTGCAGGAGAAGGTGACCATACGCTGTCCGCCACTCTTCATCTTGGAGACTTCGCCTACCAGGCTTTCCAGAGTTACATCTATCTGATTTTCAATCACGATCTTACCCCTCGTAATGTTTAGCCTTTAAGGCCTTCAAACTTGGCAAGGGCTGCGACCACGCCGTCAATGATGGCTTCGGGTTTCGCCGGACAGCCGGGAACGTAAACATCAACCGGGATTACCTTGTCGACTCCGCCGAGAACGTTGTAGCACTCGCGGAAAATACCGCCGGACAGGCCGCAGGCACCGATGGCGATAACACCTTTGGGATCAGGCATCTGATCATAGATGTTGCGCAGGACCTTTGCGTTCCTGTGGTTGACGGTTCCGGTTACCAGAAGGACATCGGCATGCTTGGGGTTACCCACGTTGACAACACCGAAACGTTCAACGTCGTACAGCGGTGTCAGGCATGCCAGAACTTCGATATCGCAGCCGTTGCAGCTTCCGCAGTCAAAATGCATGATCCACGGAGACTTGGCGCGTGAATTTCCAATGAATTTCTTGAACATAAGCTTAACCTGCGTACAGCCAGATGAGGTTGACGAAAGACATGGCCAGACCGATGCTCCATACGTACTTGAGCATCCAGCGCCAGGTCATGCGCGCCATAGTGTTATCAATGATCAGCTCTGCAAAGTAGGTGGAGGCGATCAAGAGTACGCAACCTACCAGGCTGGTGTGCCAGAAGAGGGCACAGATACCGAGAATGAAGATGGTTTCATACCAGTGGCCGATTTCGATGATGCCAAGGTAAGGACCGGAGAACTCGGTAAGCATACCTTTAACCAGCTCCTGGTGCCCGTGGTGGGAAGTGGAGAAGTCAAAGGGGGATTTTCTCAGCTTAATGGTCAGAGCATAACCGAGGACAACAAACATGAGCGGCAGCTGCACAAGCAGAGGCTGTTCGTAGGCCATGATCTCATCAATCCTGAAGCTTCCGGTAACCATGAAGATGGATGCGAAAACGAGGATGAGGAGCGGTTCGTAGGTCAGGACCTGAATCAATTCGCGCTGAGAACCGACCTGGCTGTATGGGGAAGGAGTGGAAAGACCACCCATGACCAGAAATACAGCGCCGATAGCCTGAACAAAGAAGATCAGGAGCAGGTCGCTTCCGGCAAAGAGCAGGCCGACGGACAGGGCTGCTGCAATGAGGTAAACCCATGAGCAGAAAACCTGCCAGAAGTTGCTGACAACTTTTTCTTTACCGAACAGCTTTGCAACATCGTAGAAGGGCTGCAGGATCGGGGGACCGAAGCGGGATTGCAGGCGCGCAGTCAGGCGTCTGTCAAGACCGGCAATAAGGCCGCCCAGAATAGGAGCAATAACGATGCCGAGTATGATGAGAATTAAAGTTTTCATTACAGAGCCCCTCCCAGCATAAGAACTATGAGAGCCAGAGCAACAAAGTTGACCCAGAGGGTGAGTTTTTCTTCACCGAAGAACTCTTTCATGTAGTAGTTGCTTGCCTTGAGTTCTACCGGGCCGTTCATGGGTCCGATGAAGGACTGAACACCGGCTTCAGGAACGTTGGCACCACACATGTAAGTCTGGGAAGTCTTATTGGTTGCAGACTTCTTGGTCTCAATCCATGAGTAGATGAACGCGGCAGCAAGGATGATGAAGATGGGGTATACAGCAAAGACACCGATGGGTGATGTGAATACGCCAGCAGATATTTCAAAGGACTTGCCGACCATAGGCTCAATGAGCTTGGTGTAGATGACAGGTGAGAAGAAAGACAGGACCACTGCGAGACCTGCAAGAGCGGTCAGGGTCAGTCTTGTCAGTACACTCTGGGATTCTGCAGGAACTTTGTCGCGCAGGGGAGCGGTGAGCAGGATACCTGCCCAGCGGGCCCAGAATACGAGGGAAACCGCACTACCGAGAGCGAGCATGGTGATTACGAACATGTCGCCGGATGCGGATTCGATAGCCATCCACTTACCGAGCAGAACACCGAAGGGAGGCAGGAGCATGGTCATGACGCCCACGATGGTAATGATCGCAGTGCGGGGCATCTTGAGATACAGGCCGTGCATGTCTTCAATGTCGCGGCTGCCGATACCGTGCTCAATTGTGCCGACGCACAGGAAGAGCAGGGCCTTGGAGGCTGCGTGGAAGATAATCAGGATGATTGCTGCAGTGATGGACCAACTGGTGTTCAGACCGGCACAGCAGATAATCAAACCGAGGTTACTGATAGTGGAGTAGGCAAGGATTTTCTTGCCGTTGCTCTGGCTGACCGCAATGGCCGCACAGGCAAGGAAGGTAAAGGCACCACAGAGTGCCACACCCTGGCTGAGGAATGTTCCTGCGTAAGCGGGAGCGAGTCTCAGGACGATGTATACACCGGCCTTAACCATGGTGGAGGAGTGAAGCAGTGCGGAGACCGGAGTCGGCGCAACCATCGCTCCGAGCAGCCAGCTCTGGAAAGGAACCTGAGCGGCTTTGGTGAAACCTGCGAGACAGAGCAGACCCAGAGGAGCAAGCATGAGGCCGCCCATGGGACCGGCCTGAATGATGACCTGCAGGTCAAGGGAGCCGGTTTCAGCGTAGGCCCAGATCATACCGAAGACGAAAGCAACACCGCCGAGTGCGTTAAGCATCAAGGCGCGGGTAGCATTCTTGACCGCAATCTGGGTCTGGTCATGCCCGATGAGCATGAAAGAGCAGAAGGTGGTCACTTCAAAGAAGAAGTAGAGCCAGAGAATGTTGTTGGAAAGGACCAGCCCGTTCATTGCTCCGAGGAACAGAACGAGAAAGAAAAAGAACTGTGGCTGGCGGGATTTTACCAAGTGCATGTGTTCCTCATGCTCCTTCATATACGGAATCGCGAAGAAACAGATCAGCGATCCGATGACGGAGATGACGGCAACCATAATCAGGGAGAGGCTGTCCGCAAAGATAGCGGGAGTCTCGACTGCATGGTCGACGAAGAACAATTCAAACGCAGCAAGCGGAACGATCTGTAAGATCACGAAGATCTTGATCATCTGGTTTTTGAGTTTGAATGCGTAATAGAGCATTACGAAAAGCAGGGCAAAATCCGCCAGGGTTATGAGGGAATCCCAGCTGATTCCTACAATTGTACCTGGAGAATAGGTAAAAGTCCCTTGACCGAGCAGGGCAAGGGAGACCGCGGCAAGAACTACACCTGTAGCAAGAACGATCAGGGATCTGATTGCGCTTACTCGCAGAAAGTAGCAGCCGACAGCAGCCACCAAGGGCAACAAGATGGCTAGAACTAACATCATGGGCAACATACGGACCTCACTGTAACGCGATGTTGTACCAGATTTTGGAAAAAATGCCTCAGCCGTGTTAACTTTTTAGGTTTCGTGCAACTCTTGAAAATGTTTCACAATTATCACCTAAACAGTACAAATTAGTCTTCAAAATTTGAAGAAAAGTCAACAGCTAATTGAGATGAAATGGGTTTATCTACCTATAGAAATTACTGATAATTGAAAATTATTTTGTGAAAAATTTAACCATCTCATTGAGTGGTAGAGGCTAAATCTATTGTTAATGCCGATTTTTCAAGATAGAAACTATGGTATGAATAGATGGGGAATTATGAATAATTGGATTTGGCGGCGTGTTATTGTCTGCTGTGTGCTGCTTTTGGTTTCCGGGTGCGGCAAAAAGGTGCTCGGAGTTCCCGGTGTAGATGGAAGCGGGCGTGCTTCGCATTCATCGCTGAAGTCGTCGGTGGTTAAAGTTGCGCGGGCTCAGGTTGGTAAACCTTATAAATGGGGAGGCTCTTCCCCTAATGAGGGGTTTGATTGTTCCGGGCTTGTCTGGTGGGTCTACCAGCGCCATGGAATCAGTGTGCCCCGGGTCTCGTGGCAGCAGAAGGGGGCTGGGAGGGCTGTGCACAAAAGTGAAATTCAGGCCGGTGATATAGTGCTTTTTAAGATCCCCGGGCAGGCCAAAAGCCTGCATACCGGCATTTATTCGGGTAACGGCTACTCATTTATACATAGTCCCAAGAGTGGGCATACGGTCCGCGAAGAGTCCATGGAAAAGAACTACTGGCGCAAATATTTTATCGGGGCGCGCAGAGTCATTAATTAAAAAAGGGAGTCTGCACTGCAGACTCCCTTTTGTTTAAATCTAATGATGTATCCTGACGCTACTGAACAGTAGAGCAGGTCGGAGGCTGGATGTGTGCACCGCTTCCGGCATTGCCCAGTCTTTCCACGTAGTTTTTAACTTCGTCCTGTTCTCTCCAGCCGGCATAGAGTTCCTGCCAGTCATGGAAGGCCATGACTTCGGATTCAAGGTAGGATTCGTGTCCTTTGATCCAGAGGTTGAAAAGATACATTTCCATTTTGAAATCTTTGGAGTCGAAAACCTTAGGGACAATCTTGCTGTTGTACTTGGTGCCGTCAAAGCGTGCGCCGATGAATGAGCAGACAGTGTTCATGGATTTCTGCTGGTCGATTTCCTCATTATTCATCAGGTCGAGCAACCCTTTTAATTTAGGGAACTCCTTATCAATCTGAGTACAGACTTCTTCAGGGACCTTCACTGTCAGTTTCTTGCCTTCTTCAAAGATGAAGTAAAATCTCACCCAGTGGTCAAACATGAAAACTTCGGATATATCTTCGACAGCTTGGTTGAATGCTTTATTTGGCTTTGCTTTTTTCATGGTTTTCTCCTCACAGGTTTTTCGCCGGAGGGTATTTACTCTGCTTCCGGCAGGGAAAGTTTTATATGTTCATGATGCGGCCTGTAGTCAAGGGGTAAAATCTGGTCTGCAATAAAAAGTATTTAAATTTCAAGTGTTTAGTTTGTGAAAAAAATATTTTATTGAATGTGGGACGTTGTAAGGTCAATTGTGTTAGCTTAAGTTCTTTACAATTGCCCCCTTTCTAGGGTACTGACACCTTCTTTGCAGCATATAATCGTGCAGCAAGTACGAAAAAAATATTCAGGAGGTCCTCCAAATGGGTAGGCACAAAAAGATCGAAAGAAAGAAAGAACTTCAGCGTAAACGCCATCGCAGAGCTAAAAGAATCAAAGCTCGTATCGCAGAAGCAAAGGCTGCAGCAGCCAGCTAAGTTATTTTACTGATCTGTTTCAGTCCCCGCGCAGGTTTTTTTGCCGGCATAAAGCGGGACTGATCCGGTTCAGCCCCCTCATCTTCAGGGACAGGTCCGCCAGCCTCGATTGCGAGGTATGGCGTGCCTTTTTTTATTGGAGGGTATTATGCCGATTTATGAATACCAATGTCATGAATGTCAGCAGATATTTGAAGAATGGCAGACAAGCTTTGAAGATAAAGAGCTGGAATGCCCGGTCTGCGGTGGTATAGCCACTAAGGTCCTTTCCCATTCCTCCTTCGTGCTTAAGGGCGGAGGCTGGTATTCTTCCGGGTACTGTAAAACCGACTCGGCTGCCGGAAAAACCGGCAACTCCAGTCCGGCAGGAAGCGGTACCAGTGCATCTACATCCTCGGATTCTTCCGCAAAGAGTTCCGACAGCGCATCAAGCTAGCTGATAAAGGCCAGACGGCCCGGTGTATTCCGGGCCGTCTGTTTTTTTGAGCTTTGAACTCTGACCGATAAAATTACCCTGTATCTTGTCCCGGCCTGCTGTTTATAATATGGTTGGCCCTGGTCGTCTTAAACATTACCTTTACTTTCAGAACAACTAACCGGAATTGGTAAAATGATTGAAAGATATACCCGTCCCGCTATGGGTGAACTGTGGACTCTGGAAAACCGTTTCAGAGTGTGGCTCGAAGTTGAAGTCGCTGTTTGCGAGGCATGGCACAAGCTTGGCCGTATCCCCGCTGAAGACATGGAGATTATCCGTGAAAAGGCTGATTTCGAACTGGATCGCATCCTTGAGATCGAAGAAAAGACCAAGCACGATGTTATCGCCTTCCTGACCGCAGTGGAAGAGAAGGTTGGTCCTTCCTCCCGTTTCATCCACCTCGGCTGCACTTCTTCCGATATTGTCGATACCGCCAACGGAGTTATGCTCAGCCGTGCCGGGAAGATGATTCTGGACGACCTTGATGAATTTCTGGAAGCCCTCAAGGAAATGGCTCATTCCAACAAGGGCCGTATGTGCATGGGCCGTACCCACGGTATTCATGCCGAGCCCACCAGCTTCGGTCTGAAGATGACCGGTTTCTATGCTGAGTTCTCCCGTCATCGCGAGCGTATTGCCGATGCACTTAAGAGCGTCAGTGTAGGTAAGATTTCCGGTGCAGTGGGAACCTATGCCATGCTTGATCCTGAAGTAGAGCGCATTACCTGCGAACTGCTCGGTCTCGGTGTGGACCCCATTTCCACCCAGATTGTACAGCGTGACCGCCATGCGGACTTTTTTACCGCACTGGGCATGCTCGGTGGCGGTATTGAACGTCTCGGTGTTGAACTGAGGCACCTGCAGCGTACCGAGGTACTGGAAGTTGAGGAAGGTTTCAGCAAAGGCCAGAAAGGTTCTTCTGCAATGCCTCATAAAAAGAACCCCATCTCCGCAGAAAACCTTTGCGGTCTTTCCCGTCTGCTGCGTACCAATGGTCTTGTTTCCATGGAAAACATGCCTCTCTGGCACGAGCGTGACATCAGCCATTCTTCCGTGGAAAGGGTCATCATGCCTGACTCCACCATTCTTGCCGATTACATCCTCAGCCGTATGACTGGCGTAATCAAAAGATTGAAGATCAACGGCGACAACATGGATCGCAACCTCATGGCTTCCTACGGTCTGTTCTACTCCCAGCGTGTCCTCATCGCTCTGGTGGAAACCGGACTTGAGCGTCAGAAGGCTTACGAGATGGTTCAGAAAGTTGCTATGCACTGCTGGGAGAACAAGGTCTCTTTCCCTGATGAAGTGCGCAAGGATGAAACCATCAATTCCCACCTTGATAGTGGTGCCCTCGATGAAGCTTTTGATATGGGCTATTACACCCGTTATGAAGATATGATCTTCAAAAGAGTATTCGGTGAATAGCTTGAAAAGTTTTATTTTGAACTGATTTTTAGCCCCGGCGCAGTTGTTTAGGCTGCGCCGGGTCTTCTTTTTTGCAGTACTTTTACATTCATGTTAGGGTCTTAAAAAGCTACTTTTTAATAATGAAAAAGTGTTGTAAGGAAGCTGATTGTAAATACGTCTTTTGCAGTTTTGTAGTGGCGTAAGCTATTGATTAGTGAATCAAAAGTTCGGCAGATGTTTTGGTTCTACCTTAATATATGTTAATGTTATTACGTTATATTGCTTTTTAGTTGATGGAGTGTCGGGTTGGGAATGAAGTATTTTTTTAGAGTGTTTACGGCAGCCATTTTGTTGCTGGCAGGTCTTACTTCCCTTGCATTTGCTGAGGGATGGGAGCCTGTAATTGACCCGACCCCGCTGATCCCTGATTATATCCTTGCTGTTGATAAGGAATCACAAAAGCTGCATCTGCTGGTTCACAAAAGTCCTCTCCATGCGGAGGCCAGTTTAACTTGTGCCACCGGGCAGGTCGCAGGTGACAAGGTTGTGGAAGGGGATCTCAAGACCCCTGAAGGTATTTACTTTACGACCGGTAAACGCACCGGGCTTAAAGATTTTACCCTGTATGGGAACATGGCTTTCCCTTTGGATTTTCCTAACCCGGTGGACCGTATCAAAGGTAAGACCGGATATGGGATTTGGATCCATGGCCGTGGAAAAGAACTTGTTCCCATGGATACTCAGGGATGTGTTGCTCTAGTTAATTCTGACATGGATTTTTTGGATGAGAATATTCAGCCCGGTGCCCCTGTTGTTATCGGAGAGAAAGTAGGCTGGAACAACAGCAGTGACGATCAGTCTGCTGAGGCTGTTGAACTGGGCAAGCTCGTTCATAAATGGGCTGCAGACTGGGAAGATCGTGATGACGCTTTTTTCTCAGCTTATTCACCGGAACTGTTTACCAAGTCTGAGAGAAGCCCGTTCAAGGCTTTTAAGAATAGGAAGAAAAGAATTTTTTCCCAAGCCGGATGGATAGATATTGAGCTGTATAACCTGCGTGCTTTGCGCGGTCCTGATTATTGGGTAACCTGGTTTGACCAGTACTATCGCTCCGGCAGGCTTTCTTCTTCATCTTCCAAAAGGCTTTACTGGCAGAAGGTGGATGGAGAGTGGAAGATTGTCGGTCGTGAATATGGTCCTTCGATCCATTCCCTTAAGAAAAAGTATCTCGCAACCAAGCGTGAAGAAGTTTTAAAATTTCTTGATGAATGGAAGAAAAGCTGGCTTTCCGCTGATATGGATAAATATATTTCCTTATATGATTCCCATGCCAAACAAGGGCGCAGGAGGGGAGCAGATTCTATAAGGGAAAACAAAACTTCCATCTGGAAAGAACGTAAGCCTGCATTCGTAGAGTTCGGAAAGCTGTCTTTGCGTGAACATCCGAAAGGATTGGTAGCTGTTTTTAAACAGACATATTCGGACTCTTCCGGATACAGTGATAAGGGATTAAAAAAACTGGTTATCCGCCCTGAGAATGATAGTTGGCGGATTGTTGACGAACAATGGAGAAAGCTCTGATGGGCAATACCAAGTACAATGTTCTTTTCATGCGTGACGATGACACCGTTAAACGCTACCGCCTTAGTCCTTTTTGGTTGAGGGTTTTGTTCTGGATTGTATTCATGCTGACTGTCTTTGCCGGTGCCGGTGCATGGGCCGGATACACCTTCTGGGATGAGAATGCTCAACTCAAGCAGGAAAAGATTGAATTGCAGAAGGCTCTTAACGATGCTTCCGTGCAGCTTGAGCGGCTGGAGAACGTCAACAAGATTTTAGATTCTTACGATCCTAATGAATTGCAGTCTGTATTGGCCGCTGTTCCGGTGGAAGAAAAAAAAGTGGAGTCCACACCTGTGGTGGACCTGAATAAACTGCTTTTCTATAAGAACCTGATGCGTGCCGGAGTGGAGAATGTTAAGGTGCGTAAGTCCGGAGACAGTCTGGCCTTAAGTTTCGATCTTAACAATTTGCAGACTGCATCGGCTTTGAGCGGCCTTGCCACGGTCGAACTGATCGAGAATAACGGTAAGGGGGTCCAGATTAAGGCCAACCCCAATGATATGTCTTTTCATATTCAGCGTTTTAAGGTTGTTCGCACCCGTTTTGGGCTTCCTTCCGGAAAGTCTCTGAAAGATGTTTACGGTATTAGATTGATTATTACTACTAAAGAAGGCGAGTTGATTTTCAGTGAAGTATATCCTCTGTCGCGCGTTCTTAATTAGTCTTTTTATGCTGTGTCTGGCTTTTCCGGCTGCGGCACAGCAGGTAAGGAACTATACATTTTTTGAAGGTACGCAATATCCGCTGCGGGTTACCTGGGTCTTCGGTGACGAGCCGGGGCCGACAATCATGGTACAGGGCGGTATTCAGGGGGATGAACTTTCAGGTTTTTTTACTGCCCAGCTGCTGACCCGCTGCAACGTGCGCAAGGGTAATCTTATCATTGTCCCCCGTGCCAATGAGCCGTCCATTTTACGCCGTACCCGCCAGATAAACGTCGACTTGAATCGTCGTTTCGACAAAGAATACAACAGCTTTTACGAGGATCGCCTTGCCCGGGCGATCCGTTTTCTTATCGGTGGAGCCGAAGGTTTTATCCATCTTCACGAGGGTAGCGGTTTTTATAATCCAAAGTATGTTAATACCTTGCGCAATCCTAACCGTTATGGTCAGTCATTAATTATTGATGCCGCTGTTTACAAAGGCATCCAGCTGGCTGAAATGTGCGAACGCACGATTAATAAGCTTAATAGCGAAATTAATAATAAGTCTTACTGGTTTACACTTTTCAATACCAAAACTTTCGCTAAGGCCACCCAATATCCGGAAATGTTAAAATCCCTGACCTGCTATGCTCTGCACGAGCGGGGTATTCCGGCCATGGCTGTTGAGGTCAGCAAGGATATTATGGATCTGGGCTGGAAAGTTCGCCAGCAGCTGCGGGCTACTGTCTACCTGTTGCACGAATTTGGTCTCGATCTTGAAGTTCCTGAGTTTTCTTTTCCTAAATCCCAGAACGGGCAGGGCTTTGAAGTTTTGATCAATGGTAAGCCTTTGCGGGGAAAAAGCATTGAGCTGGTCCGTGGGGCACCTGTTTCAACTTCCGGGAAGACTACGGTTGATTCTGAACTGGAGCCCGCTGTGGCTGTATTTGCCAGCGACCGCCCGAACCTGAACCTGCTTACTGCTCCGCGTATGGCTTTGTCTCAGTTTCCGGTACTTGAAGTGCGTATTGACGGAAACAGACAGGCCTCAGCTAATGTGCGCTGGAAGGGCAGCAAGCCTGATCTTCCGGAAGTAAACGGTCCGGTTTTCCTCTGCTGGTTGAATGGTCAGCCCCGGTTTATAAGCGCCGGGGGAACTCTGCAGGCGGTCGAAGGGGATCAGATTATTCTGGAAGGAATTCTCGGCAGCAGCAAAGAGGAAATTCTCAACCTCAAGGGTTTTGTGGCTTCCGTAATGGTTAACAGCGGTCAGGATGTCGGACACGAGATTATAGCTGATCCATCCAATTTCATGGAAAAATACATGCTTAAAGGTCCTGACGGTATCTCCCGTTACCGGGTTGTGCGCGAAACCCCCGGCAAGGAACGTACAGAATTTTATATTTCCATAGTACCCCGCGAAATCAAGGCCCTTGAGTTGGCAGCCGAAGAAGACAGGTCTGATTTCGTCAACTGGACAGATGGAGAAGTCAGGCAGGTCAGCCCTGACTCCTATGTCTTGAAAGATGTCTGGAGTAACGGCGAACGTTGCAAGATCCAGCCTTTTGTGGATAATATCCCCATTTCATGGGGTGAAACCTTTGACGTTAAGGCCGGAAAGGAAACGGTCTTGACCATGCGTCATACCACAACATTTGTTCCGGTAGGCCGGATGGTGTTCAGGGGAACGGATTATCTGCAGAGTAAACTTGAGCAGTAAATGAAATAAGCTGGAAGGGAGAAGTGTAATGAAGCCAGAATTTGAAACCTGCTACGTTAATCTCCCCCTGCGCTATATTTACAACTCTCCTGAGTATCTAGATTTTTTCATTGAAAATTCAATACAGCCTGAATTAGGCTTGGATTGTTTGGGCGATGAATGTTTGAGCATGGATTGGCTGATTTCCATACGGGATCGTCTTGAAGAAGCCGAATTGAAATGCACGGTACATCTGCCGTTTCTTGATCTCAAGCCGTCCAGCCTGAACCCTGCCATTCGTAACGCCTCTATCGATACTTTGCTCACAGCCTTTGAGCTGGCAAAATTTTTCTCTCCGCAACGGATGGTTTTGCATCCGTCATTTACATCGTGGCTTGAGCCGCCTCTTTTTGAACGTTCTTATACAAATTGCGTGGAAGGTATTCGCCGCCTGAGCAATTCGTGGCCTGACCATCCGCCGCTTTGCCTTGAGAATACCTATGAATTTACACCGGACGCCATTGTGCGGCTGGTAACAGATTTGGACCGTGACAATATCGGTATCTGTTTTGATCTCGGACACTGGTTTTCTTTTTCCAAAGGAGCAGAACATGATGATTTTGATCTCTGGTTCAATGCATTTGCGCCGCACATAAAACATGTGCATCTACATGATAATCACGGCAGCAAGGATGAACATCTTGCTCTCGGACGTGGAAGTATGAATTGGAATTACATAATTTCACGCATAGGTGAAATAGATCCCCTACCGACTTTTACCCTTGAGCCGCACAACCGTGAAGATTTTGACGTAACGTATTCTTATTTTCGCGAACATGTAGCTGCCAAATTGTTTTAAAAACTATATTTCAGGCAAAAAAAGTCCCCGCAGAGTTTAACTTTGCGGGGACTTTTTGTTTGATTTTCCTAAGTCCCGATCATTTTTTCAGGCAGATAGAATACAATTTCCGGGAATATTGTTACCAGAATTACCATCAGAACCATGATTACGAAGAAAGGGAAGGTCGCCTTGAGGATGTCTTTTACATCGTCACCGGTAATATACTGGATGACAAAGATGGAGAATCCGACAGGCGGTGTTACCTGCGACAGCTCAACCATGAATACTACGAAAATACCAAACCAGAGCGGGTCGAATCCTGCTGCGATTACAATGGGCAGCACGATCGGCAGGGTCATGACCACAATGGATATGCCGTCGAGGATCATGCCGAGCATGACGTACATGATGCCGAGCACGAAGATGAGCATGTACGGTGAGAGGTTCAGCGTGGCGATGTATTTGCTGAGTGCTGTTGCAATGCCGAGGAATCCGACAACCTGAGAAAGGAAGGCCGCACCGCAGATAATGAAGCAGATCATGCCGCTTGTTTTTACTGCTGAGAGCAGGGCTTCCTTGAAATTGGAAAGAGTCAGGTTCTTGAACCAGAAGGCAATACCTAAAGCACCGAGAACACCGATTACAGCTGCTTCGGTCGGGGTGGTCAATCCGGCATAGATGCCGCCGAGAACCACGGTTATGAGCAGGAAAACCGGAAAAAGATCCTTTAATGATTCAATACGCTGGGCAGTAGTGAACTCTTCCTTGTCCTGCGGAACCAGTGTGGGGTCCATCATGCAACGCACAATGATGTATACGGAATATACACCAGCAAGGGTCAGTCCCGGAATAACTCCGGCAATGAAAAGCTGGCCGATGGATGTGTCGGACAGGATGCCGTAGATGATCATAATCAGGCTGGGCGGGATCAAAAAGCCCAGAGTCCCGGAGCCAGCAAGTGAGCCGATGGCAAGGCTCTTATGGTAACCGCGTTCGGAAAGTTCATTGAAGGTAATCTTACCGACAGTGGCGGTAGTAGCCGCACTGGAACCGGACACTGCTGCGAAAAGTGAGCAGGCCACAACATTAATGTGGTAGAGGCGGCCCGGGATGTTGGACAGCCATGGCACCAGCCCGTTGAGCAGGCGGGTGGAAATGGATGTGCGGTACAAAATCTCGCCCATAAGAATGAACAGGGGCAGGGCCGAAAGGGGCCATGAGTTCATGGTGTTCCACAGGGAGTTAGCCATGAGGTCGCCGATTTTATCCCACACGGAAATGGTCGGCGGCAGGTTCATCTTGCAGAAGAGCATGCCGCAGATGGCAGCTGCATAGAGAGAAAATCCGATCCAGAGGCCGAAAAGCAGAAAGATAACCATAGCCCCTACAAGGACAACGGCCAGCATCAAGGGATCACTTATCATTAATAGCTCTCCTGGCAATAAAGGCGATAATCTGGAGCAGAAGCAGGGCCAGTCCGACAGGAATAGCCAGTTGCGGAATCCAGAGCGGGGTTTCGGCAATGGTGTCCGCTGTCATTTCAAGGTCCCATGTTTCATAGACCATCTGCACAGTGTAATTCAGGGCAAATGCGGTGAGTGCAGCTCCGATGAGTCCGGAAATGATGTCAGCGATCCGTTTGCCGTTCTCGGAAAAATGGGAGGTGAGCAAATTGATCCTGATCAGACCGTTCTCTTTCATGGTGTAAGCAAGACCGGTAAGAATCAGATAAACGAGGGCATAGCCACCGTATTCACTGGAAACAAGTGTGGATGTATTCAGCACAGAACGCAGAAAAATTTCAATGACCACTAGACAGACAATGAAGATCATTCCGGCAGCTGAAAGAAAGGCCCCTCCAATGGAGAGGCCTTCGATTAACCTGATAATTGCACGCATAGAATTCTACTTTTCGTAAGCCTTGATGGCTGCTTTAAAACCTTTCTTTGCACCTTTGAGGGTGTTTTCGAGCATAAGCTTGGCATCGCTGTTCAGCATGTCGCTGATTTCCTTGGAAGGTTCTGAAATAACAATGCCTTTTTCTTCAAGGATTTTGAGAGAATCATCGTTGCTTTTTGCAGACTGCTCCCACTGGTATGCTTCAATTTCTGCAGCAGCTTTGAGCATTGCTTCCTGCTGTTTGGGATTCAGGGCATCCCAGTAATCCTGGTTGATGACCATCATGTTCAGGGGGAATGCGTAGTTAATTTTAGTGAAATATTTAAGGTTTTCCCAGAATTTGCCGTCTTTGCCGGATACTGCGGAGGTCAGGACGGAATCAACAAGTCCGGTCTGCAGTGCGGAATAAAGTTCTCCCCAGGGCAGGGACATGGGGCTGGCACCAACTGCGCGGAGCAGTTCTGCGCCGTTTTTATCGTAAGTACGGGTCTTCAGGCCTTCGAGGTCAGCTACGTTGTTCAGCGGTTTCTTGGTGAAAAGTCCACTGGGAGGCCAAGGTGCGGCGTAGAGCATTTTCTGATTCCAGCGGCGGCAGGCTTTATCATAATAAGGTTTGGTTGCTTCGTAGAGTTTTTTTGCTTCAGCGTAGTCTTTTGCCAACAGGGGCATGGAGCTTACGCCGAAAACCTGATCGGAACCGGAAACAACACCCATGAGAATATCGGACATGGGCAGGGTGCCGTCTTTAACGGTTTTAAGAAGTTCGGGGCCCTTGAAACCGAGACTTCCGCCGGGGTGGACGGTTATCTGCACTGAACCGGAGGTGTACTCAGCTACTTTGTCTGCAAAGAGCTTGGCGCCTTGGGAATGGAAGTTGGTAGCTCCGTAGATGGCATTACAGTCCATCTTCAGGTCTGCAGCCTGAGCAGAAATGGCAAATGCCAGAACCATGAGTAAGGAAGTGATGATCCGTTTTAACATGAGAGACCTCCGTGTTGAATTTTTGCTTTTTTGTTATTTGAAAAATACTTTTCTTAAAAATGTCCGTTATTTAGATTTTAATGTTTAGTAAAAATTAAAAAACTCGAAAAAAAGGAAACGGTTTTTGCGAGTATTTTAAAAATAGATAATTTGTTTTTGGGGACGATTTTGTGAATCAAGAGTGTTTATACACACAATTTTACAAAAATAAAATCTTTTAAATGTGGACAAAATTGGGTAATGTTCGCTCGAATCGAACAATATACGCTTATGAAAATGACAAATAGCAAATCATGCTAGAGCGATTTATAAATACTTAGCGGAGGATGTATAGTGCTGATAATTGGAGTAGATACCGGAGGAACATTTACCGATTTTATTTATAAGGATGGAGATAAATGGGGCGTGCATAAACGTCTTTCAACTCCCCACGATCCTTCCGAAGCCGTAATTAATGGCATCAAGCATATCGCCGGAGAACGGGCTGTTCAAGTGGTCCATGGCTCCACAGTCGCCACCAACGCAATCCTTGAGCGGAAAGGTGTAAAGACCGCTTTGATCACCAATGAGGGTTTTGAAGATGTGATTCAAATCGGACGACAGAATCGTTCCGACCTCTATGATTTATCTTTTTGTAAAAAGCCGCATATTGTTCCTTCTGATCTTCGCTTCGGAATAACCGGAAGAATTGATCACGAAGGAAATGAAATTGAGCCATTTTCTGAAGAAAACGTGCAAGTTATTCTGCAAAGAATTAAAGATTCAGGTGTTGAATCAGTCGCACTTTGTCTTCTTTTTTCATATTTAAATCCCGATCATGAGAACAGAATGCGCGAACTTTTGGACGCCGTTGGTGTCCCTGTTTCTGTTTCGCATGAAATTCTGGCTGAATTCCGTGAGTTTGAGCGTACTTCCACGACAGTTATCAACGCTTATGTCTCACCGAAAATGACCAAGTATCTGACTAAGTTGCAGAAGACTCTCGGTGATGATCCCCTGCGAATCATGCAGAGCAACGGCGGTTCCATCTCCGCAGAGACTGCCATGAATGAGTCTGTACGGACCATTCTTTCCGGTCCTGCAGGCGGCGCTGTCGGTGCACATGCTATCGGGCAGATGGCGGGATATGACCGTCTGATCACCTTCGATATGGGCGGAACTTCTTCTGATGTTGCATTAATTAATGAAGAGCTGCCCCTGACCTTGGAGTCCGCAATTGAGGATTATCCGGTCAAGGTTCCCATGATCGACATCCATACCGTGGGGGCCGGCGGCGGTTCCATTGCCCGCCTTGATGCCGGCGGCTCACTGACTGTAGGCCCTGAAAGTGCGGGTGCTGATCCCGGACCGATCTGCTACGGCAAAGGTTCTGAAATCACCGTTACCGATGCCAACCTTTATCTTGGCCGCCTCATTCCCGAACATTTCCTCGGCGGGGAAATGTCCCTTGAGACTGAAAAGCTGAATAAGGCCATGGAAGTAATGGCTGAAAAAGCCGGGCTTACTCCGGTTGAACTGGCCGAAGGTATCCTCGATATCGCCAACACCAACATGGAACGCGCTATCCGCGTGATTTCTGTTGAACGCGGCTTTGACCCCCGCGAATTCACCATGTTCTCCTTCGGCGGTGCGGGCGGCATGCACTGTGCCTTCCTTGCCAAGCTGCTCTCCATTCCCAAGCTGTTCATTCCTAACAACCCCGGTATTCTTTCCGCTGTAGGTATGGTCATGGCTGACGTTATCAAGGATTACTCCCTGACCGTTATGCGTGACCAGCACAACACCAACGATGTGGATCTTGAAGAGCTTTTTGCTCCGTTGGAAGCGCAGGGACGTGCTGATCTTGCCGAAGAAGGATTTGCTTCTGATGACATCATTGTCGAGCGTTTTCTGGACATGCGTTATCAGGGACAGTCTTTTGAGATTATCGTGCCTTTCAGCGGTGATTGGATTGAAGAATTCTCCCGCCTGCATAAGCAGAATTACGGCTACCGCAACGACAACAAAACCGTTGAAATCGTTAATATCCGCTTGCGTACCAAGGGCATGCCTACCAAGCCGGAGTTCCCGGAAGCGGGTGCGCTGGTTGCTGAAATGGATCCCGAAGCACTGCTCGGCACCACTGAGACCATATTTGACTCCACCAAGATGGAAACACGCATTCTCAACCGTGAGAAACTGCGCCCCGGCAACAAGGTCGACGGTCCGGCAATTATTATCGAATACAGCTCCACTCTGGTTATCCCGCCCTTTGCCAAGGGTGAGGTCGATCCTTACGGTAACCTTATTTTCGACATCGAGTAGTCAGGAGGTTTATATATAATGAATGTGAATCCGATCCTCCTTGAGGTTTTCAAGAACAGGTTTGCGGCCATCTCCGAGGAAATGGGTGTGACCCTGACTCGTACCGCTTTCTCCCCCAACATCAAGGAAAGGCGCGACCTTTCCTGTGCGGTTTTCGATCACAAAGGTGACATGGTTGCTCAGGCCGCGCATATTCCGGTGCATCTCGGTTCCATGCCGCTTTCCGTGAAATCAGCTATTGAACACAGTGATTTTAAAGACGGCGATATGGTCATGCTCAATGACCCGTTCAAAGGCGGAACCCATCTGCCGGACATTACTCTAGTTGCTCCGGTTTTCTGTGAAGGTTCCACCGAGCCTGCTTTCTACGTAGCCAACCGCGCCCACCATTCCGATGTGGGTGGTATGGCTTCCGGTTCAATGCCGCTTTCCACTTCCCTTTATCAGGAAGGAATCATCATTCCACCGGTAAAGATCGTGGAGAATGGCGAGATCGTACCCGGAGTAATGACCCTGCTGCTCAACAACGTGCGTACCCCGGTGGAACGCGAAGGCGATTTTGCAGCCCAGATCATGGCTAATATCACTGGCGTTACCCGTCTCAAGGAACTTATCGCGAAATACGGTCTTGCCAAGGTTGATTTTTACGCTGCCAGCTTGAACGATTACGCTGAATCAATCACCCGAAACACTATCAAATCCATCCCTGACGGAACCTATCAATTCACCGATTACATGGATGGTGACGGCGTGGATTGCGAAAATGTGCCCATTTCCGTGACCATGGAAGTGAAGGGAGACAGTGCTAAGCTCGATTTCACCGCTTCCGGCGATCAGGTTACCGGAAGTGTTAACGCGGTACGTTCCATCACTCTTTCCGCAGTGCTTTACGTATTTCGTTCACTCATTGAAGGTGACGTACCCACCAATGCCGGTATTCTGCGTCCCATCGAAGTGCTGACCCGTAAAGGTTCCATCCTCGATGCGAACTTTCCGGCAGCTGTTGCAGGCGGTAACGTGGAAACTTCTCAGCGCGTTGTTGACGTTGTTCTCGGTGCGCTGGCTGAAGCCATTCCGCAGCGTATCCCCGCAGCAAGTCAGGGAACCATGAACAACATGACCATCGGTGGTATGGATGAGCGTACCGGCAAGCCTTTTGCCTATTACGAAACACTCGCCGGCGGTATGGGCGCATCCGCAACCTGTCGCGGTGAGCATGCCACCCATTCACACATGACCAACACCCTGAACACTCCGGTGGAAGCGCTTGAGTACAGCTATCCGTTTCGCGTAAAGACTTACTGCATCCGCAAGAATACCGGCGGGGCAGGCAGAATTCCCGGCGGTGACGGTCTTGTGCGTGAGATTGAGCTGCTCTCCAGTTGCGAAATCACTGTGCTTTCCGAGCGGCGGGTAAATGCGCCTTACGGCCTGCAGGGCGGTAGCCCCGGAACTCCCGGTAAGAATATCCTGATCCGCGATGGTGAGGAAATTGTGAAGCCCGGTAAGTTTCATTCGCCGCTCAAGAAGGGCGATATCATACGCATGGAAACTCCCGGAGGCGGGGGTTGGGGTAAATAAAATAAACTCAAAGCGGGCCGACACTTCTGGCAAGTGTCGGCCCGCTTTTTTGGGTGATTGTTCCAGCAGGGAACAAACGTTTGGAGTTCAAACAATTAAAAATATTTTAGTTTATTCCAATCCAACTTCGGGTGCGACTTTGGTAATGGCTTCAATGGACAGGGCGAAAAAGTCACCCAGTTCAATGCCGATCTTGTCACATTCTTTGATGATCTCACGATCAACGCTGGCGGCGAAGGCCTTGGCTTTCATCTTTTTCTTGAGGCTCTTGGGTGCCATGCCATTCATTTTTTCAGGACGCATGAGTGCGTTGGCGTGGATGAGGCCGGTTACTGTTTCGCCGCAACGCAGGGCAAAATCAAAATCGCTCTGCGGCGTCACTCCGGTCATGTCGCCGTTATGGGCGCGGATGGCTTGAATTGCTTCTTCGGGCAGTTTACCGTCGAGCATTTCTGCTGCGATAAGTCCGTGTTTTTCCGGGGTCTCGGCAGTCTCGCTGTAATCTAGATCGTGCAGCAGTCCGGTTATGGACCAGAGTTCCACATCCTGACCGAGTTTTTCTGCCAATGCGCCGAGAACTGCCTCGGATTCAAGGGAATGCTGGATCAGGTTTTCTTCTTTTACATTTGACTTGAGCAGTTCAAGTGCTTCATCACGTGAAATCATTTTTGAAATCCTTTTGTTGCTGAAATTACAAGAAATATCTGGCTGCTGCCACCAGCCCCATGCCGACAGCCACGGTGCCGAAGAAATTACGGGTGAAAATGGCTACAGCAAAAGTAGGCACTGCTACCCAAAAGTAAAGGTTGCTGAAAGTCAGGTCGATGACTCCTTCGGGGGCGAGTAGTGAAGGCATCAGCAGGGCGGAAAGAACCGCAGTGGGTACGTAGGAAAGCCACTTGGCCACGATGGGCGGCAGGTCGCGGGAACTAAGGGCCATGGCCGGGAGCATGCGCGGAATGTAGGTTACCGCCATCATGCCGAAAAGAGTGAAAAGTATTGTCTGCTGGTCCATTATTTATTCCCCCATTTAACTGCTGCGCCGAGTGTTGCGCCGATCAGGGTGGCGATGATTACATTCCACTGTCCTGCGCCGCCGAGAGCCAGTGCGGTTGATAACAGTCCGGTGATGAGCCCTACAATGACGTGGCTCTTGTCCTTGATCTGGAAAATGAGCAGGGCGATGAACATCGCCGGAAGAGCGTAATCGAGGCCCATTGGTTTAACGTCAGTTATGAGTGTGCTGGAAAATATGCCCAGTACGGTACCACCCACCCATGCCGCATGGGCGATGGAGTTGATCAGGAAGGTTTCGCCTTTGTGTGTATCTCCCTTTGCAAAGCGGGTGGAGTGGACGGCAAAGCTTTCATCTGTGAGCTGAAAGGTGAAACCTGCTATCTCTAGTTTGCTCCATTTCTTCAGGTAGGGGGAAAGGGCCGCAGACATGAGCATGTGGCGCAGGTTGACGATAAAGGTGGTAATGATCACCGAGATAGCTGAAGCCCCGGAAGCAATTAGTCCCACTGCAATGAACTGTGCTGATCCGGCAAAGACTATCAGGGACATTATCATCGTGTTATCAATGGAAATACCTGACTTGCGGGCCAGAACTCCGTAAGCAAATCCCACAGGAAGGTATCCCAGCATGATGGGCAGGGCCTGTTTGAATGCTGAAATCAAGATGTTGTTTTGTTTTATCTTTTGGGAATTCATTACTGATTCCATACTCACCTCTCCTGTTTGTGAAATTCAATTTTGCTAGTTCGATTTGCTTGCTAGTCTACATAAAATCTGACATCAGTACAGATACAGATTTTATAAATATGAACCGTAACAGTTTTAGCTTCTGAGGTTAAACACAATGAATCTGGACAGTTCAGACAATCAGTACAGATATAAAAAAGTTGAGCAGGAACTTTCAAGGCATATTGAAGCCGGTGATCTTGTGCCCGGAGACAAACTGCCGTCTCTGCGCCAGATGAGCAAAACTCTTAAAGTATCCATTTCGACTGTCGCGCATGCTTACGAAGAACTGGAGAAACGCGGCCTTATCGAATCCCGTCCGCGCTCCGGCTATTATGTGCGTAGCGAATTCCGCACTATTCCCACTCCGGAGATTAAAACTACCCAGAAGCTTGAACCGCATCTGGTCACCAAGAATAAGCTTATTCGGACCGCCCTTGAAACTGTGGGAAATAAAGACTTGCTTCCGTTGGGCGTGGTTTGTCCCTGCCCCAGCAATGACCTCCTGCCTACCCGCCAGTTGGCCAAGATCATGAACAGCGTAATCCGAGAAAATCCCCTTGATACAGTCGGGTATGAAATGATTCCCGGCAACCTTGACTTGCGCCGTCAGATAGCCTTCCGTTCAGTAGATTGTGGTTCCAAAATCACTGCCGATGAGCTGATCATCACCACCGGAGCAATGGAAGCCCTGTACATTTCTTTGCGTACCCTGACCCGACCTGGAGATCTGGTCCTTATTCAATCACCCTCATATTATTGCTTCCTGCAGTTAGTGGAAAATCTTGGCCTGCGGGCAATTGAAATACCTTCCTGCCCTGAGAAAGGTATTAATCCGGACCGGGTAAATGATATTACACGCACTTTCGACATTAAGGCCTGTATTTTTTCGCCGACTTTCAACAACCCGGACGGTAGTATTACTTCAGATGATCGTAAAAAGGAGATTGTTGAACTCCTTGCTAAACGCAAAATTCCGTTAGTCGAGGATGATGTTTACGGGGAAATTTATTTCGGTGATTCCCGGCCTCGTACACTCAAATCTTACGACAAAGAGGGGGGGGTATTACTTTGTTCATCCTTTTCAAAGACCATTGCCCCCGGTTACCGGGTGGGCTGGTTGGCACCGGGGCGGTATCTGGAAAAAGCCCTTGAGATCAAAGCCACTACCAATGTCTCTTGCGTAGCCGTCACCCAGATGGCTATCGCCCGCTATCTGCGCGAAACCCTTTATGACCGCCATCTAAAGAAATTGCGTGCGGCCATGAAGGATCAGATGCAGAAGATGCGTACCGAGATCGGTCTCGCCTTTCCAGAAGGGACCAAGGTCACCAACCCCAAGGGCGGTTCAGTGCTCTGGGTGGAGTTGCCCGAAGGAAAAGACGGGGTGGAACTTTTTTTCAAGGCCCGCGAAGAAGGTATCGGTATTGTACCCGGAACCGTATTCTCTCCGCAGGATGTATTTTCAAATTACATCCGCCTGTCCAGCGGGTCACTCTGGAGCGATGAAATCCAAGCCGGAGTAAGAAGGCTTGGAGAACTTGCTGCTGAGTAGTTTGGAAAATTTTTAGCAGAGGGAAGTTTCGTGCGCTTGTACGAAATTGCTTTTTTACAGCAAAATTTATTAAACAATGCAGCGAAGCATATTGAAAAGTTTTGAGGGGATGGGGTCTGGGGAAGGGGAACTTTTCCAAAAGATCCCCTTCCCCAGCCGCCGGAGGCTTCTTAAGCTATCATAGAAGTTTCTTCGATTACTTTTTCCACCATGTTGGCGGCATCTTCGAAGGATGCTTCGGAATCTGATTCAATGAGCGCTATTTGCAGGTTTATTTCGCGCTGCAGGGTAATGTTTTCCGGATCGAAATAGAGTTTCCAGACAGGGAGTGCCTTTTTCCCGGCTCCGGCGCGGCAGAGTAATAGGCCGAGGTAGAGATAGGAGAAGTTGTCCTTGCCGAGGATGCGGATTGCCCGTTCGAATTCAACTTTGGCCTGAATGTATTTTTCTGCTTTGTATAAGCAATGTCCAAGCCTTTTGCGGGCATCAGCGTTTTGCGGCTCGGTCTTGATGAATTCTTTGTACTTGGCGGCAGCTTCTTCAAAACGCCCGTTTTCATAGGCTACGTTTGCTTCGGCTAAGGTGTCTAAGTTGACTTCTTTGGCGGCAATAGGTTTGGCCGCGCTCTGGACCTGTTCACGGTCTTCTTTTTTTCTGAATCCTCCGAAAAGGAATCCTCTCCGGGAAAGTTTTTGGGCCTTTTTTTTATCCGACATGTGCTCCTCCGCATTGAAAACTGCCGGAGTGTAACGGCAAAACAGCCGGACGCCAAGTTTAAACTCAATCTATGGACATATGGATACCTCCGTTATAAAACAATGTATCTGCAAAAAGTATGAGGTTGCCATGAGGAAAATATTGTTGATTCTGGTGATCTGCCTTGCCTGCGCTTCGTGCGCCAAAGTCGAGAATTACAGCACTCCTTTTGATACCGGAGGGAAGGTTTACAAGCTGGCTTTGCTTCCTTGGCAGACAACCACTATGGATTTTGATCTGAAATACCGCTGGCGCATGATCCAGTCTTTGCGCAGCGCCTGTAAACAGGCCGGAGCCTTTGAATTGAAATGGTCGGCTTATCCCGTCAATGGCGGTGCTGTTGAGTTTCTGGAAAATATAAATAAATCCAGCTTGTGGGAACGGCGCAAGTATGGGAATCAATATCCGATTGTACCGGAAGTGCAGGCTGTTCTTTCCGGTCTGGATGCCGACTTGGCACTTCTTTATGATGTTTCGGCTGATAATGCTTTGGGGATTCGTGATGAAATGAGTGATTACCGTGCTGACTATGTCCGTTTGTTTTTGGTTGATGTAAAGACCGGAAAAGTCGTGGTTGAGTTCGATCGTACAGATTTTACGAACGGCGGGGCCGACTATACGATTAAGCAGGTCGCCTTGCGTGCCTTTAATAAATGGCTTACCCAATAGAACGCTTGATTTAAAAGGAGTTTTGTCGTGAGTAAAATAAATTTTCAGAATTTACTTGTTGCATTTTGCCTTACTCTTCTGACCGTTTCATCCGCCTTTGCCGGAGAAATGAACATCAAGGGCTGGGAAAAGGGAGGCGAATATGATTCCCTTTATGACAATACAGACCGTGATGTGATTAAAGGAACACTCCTGAAGATTGAGGAAATTGAACCCTTAAGCGGAATGGCCGCAGGTGTCGGCCTTTTGGTTCAAGACAAGGAAGACGGCGATGAAGTGTTAGTTCATCTCGGTCCCAAGGATTTTGTTGAGCCGCGTATCAAGGATTTGCGTCCCGGAGCACGGGTGAAAGTTTATGGTGTGCTGGTCGAAATTAACGGCGAGTATGAATATATGTGCGCAAAGTTCAAGGCCGGAGAAGATCGTAAATACAAGTTTCGCCTGACCAAGGACGGTACTCCCTTCTGGTCGCTTTCTACCGAAGAACTTAAGAAAGAAGAATCAACTGAGTAAAATATTTGTTTCCGACATCCGGGGAAGGAAAATCTTTCTTCCCCGGACACTTTTTTCCAAAACCTTTTATTATGCTTCGTATGTAGCGAACTAAAGCGACCTTCGAAGTCCCTACCTTTATGAATTCCAAAAATATTTCTCGTATTTCGTCTGAACTGAGTATTCCTGAAAAAAATGTAAAAGCTGTTGTGTCCCTGCTTGATGAGGGGGGCACCATTCCTTTTATTTCCCGTTACCGTAAGGAAGCAACAGGAAGCCTTGATGAAGTGGCGGTTGCTGCTGTCAGTGATTTGTTTGAAAAGCTTAAGGAGCTGGATAAGCGTCGCGAGACTGTGATCAAATCTATTGATGAACAGGGTAAGCTGGATGACGGTCTGCGCAAGAAAATTGAAGCAGCCGAAACCATGCGTCAGCTTGAGGATTTGTACCTTCCTTACAAACCCAAGCGTAAAACCAAGGGGCAGGTCGCGATCCAGAAAGGTCTTGAACCGCTTGCCTATAAGATTTTTGCCCAGAAATGCGATCCTGTTCAGGAAGCGCAAGCTTATGTTTCAGCCGCCAAGGGTGTGGAGTCTGTGGACGATGCTCTTGCCGGGGTGCGTGATATCATTGCCGAGAAAATTGCCGAGAACACGGTCAGCCGTGAGGCGGTTCGGTCTTTGTTTGAGCGGAAGTCATTGATTGAATCCAAGTCCACTAAGGCTGCACAGGCTGATGAAAACAAGGACAAGGCTTCCAAGTTCAGGGACTGGTTTGATTGGCGCGAGCCTGCAAAAAAGGCTGCTGGTCACCGCATTCTGGCCTTGTTACGTGGTGAGCGTGATAAGTTCCTGAAGGTGTCCATCCGTCCGGAAGAGGCTGAAGGTCTGGATATTCTGCACCGCAAGTTGGTCCGTTCCAACTCGGCAGCTTCCAGACAGGTCGAGCTGGCAGCAACCGATTCCTACAAGCGTTTGCTGGCCCCGCAGATGGAAACTGAGCTGCGCGGAGTGTTGCTTGAAAAAGCTGAGGCTGAGGCCATAAATATTTTTGCCGCTAACCTGCGTGAAATTCTGCTGGCGCCTCCCTTGGGCGGTAAGCGGGTGCTGGCCCTTGACCCGGGTTTCCGTACCGGGGCCAAGCTGGTCTGCCTTGATGCGCAGGGAACCTTGCTCCATAACGAAACCATTTATCCGGTCACCTCCGAAGGCAAGAAGAAAGAGGCGGCGCGGATAGTTCATTCTCTGGTCGATAAATATGACATCGAAGCCGTCGCAATCGGTAACGGCACAGCCGGACGTGAGACTGAGCAGTTTGTGAAAGAGCTGGGCTTGGATAGCTCAATTCAGGTGATTATGGTCAATGAATCAGGGGCCTCGGTTTATTCGGCTTCTGAGATCGCCCGTGAGGAATTTCCTGACTATGACATTACTGTGCGCGGGGCGGTTTCCATCGGACGCAGGCTCATGGATCCGTTGGCAGAGCTGGTCAAAATCGATCCAAAATCCATCGGTGTGGGCCAGTATCAGCATGATGTGGATCAGAAAGGTTTGGCGGAAAGTCTCGGCAGGGTTGTTGAATCCTGCGTGAATATGGTTGGTGTGGAGCTTAACACTGCCAGTGCGCGGTTGTTGCAATCCGTTTCCGGTCTTGGCCCGGTGCTGGCGGCAAATGTGATTAAATTTCGTGAAGAAAACGGTCCCTTCGGTTCCCGCAAGGAATTGCTCAAGGTTCCCCGTCTCGGACCCAAGGCTTTTGAACAGTGTGCTGGTTTCTTACGCATTCGCGGAGCCAAGAATCCGCTGGACGGCACTGCGGTGCACCCGGAGCGCTACAAAGCTGTAGACGGAATTGCCAAGGACCTCGGCGCTGATGTTGCCGACTTGATCAAGTCTGCAGAGTTACGTGGCAAGATTGATCTGGAAAAGTATGTTTCGGATGATCTCGGTTTACCGACACTTAAGGATATTATGAAGGAGCTGGAAAAGCCGGGACGCGATCCGCGCAAGCAGTTTGAAGCAGTGAAATTTGATGATTCCGTTAAGGAAGTTTCAGACCTGCGCGAAGGTATGATCCTTAACGGTATTGTGACCAATGTAACTGCTTTCGGGGCTTTCGTGGATATCGGGGTTCATCAGGACGGATTGGTTCATATCAGCCGTATGGCTGACGATTTTGTGCGTGATCCGGCAACAGTTGTCCATCCGGGACAGGCCTTGAAGGTCAAGGTGCTCGATGTAGATATTCAGCGCAAAAGAATATCACTGAGTATGCGTCAATCTGATATGTAGAAAAAATAAACCGGGAGTCAGTTGAACTGACTCCCGGTTTTTAAATTTTAAAGTCCGGGAAGCATGAGATGGCTTTTCTCAATTCTCCGTTTTTTGCGTTTCTGCATGGTTTTGGGATGGACACCAAAGCGGAAACGGCGAATTACGCATTCTTTTTCTTTGCAATCACGGATGGCCTGACGGTCACCGACTGTACAGGCAAGGCAGTGCCTGCGGATAGCCCGGATGCAGGTTCGCTGTGACTCTTCGGTCTTGGGCCCGCGCAATTCATAAAGAGAGCAGTCGTTGTCCTCACATTCCCTGACAAGCTGCGGGCTTCCGCCCATGCACCACAGGCAGTAGGCCCTGATGGACTGATGAGGATTTCTTTTCCGTTCGCTCAATTTGTTCTCCATTAATCGCGGCATTATTTTGTAGGGCAGGGCTCTGCCCGTGGCCGCGAAAGCCCATCTTTACGTAAATCAGTGGGAAAAATAAAGAGCGGATCGACTTTGAGTGAAAAATATTTGTAAGGGTCTGAATAGATATACAAAAAAGGCGCATTCTCTTATTGAATGCGCCTTTTCTGATTATTCTGTTTCTGCAGTTTCAAAAGAGATGGTTACTTCCTGTTTTCCCCAGTCCTTTGCCGCTTGGTTGTCGAGGCCCATGTAAATATCAATTTTATTGGTCCAGCGTTTGTTCATTTTGTCTTTAACCACGTATTCACCGGCAAGGCCTTCGATTTTAACCTTTGTGTTATGGGTAAGCCCTTTTTTGATTAAGTCCCGTGAAACAGCGATGGCTTTCATGCCCGGTTTGAGCTTATCACCCCATGCCCCGATAAAAGGAGTGGAGGATGTCTGGTCTACATGCGAGGTGTAGGCAGTTGAAGCCACTTTCATAGTTACAGTTTTATCTTCTCCGAGACAGCCGGAAACCAGAAAGACGGCTGCTATAATAAGTGTCAGGTTGCGAAATTTATTCATGATGACTCCTGTTTGTTTTTCCGCTTAAAGCTCGCACTTTCCGTAGTCGTGATTGTCTTTGAAATTTGAAGCTTCACGCAGGATTCTACCTTTGTTGCATGAATATTCCACTTCAGTGATTCTTACCAGAAAATCGAGATCGTGGGAAACCACAAGCATGGCGATATCAAGTGAATTCAAGATGTCGATCAGTCTTTCGCGCATGGACGGATCAAGGTCGTTGGTGGGCTCGTCCAGCACCAGAGCCTGTGGTTTCATTGCCAGCACAGTGGCAAGGGAAACCAGTTTTTTTTCACCACCGGAAAGGCGGTAGGATACCCGGTCTTCGTAGCCGGACAGTCCCAGTGTGCAGAGGGTGTACTCGGCAATTCTCCGTGCTTCATCAGGTGATTTTCCCAGATTGAGCGGTCCGAAGGCCACGTCTTCCAGCACGGTCGGGCAGAATAACTGGTCATCGGCCTGTTGGAAAAGCAGGCCAACGCCTTTGCGTAATTCACGGAAATCTTTCTCGGATTTCATTTCACGGCCCAGATAGCGTACCTGACCTGACTGAGGTTTGAGCAGGCCCATTATGATATGCAACAGGGTGGTTTTGCCTGACCCGTTATGTCCGGTCAGTCCTATTTTTTGTCCTCGGTTCAGTTGGAAATCAACGTTGGTGAGGACATCATTCCCGGAATAGGAAAAATTAATATTATGCAGGGAAAATATGGAAGAACTCACAGCAAGACCTCGATTTTATTAAACTCAAGAAAAATGAAAATAGCGACACAGCCTAGGGTTGCCAGCAGCAGGGCAATGTCCCGTTTGCCTGTGCGGTATGTAGTGAGGGTATGGAATGTCCCGTCAAAGCCCCGGCAAAGCATGGCCTGCCAGACCCTCTGAGCGCGGTCCATACTCCGTACCAGCAGCATGCCCATAAGCCACGCATATGTGCGGTAGGTCCTCATATCAGTCCGGGGACTGAATGCGCGCATGGCTGCGGCCCTGTGCATGCGGTTGTATTCCATGCTCATCACATGCACGTAGCGCCAGCTGAACAGGAGCAGGCGGCAGAGCTTGTCCGGAAGTTTCATGGATTGCATGCCTGCCCCAAGGGTTTGAACTTCCATGGTGGAGATCAGGGCAGTCATGGCGAGGATAACCCCGTTTGATTTCAGGGTGATGATTGCAGTGTAGAGAATTCCTTCAAGGGTTGCAGTAAAAGGACCTATGCTGAAAAGAGGTTCTCCGGCGCTGGAGAAGGGGAGGAATATCCAGAGGAAAAGAATAAAGAAGTTTACGATAAGCAGTCGTTTGAGCAGTTTTGATAGTGATAAACGGGCTGCAATGGAGAATATGATGCCAGCTGCCAATACACTTGCTGCTGCGTCAAGATTTGTAACCAGTGCCCCTGCAAGTGAAAAAAGGAAAGCGCAGGCCAGCCGGAATCCGGGATGCATGGAATGGATGATTGAGTTGCCGTAGGCAAAGGGCTCAGTTAACTGCTGCAAAATAAACTCCTTATTTCGGCTTATTGGAGTACCATGCATCAATACTCCATGCAATCTGAAACAAATCTTGAGTTAAGGACATTATGAAGCTATATGCAATCGTATATTTTTAATATTAACAATACGCTGGAAGATCCGCATGAGCAGAAACGCTGAATTGAAAAAGATTGTTGCAGAGGTTGGCGAAGAGCTTATCTGGCGTCCGCTTTATGATTTGGAAAACAAGCCCCTTGCAGGGGGGATAGGTAATGAAATCGATGGCATTGATCCTGAATTTAAGGAACTTGATTTCACTGGTAAAACTGTCTGTGATCTTGGCTGCAACATAGGACATTTTTCTTTTCATGCCCGTAAGCAAGGTGCGCGTGAGGTTGTAGGTTACGATCTGGAATCCAGAGTCGTTGCAGGGGCTAAGAAATTAGCCGGGCTTTACTGTGTTGATAATGTTGATTTTTGCATCTGTAATTTTGCGAAAAAAGAGCCGGACAGGACCTTTGATATGGGCATGCTTATCGATATCATCGGTAAAGCCGGGATAAGAAACGGTTGGTTGGATTCAATGCTGCGTGGGCTTGAAAAAAGGTCCGAATCTGAAATGCTGCTTACTTTTCGTCCAGTTTATATAGTAGATAGGCATTTGAATCTGACTCTCGAAGAGTTTTTGGAAATATATCCAAAGGCAAAGGTTGAAGATGATGTGTTTAACCTGCTTGATTACGTGATTGGATTCTATTCTGAGAATTGGGAAATGACCTATATTTCCAAAGAGCATCCAGAAAAGAGGTATTATAAAAATACCGTCCATTTTAAGCGCAGGTAAACTTGCTCCTTGCGCTTAAGTGATTAGATTTTTTCTGTTCTGTTTTATCTTGAGAAATATAAGGAATCGAAATGGCAAAAGAATATATTGAAATGACTGACATTGAGTATGTTGTTGACGAACAGGAAAAGAGAAGCGTTTACGTGCCGGGAATGGCAAAGGATATGCTTATAGGCGGTCGTGATTCCGGTAATGTTTTTATTTTTTGTCTGAATGATGAACTGCGTAAATCGATTGCCGCCAAGGTTGCTGAGAAGCTTGGCCGGAAATACCTTGTGGTCAGCCGTAGCGACGGTAACCCGGTTCTGGAAAAGGTTGCTAGGGACGATAATCAGATTGTCAGTCTGCCGCGCGGGGCAGCCAAGTCCGAGAAAGTTCGTCAGATGCTCAAGGATAACGGCAAGGTTATTTTTATTATGTGCGATTTTATGAGTCTGCTGAATGCATCAGATGGCTCCGAAGACGCTCGCGAACAGATTTCGCTTATGCTCAACCGCTTTGAACCAAGCTTCATGGAAGCCGCGCACCACATAGTGCGTTCTGATCAGAGTGAAGAAGAAATATTGCAGGATGTTTTGAATAAGATAGCTATCTAATAAAAGGGGCGTGTTGATTACAATCATTACGCCCTTTTCTTATTCTACCATCTTAAAGATAAACAAGTCAGCCCGCCGTCCATTTTGCGGAACTCTGACATATCTATAAAATCAGCTTTAAATCCGTTTTTATCCAGCAGCTCTGCTGTTTTTGGAAATCCTTGCGGAGCAAGCAGCTTCTGTCCCAGGTAAAGGCAGTTGGAGCAGTACTCCTCTCCTTCGGGAACGATAATTTTTTTGAAACCGGCGAATTCTTCGCGCCCGGCAAAACGGGCGCTCATGATCAGGGTTTCTTCATCAAGAGCGGAAAGTTCGGTCTTGAGATGGGGCATGCCGTTGTCAAAAGGTACGGGAACAGTCTTGTATCCGAATCTGGCTGCGGCCTTGGCAAATTGTTCGCATCCTTTTGCATTGGTGCGGCTGTCGATGCCCACGTAGAATGTTTTGCCCATGAGCAGCACATCGCCGCCTTCCATTAGTCCGTCACCCTGCATGCGGATGATAGCGTCTGTCTGGTCTGCAATTGCTGCGTCAATTTCATCCACTTCGCCGCGTCTTGATTCCGCTCCGGGGCAGGTCAGGAATGCTGCGGTTTCATTGCCATGAGGGATCATGACTGCAGTATCTTCCACAAAGACGGAATCAGGAAATTCTTCAACCGCAGGCAGTACGGTCACACTTATTCCGGCCTGTTCAAAATATTTAATATAATTATTGTGCTGAATACGGGTCAGTTCCATGTCCGGGCAGCCGAGGCCCGCTTCGGTAATTCCCTCCCCGAGGCTTTCCGCCGGGGTCCTGACGATTGCTTTGCTGAACATTTTTCAGCCTCCTTTACTGGATTATCGCGTCTTTCTTTTTCTGCTCTTCGGCAATGAGTGTCAGCTTGGAACGTATGTAGGCACTGGCTATATTTCCGGCGTCGTCATCCTGAGTGGGAGCAAAGGCTGCGATATCTTCAGCAACCTGTTTTTCCATCCGTTCGGATTCCATGAACATGATGTAGACCAACACCAGAGCGGAATCGTTGTCCGGGGTACCGCTGCAAAGTTCTTCAATCTGATTGCGGGGCACGGTTTCCAGCAGACGCTCGACAAACATGTTGGCCCATTTATCGTAAAGATCGGTAATGGGCGGGATCATGGATTTGATGTTGCGGACCGCGCCTTCATCAATGTTGGGCATGGTCATGGCAATGAATTCACCTAGGGCATCCTGACGGGCTTCTTCATCGGCAGTGCATTTATCCATGATGATTTTGTAGATATATTTTTTGATTTCCGCTTCCTGCATTGTTTGTCTCCTGCTGCAAAGTTCATTAAAAACTGATGCCTGGTTACTAAAAAGAGGAAGCGCAGGCAACAGCATAACTTGATTAGGGTCGGGCTTTGGTGGTAAGCCAAAATCCAATCAGGAATAGAAGTGCTTAAAGCACATGTAAATATTTATGGCAGTCAATCTCAGGAGATAATTTAAAAATGGTTAATGGTAAAAAAGTTGTTATGGTTATGCCCGCTTATAATGCGGCCTCTACCTTGAAAAAGACTCTGGACGAACTGCCTGCAGATGTGGTTGACGAAATACTGCTGGTTGATGATTGCAGTCGTGACGATACCGTTTCGCAGGCTGAAAGCCTCGGTATCAAGACCGTGGTTCATACCTGTAATACCGGTTACGGTGGAAACCAGAAAACCTGTTACCGCACAGCTCTTGAAATGGGTGCCGATGTGGTGGTCATGGTCCATCCGGACTACCAGTACACCCCGCTGATTATTTCAGCCATGGTTTCGCCTATAGCCAACGGGGTTTTTGACTGCATGCTCGGATCAAGGATTCTGGGGACCGGGGCGCGTAAAGGCGGCATGCCCCTCTATAAATATATTTCCAACCGGGCTTTGACGTTTTTCCAGAACCTGCTGGTGGGCTATCACCTTTCGGAATACCATACCGGTTACCGGGCTTTTTCCCGCGAATTGCTGGAAAACATTCCCTTTGAAGATAACAGCGACGATTTTGTTTTTGATAACCAGATGCTCTGCCAGATTATTTATTCCGGCTATGACATCGGGGAAGTGACCTGTCCGACCCGTTACATGGATGATTCCTCTTCGATCAGCTTTGCCCGTTCAGTTAAATACGGTCTGGGCGTACTGCGCTGTTCCTGTGAAACCCTGGGTTACAGGCTGGGCTGGGTGAAAAGTGATTTTTTGAAAAATGTTCCTAAAAAAGGACAGGCGAATTAATTATGAGCGGTGCGAAAGTTGGAAATGAAATGAAGAAAGCCCTGATTGCTGCGGCGATCCTTTCCTCGCTGGTGCTTATTGTTTATGGGCAATGCGGCGGTTTTGAGCTGGTTACCTATGACGATGCCAGCTATGTGACCAACAATCAGCGGGTTATGCAGGGAGTTTCAGCCGAGAATATCGGTTGGGCTTTCAGTACCTTTCAGCTTGCCAACTATCATCCACTGACCGTGGTTTCGCACATGCTCGACACTTCCCTGTTTGGTGATTCCGCAGGGGCGCGTCATCTGGTTAACGTCTTTTTGCATCTGTGCAATGTGTTGCTGCTTTTTTTCTTTTTACTCAAGGCAACGCGTGGATTTGATAAAGATGGACTGGTTCCTTCATTTTTTGTGGCCGCTCTTTTCGCCGTACATCCGGTCCATGTGGAATCTGTGGCTTGGGTTGCAGAGCGCAAGGATGTGCTTTCTACTTTTTTCTGGCTCAGCGCTATGCACAGCTGGCTGGGGTGGGGCAAAGACAAAAACATGGGTGCCTATGGGCTGACTTTTTTCTTTACCGGACTGGGTATTCTGGCCAAGCCTATGGTGGTGACCCTGCCTGCAGCTCTTGTCCTGCTGGATATCTGGCCCCTGAATCGGGTGGATTTTGCAAAGAATCCGCTGGCGCAGCTAGCTAGGCTGATTGTTGAGAAACTGCCTCTCTTCGGGCTTTCAATTCTTTCTTCTGTTTTGACTGTTATGGCTCAGCAGGGCGGTGGAGCCATGCAAACCGTGGAATCTTTCCCTTTGAGCCTGCGTATTTCAAACGCGCTTGTTTCATATGTGGCCTATCTGGGTGAACTTGTGGCTCCGGTTAATCTGGCGGTTTTTTATCCTTACCCGCATGATATTCCTGTCTGGAAAACTGCGCTGGCAGCTTTATTAATTCTTGCAGTGTCGGCAGTTGCGCTCCGTTTTATCAAAAAATTTCCTCTTGGTGCAGTGAGCTGGTTCTGGTATCTGGGCACCCTCGTTCCGGTGATCGGGCTGGTACAGGTCGGCGACCAGTCCATGGCTGATCGCTACGCATACATTCCCTTTATTGGGATTTACATGTTCATTGCTTTCGGCGTGGCGCGGCTGGTGCGTGAAGGGCGTATTCCCGGAAAGCCGGTTATTGCAGTGGGTTCAGCTGTGGTTGTGGTGCTGCTGGCAGGGGCCTTCACTCAGGCTGGACACTGGAAGGACAGTAAAGCCCTCTACACCCGTGCTTTGGCGGTGACCGAGAATAACCACCACATGCATTACAATTTAGGTAACCTGTTGGAGCGGGAAAAGAATTATACCGAGGCAGCAAAACACTTTAAAGACGCGTTCGAGGCTGACCCATCCCATTACAAGGCCATGACCAGCCTTGCTTCCATTATGAGCAGGAAAGGTGATCCCTATACTGCTCTGGAGCTTTATCAGCGTGCTTTGCAGATTAACCCGGATTACGCCACGGCTCTCGGAAACCGTGGAATTGTTTACATGAAACAGGGCAAGTTTGAATCTGCAATGGCCGATATCCGTAAGGCTCAGCAACTGGAACCGCAGCAGCCCAACCATATGATCAATATGGGGCTTCTTTATTACATGCGCGGCAATAATGCTGCTGCTAAAGAATGGTTGCGAAGGGCTCTGCAGATTGATCCCGGCAACAATCTTGCCCGTCAGAATCTGGCGTTGATTCCCTGATTGAGTAATCAGGCTTTTTGACGTATTTCCATTTTAGGAAGAATAATATCTTCCCCCACCTGTGTCCTGCGCTGATGTCTTTTCTAGCGTATTGCGGGCCGCTAATTCTCTTTTTTTCGGGGTGATCCATGGATTTTTTGCAAAATCTTCTTCCTTTGTTTAAAATTATATTTGTTTTTATGTGCATGCTGGCCGGAATCAGGTTCAGGCTTGGTGTCGGTCCGTCCATTCTGGCCGGGGGCGGGGTTCTGGCCCTGCTTACATCCATGAAGTTCGGTGAGGTCATAAGGGTCAGTGGCGAAGCTCTGGCGGACGATAAAACAATCTTTCTGGCTTTGATTGTAGCCCTGATCATGATTCTGTCCGGTTTGCTGGAGAAAACAGGGCAGGCGGGCCGGATTATGAATTCCCTGACCGGATACCTGAAGAGCCCCCGTTTGAGGCTTGTGTTTTTTCCGGCACTTATCGGTCTCCTGCCCATGCCCGGAGGAGCTATCTTTTCGGCACCCATGATTCAGGAAGCTGCCAATGGTCTTGATGTATCCGGCCGGGATAAGGTGGTCATCAACTATTGGTTCCGTCATGTCTGGGAACTCACATGGCCTCTTTATCCGGGGATGATTCTGGCTGCTTCACTGTGCGGCATGGGTATTTTCGAATATATCGGCTACACATTCCCCGGAGCCTTTGCCTGTATCGGGCTGGGGTGTTTCTTTTATCTGCGTCCCTCTGTCCTGCCCATGAAAAATAACGGCAATGAAGCGGATGTCTCTGCCAACGGACGGGATTCCAGGATTGTGCTTAAAGAAGGGTTGCCGCTTATCGTTGCTATTGGCGGTGCTTTCATTTTTGAGACGCTGCTGAATCTTGTTTTACCGGGCATTCCTTTTGAAATCGGAATTATTCTGGCTTTGCTGGCGGCTGTTTCCTGTTCATTGTTTGCCAATCCCGGGTCTATGCCCATTATCCGTGGTCTGCTGTTTGAGAAGCGGTTTCTGAACATGATCTTTATGATTGTCTGCGTGTTCGTGTTCAAGGATATTCTTGGAGCCTGCGGGGTTGTAGATGAATTGGCCCGTCTCGCCGGAGGGGAGGCCGCACTTATTGCCGCAGCTGTGTTTGTCCCGTTTCTGGTCGGCTTTATTGCCGGGATTACTTTGGCTTTTGTGGGGGCTGCTATGCCGTTGGTGGTCGGTCTGGTACATGCTTCCGGATTGCAGGACCAGTTGCCGGCTTGGGCGGTGTTGTGCATGTTTTCAGGTTTTTCCGGGATTATGGCTTCTCCATTACACATTTGTTTCCTTTTGACCTGCGAATATTTCAAGGTGGACATGGTTGATGCATGGAAAAAGGTTGTCATTCCAAGTTTGATGCTTATGTTGCTCGGAGTAGCGTACTTTTACGTTTTATTGTAGATGAAAAATCCCCTTAGCGGGTAAGATAAAAAATTGGAGGAACTAAATATGTCCAATCCCTTGGTACTGATGGAAACACCTGAAGGTGAAGTCCTGATTGAACTTTTCGCGAAAGAAGCCCCTAAAACCGTAGAGAACTTCCTGCGTTATGTAGACGAAGGCTTTTACGAAGGAACTCTCTTTCACAGGGTTATCAATAACTTTATGATTCAGGGCGGCGGTTTCGACTTCTCCATGAAGCAGAAAGACACCCACGAGCCTGTAGAGAACGAAGCTGACAACGGCCTTAAAAACGAACTCGGCACTCTCGCCATGGCCCGCACCATGGATCCTCATTCCGCAACCGCACAGTTCTTCATCAACGTGAAGGATAACGGTTTCCTCGACCACACTGCAAAGAACCCGCAGGGCTGGGGTTATTGCGTATTCGGTAAGGTAATTGACGGCATGGAAGCTGTTGAGAAAATCAAGAAAGTAAAGACCGGTTCCTACGGTCCCATGGATGATGTTCCGGTTGATCCCATCAGCATCATTTCTATGAAGCGTTTTGAAGATTAATTGCTCAAAATGTAGATGAATGATAGTAAAAACACCGGAAAGTAGCTGCTTTTCGGTGTTTTTTTTGTATTTGATCAGTGTGTGGTGCTCATAGAATAACAGTTTTAAATGTATTGTTTTTTTGCTATGTCTTAAATTAATGGTGGAATTTGTAATTGCAGAGTAAAAATGAGCAGGGGTAAGCATTGGATAATTCAGAATTAACTATCCTCGTTATTGATGATGAAGATTTTGTAAGGGAAACAATCAGTGACTACCTGAGTGATTCCGGTTTCAACATTATCGATGCCGGAGACGGTGAGCAAGGATTGGAAGTTTTCAGGCTTGAAAAACCTGATGCTGTTCTGGTTGACCTGAATATGCCTAAGGTTGACGGTTTTGAGGTTCTTGAAAAAGTTTCAGCGGAAAGTCCGGATACCCCGATTATAGTGGTTTCCGGGGCCGGGTTGATTCAGGATGCTATCAAAGCTGTACGATTGGGAGCTTGGGATTTTGTCACTAAACCCATCGTGGACCTGAATATTCTGGAGCATGCTCTGGGGCAGGGTCTTGAACGGGCTACCCTGATCAAGGAAAACCGTCGTTACAAGGAACATCTTGAAGCTGAGGTGGAAAAAAGGACTGAAGATCTGCGCAATGAGATTAAGGTCCGCCGTGAGGCTCAGGATGCGTTGATGGCGATTCAGGACGAGGTCATTGAAACTCAGAAAGAAGTCATCCTGACCCTTGGCGAAGTCGTGGAGAACCGTTCCAATGAGACCGCCAACCATGTGCGCAGGGTTGCCGAGCTTTCTTATATTCTTGCCCGCCGTTACGGTTTGAGCGAGGAAGAGGCTGATCTGCTGCGTCTTGCCTCACCAATGCACGATGTAGGCAAGATCGGCATTCCCGATACCGTGCTCAATAAACCCGGACGGCTTACTCCCGAAGAATTCGAACTGATTAAGACCCACACCACCATCGGCCATGAAATTTTAAAGCATTCCGAACGCCCCATCTTCAAAGCTGCAGCGATTGTGGCTTTTGAGCATCATGAGTGGTGGAACGGCGAAGGGTATCCCCGCAAGCTTGCCGGAGAGGATATTCATGTTTACGGAAGAATTACCGGTATTGTGGATGTTTTCGATGCCTTGGGCAGTGAACGTGTCTACAAGAAAGCCTGGCCCATCGAAAAGATCAAAGATTATTTTGAAGAGGGCAAGGGCAAACAATTTGATCCGCACCTGACTGATCTGTTCTTTGAGAATCTGGACGATATTTTGGAGCTCAGACGTTCTTTCCCTGACGGTTAGTTCAGGCTGAATTCTACATTAAAGCTTATCGACCAGCAAAGGTTCGGGGTGTTTCTTATTGCGTACCAGACGCAGGGCATCCTTACGGCATTTGTTGGTGCACACACCACAGCCCATGCATTTTTTGGGGTCTATGCGCATACGCTTGTTTCGCAGGTGCATGGCTCCGAAGGGGCAGTATTCCATACATTGACCGCAGCCGATGCACTTTTGCGGGTCCACCACGGAAATATAACCGGAAGGGGCCAGCATTGGGATTCCGTTGCGCATGGCTTCCATGGCTCCGCAGCAGCAGGAGCAGCAGTTGCAGATAGCGTAAAATCTGCCCAGCATAACATCCTTGAAAAAAACATGGTGCACATGTCCCCGTGCATTTTCCGCTTCCAGAATGCGTTCAGCTTCGTCCTCGGTGATTCTGCGTGATTTTTCCGGATGGTTTTTGGCTACAAAGGAAGCAAAAGGTTCACCAACAATCATACACACATCAAGCGGGTAACACGGGTTTTCCCGCGATGCCCGGCAGGGGCATTCAAAAAGCACTATATGATCAGGGTGCTGCAATATAATATCGCGGGCTTTTTCATACGGAAGAACCCGTTCAGGCAAGGTGGTGCGTACTTCTTTTTTTATTTTGATGAGCTTTACGGCTTCCGCAGTGGTGATAACTTTGCCGTGATAACTTTGCGCAAAATCGTCCTTTAGTTTTTGACGTTTTTCCTTATCGTTGGGAGATGCGACCAGACTGGTAAAAAAATCCGCGATAGGGGCCAGATTGTTCTCGCCCAATGCGGCTCCGATATATGCTTTGGGCCAGCGAATGTACATGTATCCGTGAAGAACATCCTTCATGGTCAGGTTCCGGTCTTCAAGTGCCTGCTTAAGGAACTCACCGGTTTCAGTGTCAGGTATGAACTTGTTCAGGATTCGTTTCATGGTTCTCCCTCTTATAGACATAATTATCAGAGCCGCAAAAAATAGTACAGTTTTTCCAGAAGCAACTTCACAATCCACTATGCTTATGTCTATGTTGATTCTGAATCTGATAACATATTCCTGAAGGAGTTGAACAGGAGTTGTGAATGGAAATAACAGTGCACAGACACGGGGATACAGTTGTTGTCGGCATGGGCGGAAGAATAGACGCTTTCGGGGCCGGTGAACTGGAGAGGACCCTTAAAAATATCCTTACTGATGAAGAACTGGCCTGCATGGCTTTCGACATGACCGATGTGCGTTATCTGAGCAGTGCCGGTATCCGTTCCATCGTACGGACAATGAAGATTTTGCATCGCCGTAACGGTGCTCTGGCTATTTGCGCCCTTTGCTCGTACTGCCGCAATGTGCTCGATACTGCCGGAATGCTCAGTTCCCTGAATATTTTTCCCTCCCGCAGCGAAGCAATGACTTTTCTGCAGTCAGTCCAGTGGGAGCGGCAGGCCCTTGATAATTGGGAGAGCATGGAAACAGCAGATTCTCCTATCGGGAAGTTTAGGTTTGTTCCCGGTGAGAATTCTCCTTCCGAACTGAAGGTTATCGGGTCAATCGCAGATATTTTTCATTCCCGCATTGATGAGTCGCGAATTTTCTCGCGTGGTTTCTCTCAGACTGAATATTCCATAGGTGTGGGCGGTCTTGGGGATACCCCGGATGATTATATGAAAGTGCTCGGCTCCATGATCACAATCGGCGGGACAATGGCATGGCTTCCGACAGACGGGCATGACCTTGCTGATTTTCTTATTCCCCGTAACGATACCGGATCTGTGATGATCCGAACCCCTTTTAACCTGACCCTTTCCGGCGGATTCAATGAATACATAATGTTTGAATCCACAGAGGAGGGCGGAACCACATTGGACCGCCTTTACCGAGGTCTGTTTCTGCTTGCCCGGCGCAGGCGCAGGGATTTCAAGGGAGTGCTCGGGGTGGCTGCATGGATGCAGGTCAGTGAACTTATGGCCGGGACCATGATGCGTTCCCCGGTTCGTGAATTTGCCCCTGAGAACAAGAAAGCCATTACCGATCCGGTCAACAGTGATGAATGGTTCAAGCGCGATGTGCTGCCCCGGCACAGGAATGTCTCCTGCCTGACTTGCGGAGTGGGTATTGATCTTTCCTGTGATCTTTCGGTTTATGACCAGTCCGGCCTTTACAATGCATTTTATATTGATCCGGCTACAGCAGGGGAGCGCGGTCATATACTTAACAATCATGCTGCGGTATTTGAGCAGATGCATATGCCGGAAAAAATGGTCTGTCTCGATAAGGTTGTCCGCGATGTCTCTGCAAGGGCCGAGTTCAAGGATATGCGCAAACTTCGTGATAACAGTCGTGTGACCCGGGCCTTTCTGGGGGTGAGTTATATTGGTAAACTGGCCCGCGATGATTCCGGTTGGCAGGGGACCGCTGAGATTCCGGTCAGCCGGTCTATTGCCGAGAAGCGTTACCGTGAGGAAGCCGAATTTCCTTTGGTGCCGCAAAAGCGTGAGGCGGAATTAAACAAATTTCAGCGTTTTCTGGAGGCCCAGCAGGCCAAGCTTGGTAATAAGGATTGATAATCTTGGCTCTTGAAGTAAAATTCAGGTTGCCTGTGCCTTCCGGTTGCGGGTAAACATCAGAAAAGATTAAATAGAAATATTGTTATGAATTTTAAGGAGGATATATGTGGTTTCGTTTGTTGGGCAGCCTGCTTGCCGTGATACTTTTGTGCACACCCGTTTTTGCCGGAGATAAAATCATCAAGGTCGGGGTGCTGTATAACCTTACCGGGGGAATGGCCGCCATTGACCGTCCCGGATTGCACGGCATGGAGCTGGCCAAGGAAATCATCAATTCCGGGGGCGGAATTATGGGCCGCAAGCTGAGCCTTGTGGTCTCCGATTGCCGTTCAAATCTTGATTCCGCGGCAATGGCCTCAGAAGCCTTGGCCGGTCAGGATGATATGGTTGCTGTTATCGGATTGAATGACACTGATTACGTCATGGCTGCGGCCCCGGCCATAACTGCAAAAGATATCATTTTCATCACTGCCGGGGCGACCATGCAGAATCTGCCCTATATGTACGGGAAGAATTTCTTCATGACTGCTTTCGGGGATAATATGCAGTCCCGCGCTGTTGCTAAGTTTGCCAAACGCAGGCTGGAAACTTCGCGCTGCTTTGTGGGTACGGACATTTCCAATGAGTTCACCAAGACTCTTTCCAAATATTTCAAGCGTCGTTATCGCAAGTACGGCGGGACCGTTGTTGATGAGGTCTGGTACAGTTCCGGTGATGGTAAATATCCCCTGCCCAAGGGAGATGAGAAGAATCCCGATTTGATATTCATTTCCTCCATTCCTCCGGATGCTCCAAAGTATGTTACCGAAATCCGTAAGGCCGGATTTAATCAGCCTATTGTTTCCGGTGATGGATTTGATACGCCGGGACTGCTTGGTATTCCGCAGGAATATGCCCATTCAATCTATTTTGCCACCCATGTGGCTCTGGATAATCCTGATCCGCAGGTTCAGGAATTTGTGGATAGTTACGAGCGAATGTTCGGCGCTCGCCCTGAATCAGGATTTGCCGCTTTAGGGTACGATACGGTTATGCTTCTTGCTCAGGCCATAGAAAAGGCTGGGGTAGCCAAGCCGGAAGAAGTGCGTGAGGCTTTGTCGAAAACAGCCGGGTTTAAAGGTGTTACCGGTGAATTCTACTATCCCGAAGGGATCAGGGTTCCCATGAAGAGTGTGGATATAGTGAAATATCAGAATGGAACTTTTTCCTTTGTGGAACAGGTTTCACCTAAATAACGCCGCATTTTCTGCGCAGCAATATGGAGCAGTTTATGGAATTCAATATTGTTACCGAACCGGCTTCCGCATGGTCCGCGGACGCGGTTATTTTTTTTGCTTTTAAAGATTCAGAAGAGCATCTCAGCGGCTTCTCTTCGTGGATGGCATCTGATGCCGACTGGGTTGCCGTATCTCCTGCTTTGGGGGATTTTTCCGGTGAGCTTGGCAGTTCTACTGTCATCTACGGTTCCGGTTCCTCTGTGCAGAGGGTTCTGCTTGTCGGTCTTGGCGATGAAAAAGATTTCGGTGTTGATAAATTTCTGCAGGCCGTAAGCGGCGCTTTCCAGAGATGCCGGGAATTGAAATTTCGTACAGTTGGCGTTCCTCTTGTCGCATTTGAGGGAATCGTCCTCGAAGATAAACTGGAGCATTTTGTGGTTGCGGCTATTGAGGGTCTGTATTCCTTTGATGAATTCAAAAGCAAGAAGGATGAAAAGAAGGCGTTGCCGGAAGCAGTACGTTTTTTGAGTGAAGAAGAACCTCCTGCACATCTGGCCGAAATGCTCGCTAAAGGACAGGCTGTTGGGCTGGGCATGGGCTATGCCCGCGATCTGGTCAACCTGCCGCCCAATGTGGCTACTCCGGTTTACCTTGCTGATGAGGCCAAAAAAATGGCCAAGAAGTACGGTTTTAAGTTCAAGGCCATGAAGCGCAAGGAAATCATCGACAAGGGTATGGGAGCGTATGCTTCCGTATTTCGTGGCTCCAATGACGAGCCTCGCATGATCATACTTGAATATTGCCCCAAAGACCGTGAAGGCGAGAAACCGCTGGTGCTGGTTGGTAAAGGTGTAACCTTTGATACCGGGGGTATTTCCCTCAAGCCCACCGGATTCATTGAAGATATGAAGTGCGACATGGCTGGAGCTGCGGCAATACTCGGATTTTTTCAGGCCATCGGCGAGATCAAGCCGGATCTGCCCATTGTTGGTATCCTGCCTTGCGCCGACAATATGCCTGATGCCAGCTCCACCCGTCCGGGCGAGGTGGTAACTTCCTTTTCCGGTAAGACCATTGAAATTTTGAATACCGATGCCGAGGGCCGTCTGCTGCTTTGCGATGCCCTTGCATATTCCGCTCAGTATGAGCCTGCGGCTATCATCGATATCGCAACCCTGACCGGGGGCTGCATTGTTGCTTTCGGCTGGAACGTGGCGGCGGTGATGGATAATTCCCCCCTGATGCAGGACTTGGTCATGGAGTCCGGCAAGCGGGTAGGGGAACGTTTCTGGCCCATGCCGCTTTGGGATATCTACAAGGAAGAGCTCAAGAGTGAGGTCGCTGATCTTAAGAATGTCGGTTCCCGTGAGGGCATGACCATCCATGCCGGAATGTTTCTCAAGGAATTCGTTCCTGAAAACACCCCGTGGGCACATCTCGATATTGCCGGTCCCGCATGGCGCAAGAAAAAGTCGCCTGCCGGAGCAGCCGGAGGCACCGGATTCGGCGTACGTACTTTAGTTGAGTTAGCAGAGCGCATTGATCTGGAAGACATGTAGATAATTTTAGCGCAGTATTTACCCTTGCAGTCCACGCGTATTCATGCAAGGTCATTTTTTGCGGTGCATAAAATCGCAACGGCAAGACCATATGGTTTATTAAAATTATTGTATTCAAGCTTATAGGAGCACTCACATGGCAAAAGCATCTGCCCGCCATCTTTTGGTTAGTGATGAACAGACCTGTCTGGACCTGAAAAAACAAATTCAGGACGGTGCAGACTTTGGTGAACTGGCAAAAAAACACTCCAGCTGCCCCTCTGGACAGCGCGGCGGAGATCTCGGTGAGTTCCGCCCCGGCCAGATGGTTCCGGAATTTGACACTGTTGTGTTCAATGAAGCAGTTGGCGAAGTTCACGGTCCGGTAAAAACTCAGTTCGGTTACCACTTGCTGATCATCGATAGCCGCGAAGACTAAACAACTCTTCACCGTGAGAATAAGAAAGCCCCGACTAATGGTATGCCCCCCGTCAAGTAGACAGGTTTAAAAGGCCCCATGAAGGGTGAATTTATGCGGCCAGTTTTTCCCGGAACTCCACCGGGGAAAGCTGGCCGAGTCTTTTTTGGAAACGTTCATGGTTATAGAAGTCGATGTAACTATGAATTTTACAGATCATTTCTTGCTCGCTTAGGAGTTCTTTGGCAGATAGTCCTTCCGCTTTCAAATGAGAAAAGAAAGATTCTATACAAGCGTTATCAAGACAGTTTCCACGCCGAGAATGGCTACCTTGTATTCCTGCCTCATCAAGTGCTTGCTTGTAATATTTAGAGGTGTATTGGAAACCTTGGTCTGAATGTAGAATCGTCTTGTTTTGAGACGGCAACTTCAATTGTTTAACAGTTTTAATCACCAGATTTAGATTATTTCTTTTGCTCAACTGATAACTAATGATTTCGTTATTGTACAAATCCTGAATTGCAGACAAATATAAAAAACCAGTTTTTGTCGGGAGATAGGTAATGTCTGTTGCTAGTTTGTGATGTCTTTTGGTGCTAACAAAATCCCTTCGAAGGATATTTGGAAAGACTGAACTGCCACGCTTGCCAAAATATTTACGTTTTTTGCGGATTATTGATTGAATTCCTAACTCTCCCATTAAACGGTAGACTCGTTTATGATTTACTCGTTGTCCCATTTTGTGAAGAGCTGTAGTGATCCTACGGTAACCGTAAATAGTGTATTTTGAATGAATTTGACGGATTTGCTCTTTGAGTTTGTCGTCTGAAAATGAACGATTCTTTTTCAGCCCTTTTCGCCACTTATAGTAGCTAGAACGTGTTAGCTCAGCCACTTGTAATAGCAGTGTTATCGAATGCTTGCTTATAAGAGAATGAACGATCTGAAACAAATGAGATTTTAATCGCCCGCTCCCCACTCTTTGCCGAATCGGGAGCGATACAACTTTTTTAAATAATCTCGCTCAGCCTTAACATAGGCTAATTCTTCTTCAATTGAATCGAATTTTGTCCGGGGACGGCCTTTACGAGTCCCGGTATGCTTTCCACGCATATCATCAAGGCTCTCTCCTTGTTGGACTTTTGTTACCCAATTTCTAAGCTGCCTTTTATCTCGTATCCCTAATTTGTCACATAGGCTTTGATAACTCTCGCCGCCTTCAAGATATAATCGAGCTGCCTTCTCTTTGAATTCTTGACTATAAGTATTGTTTTTCCTTTTACTCATACAAAACCCCCATCAGGTGAAAGGTTAGTAGCCTAAAGGGGCTATCTTACCTTGTCCACCCAATGGGGGGCATACCACTAAGTCGGGGCTTTCTGCTTTTTAAATTACACACTCTCTTCAGCAAATATCTCTTCAATCCTTTCACAGGGGCAACCTGATCCAAGCAGCATTTGCAGGAGCAGGGTTGCTTTGAGGGCGGAAAGTCCTCCGGCGATGATTACCCCTTTCTGCTTCAGGTTGGCGGCCCCGCCGGGATAGGCGTAGATGGGCCAGACTCCACCTTCAACACAGCGGGTGCAGAGCACTACCGGAATTCCGGCTTCAATGCATTTGTCGATTCCGGGAACTGCACCGGGCGGGGTGTTTCCCGCGCCGAATCCTTCGAGCACTATACCCTTGGCTCCTCTCTCAATCAGCATTTCCAGCACAGTTGAGTCCATGCCCGGATGACAGCCTACCAGATGGACCTTGTCGGCCATTCCTGTGACCGGAAAGGGCAGGCGTGGTCTGCGTCCCGGTTTGGCCCGGGTCAGGATTACTGATTCTCCGGCGATAAAACCTATTCTCCCGGTGTTTTGGCCGATAAACGGGTCCACATTCAGGGAACTTGATTTGATGGCGTTCTTGGCGGCAAAAAGTTTGTCGGCCATCTGGATGATGACATCGGTTCCTTCCGGCGGGGGCAGCAGGCACGTTCGCACTGCGTCCACAAGGTTGCGGATGCCGTCATAGCCGGATTCATTGAAATAGCGCATGGCTCCGGTGAGAATGACCGGCTTCGGTGAACGCACGGTCAGGTCCAAAACATAGGCGGTCTCGGCCATCAGGTCGGTTCCGTGCAGGATTACTGCGCCAAGCACCTGCTCTTCTTTCAGGAAATTTTCCACATCGTGGGCCAGATTAAGCATTTTGTCCGGGGACATATGCGGGCTGGGAATGTCCGACCAGAGAACAGGCCTAATCTTGATATCGTGTCCGTCCGGGGTGACTTCATTAAGCAGTTTGGTAAAGTTGTCGTCCGGGACAACCCCGCCGGCATCAGGTTTCTCGCTCATGCCGATGGTACCGCCGGTGAAGATGAGGATGACCTCTCCTGAGATATTATTTGAACCCATTTTAATCTCCGTAAACAATATAGTCTTATTGGATTCTGGTACCGCAGGAAGACTTGAATGGCAACAGCTCCGGGCGTGAGTGGTGTTTTATAATCTTTAAGTTTTCGCTGTCCTTATATGCCGGGTGTGCTATAATGAAGCCAGAATTCCATTTTTACTGCTTTGGAGGGTGCTTCAAACGTGGTGGCTTTAGAAGGATATATCATGCAGGGGATCGAGTTTCTGGCTCAGGACTATCCCGGTGTTATTGTCGGCCTTGATGAGAATAAACGTATAGTATTTATCGGCGGTGAAGAAGCTGCGGTTATTTCAGGTCAGTTGACTGCGGGGCAGTATCTGGACTCGGCTGCACCTATTCTATTGGTAAAGGGTCTGGGCAGGTTTGCTGACCGCATTGTTGAGGCAGACCCATTGCCCGCAGGTAGTTTTGAATCGGTAACTGAATCGGGGAGGATTCTCTGGAAAGGTTTGTTCCATGATGACTCAGGCATCATAGTCCTTAAGGGACGGGTGCATGGGGGCAGTGCTGAAGTAGAAAAAGGACCGTACGGGCAGGAGCATATTCTTGCCACTTTGCTGGCGAATCTTCCGGGTATGGCTTACCGCTGTAAAAATGATGTAAACTGGACAATGGAGTTTATCAGTGAAGGTTGTTTTGAGCTGACCGGGTATAAGCCTGAAGCCATGTTGAGAAACCGTGATATTTCTTATGCAGACATAATTCTTCCTCAGTTTCAGGCTCATGTCTGGGAATGTGTGCAGGAAGCAGTTCAGGATCGGGAGCCTTTTGAAATGATATATAAGATCAGGACAGCTTCCGGTGAGGAAAAATGGGTTTGGGAAAAGGGCGTTGATGTCCCGAATGAAGATGACGGCGGTTTTCTTGAAGGTTTTATTACCGATGTTACACCGCTCATGTTGACCGAACAGGCCTTGCACCAGAGTGAAGAGCGTTATCGGCTTATGGCCGAAAAGACGGGGCAGATGGTCTATGACCTGAACCTTGAGACTGATGAAATCGTCTGGTCCGGTGCCGTAATGGAAATTACCGGGGTGGAGGAACGGGAATTCCAGTCTGTGGACCTTAAAGGCTGGGAAGAAAGAATTCATTCCGATGACCGTAAAGAGGTTATTGATGAGCTTGAAGCGTGTATCCGTGCAGGAACACCCTTCGTTTCCGTATACAGGTTCAGGCGCAAGAACGGCAGTTACCTTTATGTTGAGGATGAAGGCAGTTTCCTGTTCGATGTCAACGGAACTCCCGTGCGTATGGTAGGCGTTTTGCGTGACTATTCCCATAAGATGAAAGTTCAGGAATTGATGATCCAGACCGAAAAGATGACCACTGTGGCCAGTCTTTCCGCAGGTATGGCTCATGAAATCAATAATCCGTTGGGGGTCATAACCCAGTCTGCACAGAATATTGAACGCAGGCTTTCCCCGGATTTACCCGGAAATATTGAAACTGCGAAGAAATTAGGCGTTTCACTGGATTCTGTGCGCAGTTATCTGAAGGAGCGTAAAATTCTGACCATGGTTGAAGAAATCAAGGAGGCCGGGACACGGGCGGCAAAAGTAGTTGTTAATATGCTCAATTTCAGCCGTAAATCAGGGGACAAGAAAGATTTCTGCTCCATCCCCAATATTGTTGAGCGGGCTATTGAAGCTGCTGATGCTGATTTATGCAACGAGGAAGGGTGTGATTTTCGCAAGATTAATTTTGTGAAGGATTTTCAGGAAGAGTTGCCGCATGTGCTCTGTTATTCATCTGAACTGGAACAGGTTCTATTCAACTTGATGCGAAATTCAGCTCAATCGATCATTGATGAAGGTTGCTCCGGGATTAGCCCGGAAATAGTTGTGCGTGGATATTGCAATAACGCTTATCTGACTATAGAGGTGGTGGATAATGGGCCGGGTATGGATAAATTTACCAGCAAGAAGGCCTTTGAACCGTTTTTCAGCACCCGTTCAGACGGCGGCAGCGGACTTGGATTGTCCGTGGCTTATTTCATAATTACTCGTAACCACGGCGGGACCATCAGGATTGATTCCGAACCGGGCAAGGGTACCAAATTTACCATTCAGCTGCCGCGCGGGCCGGTATCGGATATATTTTCCCAAGGATTGGTTTAAGTCCTTCGGGAAAGATGACGCCAAAGGGAAGTTGGCAAATAAGGGAAAGCCGGGGGAATCGTTAACGATTCCCCCGGCTTATATTTTTAAGTATGGCAGTTTGTGCTTATTTCTGGCCTTTATCCTTGAGCTGCTTGCCGCGCGCCATGTGGCGTTTGGAAGCGGAAAGTTCAACTTTACGCAGGCGGATGGATTCCGGGGTTACTTCGATCAGCTCGTCGTCGCGGATGAAGTGCATGGCCCGCTCAAGGGTCATGGGACGGATGGGGGTCAGGATTACCGCCTCATCCTTACCGGAAGCACGCATGTTAGTGAGCTTCTTCTCTTTGGTGGGGTTGATGTTGATATCATTGTCCCTATTGTGCTCACCTACGATCATGCCTTCGTAAACCGGATCACCGGGTTCGATGAACATTTCACCGCGGGGCTCAAGGTTGAAGATAGCGTAGGGAACGCCTTTACCCGCACGGTCGGACACGAGGGAACCGGTGTAGCGGGAGGGGAAATCTCCACGGTAATCTTCATATCCGGCAAAAAGGGAGTTCATGATACCGGTACCTTTGGTGTCGGTCAGGAACTCGTCGCGGTAGCCGATAAGGGCGCGGGAAGGAGCAGAGAATTCCATGCGGACTCGGCCCTTACCGTTGTTGACCAGGTTGGTCATTTTACCCTTGCGGGTGGAAAGTTTTTCAGTAACTACGCCGAGGAAAGCTTCTTCGCAGTCGATGAAGACCTGTTCTACAGGCTCCAGCTTGCGTCCGCCTTCGTGTTTGTAAATAACTTCGGGACGGCCTACGGAAAGCTCAAAACCTTCACGGCGCATGGTTTCGATGAGGATTGCCAGCTGGAATTCACCACGGCCTTTAACGATGAAGCTGTCTTTTTCATCGCTTTCCTCAACTTTAACAGCCACGTTGAGCAGTGTTTCTTTGTGCAGTCTTTCGCGGATTTTGGAAGATTGAACCAGCTTGCCTTCAAGACCGGCCATGGGCGAGGTGTTGATGGTGAAGCGCATGGAAACGGTAGGTTCGTCAACAGTGATGCGCGGCAGGGCCTTGGGTGCTTCCTTGGTGCAGATGGTATCACCGATGGTGATGTCTTCAATACCGGAAACAACTACGATGTCACCGGGCTGGGCTGATTTTGTCTCAGCAAAGGACACGCCGTCGTAAGTCTGGATTTTGGTCAGACGCAGGGAAACGTGCTCTTCTTTTTCATTGATGCAGAGCAAAGGTTCGTTCTGTTTGGCACTGCCGTGGATGACCTTACCGATTGCAAGGCGTCCGAGGTAGTCGGAGTAACCGAGGTCGGATACCAGCATCTGAAAAGGTTCGGATTCATTATAAGAAGGACCGGGAACCTGATCCAGAACGAGGTCCATGAGCGGATGCAGGTTTTCACCTTTTTCTTCTAGGGTTTCCTGCGCAATACCGTCACGGCCGATTGCATAGAGCAGGGGAAATTCGAGCTGTTCTTCGTTGGCGTCAAGGTCGATGAAGAGGTCGTACACTTCGTCGAGAACTTCGTCCGGGCGGGCATCGCCACGGTCAATTTTGTTGATGACAACGATAATCTTGAGGCCGGCTTCAAGTGCTTTTTTGAGTACGAAGCGGGTCTGCGGCAGGGGGCCTTCGGAAGCGTCAACCAGCAGTATGGCGCCGTCAGCCATGGACAGGGAACGTTCAACCTCGCCACCGAAGTCGGCGTGACCGGGGGTGTCGATGATGTTGATTTTTACGCCTTTCCAGTCAACAGCGCAGTTTTTAGCCGCAATGGTGATGCCGCGTTCGCGTTCAAGGTCCATGCTGTCCATGAGACGGTCGTCAACTTCCTGGCCTTCACGGAAAAGGCCGCTCTGTTTGAACATACCGTCAACCAATGTTGTTTTACCATGGTCAACGTGGGCTATGATAGCTATATTTCTAATTTTTTCGTTTTGGATAAGTTTAGTCACGGATTCCTCCGGCGCCGGAGATTTGCCAAAAAAAATCCCCTGTACGGAGTGTACAGTACAAAATAGGGGCAAAATTCTCAGCGGCTGGTTAAAGTAGAGATAAGGAGACGTTAGTTAGGGTATATTATGACGGCTGGCAAGAGAAAAAATGGGCTTTTCGGTGACATTCATGCGAATAATTTTCTGCTGCACCCTAAAGCTTGCTTTTCAAGGGGACTCCCTATATCAAGTTGCGCCCCTGTATGAATTACTTTATGAAGGGGGCATAAATTTAAGGAGCGCATATGCCTGAGAAAGATTTACGAGTGGAACTGTTGTCCATGACCCCCAATGCCCTGGAGCTTCTTTATGCTTCTTTTCGGCAATGTTATCATGCCGGGTTTGTGGCTGACATGTGGCCCCGGCTCCTGAACGGTGAGATTGAAAAGGAAAAGCAGGCCACGTTTGTTTCCAAAGTCCTTGAATCCGGACATGACAGTCCCATTGAGCACGTCAGCTTTACTTTTGCCATTGAAGGTATCTCACGCGCCTGCTCGCACCAGATAGTGCGTCATCGCATTGCTTCTTATTCGCAGCAGAGCCAGCGCTATGTAGCTGAAAATGATATGGATTATATCATTCCTCCGGCCATTGCCAAGATTCCCGAAGCCCGTGAGCGTTTTGAAAAGTTCATGGAGGAAGTCGGCAGTGCCTACAAAGATCTGCGTCAGATTCTGGTCGATGCCGGGCGCGAGGATAAGGCGAATGAAGATGCCCGTTTCGTTCTGCCTCAGGCTGCAGAAACCAAGATCGTTATCACCATGAACTGCCGTTCCCTGATGCACTTTTTCAATCTGCGTTGCTGCCAGCGTGCGCAGTGGGAAGTCCGGAAGATGGCCGACAAAATGCTCAAAATATGCAAGGAAGAATTTCCGGCTATTTTTGAGCATGGCGGAGCCAGTTGTGAGCAACTTGGGTATTGTCCTGAAGCAGACAGGTTTGCCTGTGGGCGCTACCCGACCCTGAAACAACTGACCAAGGGCGAGTGATTCCCTACATTATATAATATGTCCGCGTAGAGCACTTGTTCTGCGTAGTTTTCAATATTTATATTAAGTGATTTTTTTTATATGCCTGTCCATTTTTTTTGGGCAGGCTTTTTTTGTTCTGAATTTGTCTGAAATCGGGTGAAATTGGCTGAAACAGGAAATTAGCCGTAGAAATTTGCCGGAAATTGTTTTTGAAGAAGGTTAATTGGTGTCGGGTAGATTTTTGAGGGATGGAAATAAGTTGGGCGGACTTATTATCGCGTCAAAATCAAGTTCGATATTTCACGACATGAACCATATGAGGTCGCATAGATACTTATATTCTCAGTAACTTTATTATTGTAGAGAGATTGAGCGACAAAAATTGATTATTTGATCAATGATTGCATTTTTCCATGCATGGCTGTCAGTAACTGGAGTGTATGGAAATCCTTTGTCTGCGGGCACTGCGTAGTGTCAAGAAAATAAAAATTCAAATATATTAATTAGATGTGTATTGTTCTAAAATGGAGAGTGCTAGAACCCTTTAGTTTACGGGCTTTTGATGGTCATAGTCTTTGGATTGAAATTTATAAACACTTGATGTTTTTTATGTAATTTATAATTATGTGTTTTAAATCAGTGTGTTAAGTGTTAAATGTTACAGAATGATTACGGGATTCATCTTTAAAATAATGAGTAAGAAGAAATGTAACAATGAGAGAAAAGACGAAATTTTGCGTAATATTGAGATATTTGATTTTCATTCTGTGGAAAAAGTTTTCCACAGGTGTTGAGAAAAAGTTTTGAAAAGTTGTTCAAGCTTGCAATTACGCCCTTTAAGAGCTTTTCGGAATTACTGACCGAATTGCTAGCTTTAAATGAAAGTTACATAAAAACAGCTGGTTAGGTTGTAGATAACCCTCCTGCAATCATTGGACGTCTACCGCTTAATCACGAGTTGATGGTTATGCTCACTTTGAATTAGTAAACCCCTCATGATGAGAGACAGCTGGAATAAAATTCTAAAATTTCTTGAGAAGGGACTGAACCCTGGTCTGTACAAAGTATGGATCAAGCCCCTGAAGGCAGAAGTCAGCAGCAATACAATTAAATTGTATGCTCCTAATGACTTTGTGGCAGCCTGGGTTAGGGACCGTCTCATGGACAACATCAAAGAAGCTGGCGAGCAGGTTCTCGGCACCAGCCCCAAGGTGGAGATTGGGGTTAGGAAGTCCGTAGAAAAGCCCGCGGTCAAGGTTGATAGACCAAGACCTGCGGTAGCCCGTCCAGTACAGGCAAGCATGGGCCTTCCCATGATGTCTTCCGCGGTGGTCAATACTCGTATTCCCCGTTGGCGTTTTTCCTTTGACGATTTCGTAATCGGCGAGTCCAACAGACTTGCCTGCGCCGCGTCCAGAAGTCTCTGTGATAACTCCCTGCCCGGTGACCAGCTCTTTTTGAGCTCCGCCCCCGGTTTGGGTAAAACACATCTGCTGCATTCCATCGGCAAGAATCTATGCGCTTCCAGCAATAAGAAGCACATTTCAATTGCCTGCCTTACAGCGGAAGAGTTTGCGAACAGAATGGTTCTGGCTCTTAAAGCCGGCGAAATTTCCCGTTTCAAATCCGAATTCAGGGACAATGTGGATTGTCTGCTGCTGGAAGATATTCATTTCTTTCAGGGCAAGCAGAAAATGCAGGACGAAATTCTGGAAACACTCAAGAGCCTGCAGTTGCGCGGTTCCAAAGTTGTTATGACGAGTTCGTTCCTGCCCCGTGAATTGGAAAAGGTGGACCCGCAGTTGGTTTCCCGTTTCAGTTCAGGGCTGCTGGCGCTTATTTCCACTCCTGATTTTGAGACCAGAAAACGAATCGTTGAAAGCAAGGCCATGCGACTGGGAACTCAGGTTCCGAATTCAATTTCCGAACTTCTGGCGGACCGTATTACCACAGACGTAAGACAGCTGGAAAGCTGCTTGCAGAACCTTGTGCTTAAAGCAAGACTGCTCAACCGTGATGTTTCACAGGAACTGGCATGGCAGGTATTGGAAAACTATTCCATTGCCAAAGCTACACCCAGCTATGATTCCATCGTGGATCATATCTGCCGTTCTTATGAACTTACCGCTGATCAGTTGCGTTCGAAAAGCCGTAAACGCCAGATTGTACTGGCAAGAAACACCGCTTTCTTCCTCGCCCGCAAGCATACCGAACTTTCTCTGAAGGATATCGGAACCAGACTGGGCCGCAGACATTCTACCGTAATCAAAGGCATCACCAATATTGAACGTGAAATTTCCCTGCAGACTCCCCTTGGAAGGCAGTTGCAGGACACTATAGACCGTCTTAATCCGTAAGATCGGTTTTTTGGGACAACAGATTTTTATGATTCCCTTTGGGAAGTTTTTTCTGTTGTTTTTGTTTTTCAGCGTTTTTTCCGAAAAAGAGTGACAGCATAATGCTGTTTGCTCTTTTTCGGGTTTGGGGATATTCATTGCAACCGGTTTGTAAATGTCTTTTGGCGGTCCTTTTTTAAGGGCCTAAATTGCAGAGGTGGGAAATGAATTCCAATGTATGGAGCTCCATAAAGAAAAAGCTTCTTGTGCGTATTAATCCTGTGTTGGTCAGGGTTTGGGTGGAACCTTTGTCTGCACATTATAAAGACGGAGTGGTTCAGCTGACCGCACCTAATGAGTTTGTCATGAACTGGGTGCAGGAACATTTGCTGGATCGCATCAAGGATGCTGCACAGGAAGTTCTCGAGACCACGGTCGGGGTAACCATTGATTTGGAAAGTGGAAAAGGGGACACCCCTCGGGAATTCATTTCCGATGTGACTGCTTATTATGCCGCAGATGAAATTCTGGCCAGCATTAACAGGATGACCGGAATTCTACGCAGCAGCAGGCCTGTGGATTTTGATGAGGATGATTTTGAGGCTGAAGCCACCAAGGTTATGCCCGAACTGGAGGTGCAGACCTTCGATTCCATCCTCGATGCAGTGCTTGAAGCTTTTGCGGTTTCATTTCGTGACCTGATGATGCAGAGCAATGAGCATGCTGTGCTTGCTCGCCGGGCTCTGTACTATCTTTGCTTCCGTTACGGTATCCCTGCCGAGGAAGTGGCCTTGAACATGGATTGCACGGTTTCAGAAGTGCGCAAAGGTGCGCAGGTTCTGGAAGGCGAAATTTCCGAAGCCATTGACAACGGCGAAGACCTCGACGAACTCCTCCTGAGGATCTTCCAAAAGTAGTAAAAATTTTCTGAATTAATAGGATTCAAGGCCCGGCTGTTCGCAGAACAGCCGGGCTTTTGTGTTTATAAACCTGTCTTTAAAACCAAGTCTGTTATGGGCCCGCGGGAACGTTCGCCCTTAAGGACCATGTGCGCGTATTCCTTATTATTGCGCAGCTTCTTGACCACCCAGTTGAGTCCGTTGTTGCTTTCGTTGAGGTAGGGGTTATCCACCTGCCGTGTGTCGCCGAGACAAATGCATTTGACGCCTTCGCCCATGCGGGTCAGCAGCGAGCGCACTTCGGAGCGGGACATGTTCTGCATTTCATCAATTATGACTACGCAGTTTTCAAGGTTCATGCCCCGGATATAGGCGATGGGCAGGATTTCAAATTTCTTCTGGTTGAAGCGGAATTTTTCGGAATCCGTATCCATGAAAATACGGTTGGCCGGGCGCTGTTCGTGCAGCTTTACTGTCAGGTCACGGACGTAACGCACATAAGGCTGCATCTTTTCTTCTACCGATCCGGGCAGGAAGCCCATCTTGGCTCCGATTTCCCAGATAGGTTTGACCAGGTATACTTTATCAAAAGGATTGTCCTTTTTTTCCAAGGCCAGATAGAGAGCGGAAGCCAGAGCGAGAAATGTCTTTCCATATCCGGCTTCGGACTGGATGGAGACAAGGTTAATTTCATTGTTGAGCATAAGCTCAAGGGCAAGGTTCTGGTAGATGTTGCGCGGTTTCACGCCCCATACTTCATGGGTATAGGAGATGGTCTTGTTTTCCTTGCTTCCGTAAAAGACCGGGGCTCCGTTTTCCCAGCGGAAGCTGTTCACATAGGGAGTTTCGCCTTCATCCACAAATCCGGTGTACATTTGTGAGTCAGAGCGGAACGGGTCAGAATCCTTGTATTCTTCCCATGTGAGATTGTGGATTCCGGCCTTGATCTGCAGGATGCGGTCATTGGTCACCAGAATTGGATCATCAATGGACGCGTTGAGTGTTTCCTTGAGGATGCGGTCATCCGGGCTGAGGCTGCCTAGCTTTTCCGCAAACTCAGGGGAGAGAATAGAGATTTTGTCGTCTTTTAAAATGGACCTTACTGCCTGGGAAACAATATGTCCGATGCGTGGGTCACGCTTGAGCTTGTCCAGCTCGGTAATAACTGTGTAGGGGAGGTGAACGTTGTTTTCCACTCCGTTGCGCAGAGCAGTGATGCATTTGGGGTTTTCAATAAGTACGTTGGTGTCGAGAACGAAATTCTTCTGTCCCATAAAGCCTCCTCTTTTAAAGTGGTCCAAAAGAGAAAAGGCGACCCGAGAAGGGCCGCCTTATTTTGAACGATGCATTCGTGATGCTCTTTAGAGTCTGCAGGCTGCCCTGCTTGGTTTTCCTCATGATTTCAATATACAACATCATGAGGTATAGGGGAAGCCAAATGTATTCCGTTTGAGTTAAGTTTCTGCGACAGAATCATCCCCGCCTATGGTCATACTGAATTCATCAATATTCATCCCGCTGAAGATGTGGCTGTATTTTGCCACGGCTTCATAAGGGTTTTTCTCGTAGGCCTTGGCAAATTCGAGATATTCTTCACCTGCTTCAACAAGGCTGTTCAGCCCGCTGATACCACGGAAATCATTGGCGAGTTCTGGGTTGTCCTGAAAGAGCTGTTCAATTTTATCTTTTTGGGGATGGTCTCCCTTTACCCGTACGTTTCCGGAACCGTCAGTGGTCAGTTCCACCGGGGGATCAGTGTTGATGCCGTTCTGTAAGAAAAGGACATTTACATCATCCTGAAATTTTTTCGTGCTGGTTTCCAGACCTGTTTTAAGATCGTCAAGGGAGATGGATTGGCCCGGTGTGTAGGGGATATTCATATCAGAGAAAAAGCTGCCGACGGAAGCAAGCATCTTTGCGGAATCGGATATAGTTACTTTATCCCCGGACTGCTGATCCTGCAGGGTTGATTGCGTTCTGGCACGGGATTGTTGAACTTCGTTAACTGATTGTGTTGCATATGCAGATTGAACGGAATTGATCATGCTCGGCTCCATGGATTTAGGGCATTTTTTTCCTGAGCCGAATTGATGCAGCAACCATGCCTGCAATAATAATCTAGAGCCGGATTACTTGGACTATGCTTTGGGGAGGAAGTTCTCCGCAGTCTGCGGGAAGAATAATTATGCCGTTACACAGGCTCATAACCTTGCGTGGAGAAAGGGACTTATCAAGCAGGGGGTCAGCGAATATTTTGCCGTTATCTTCAAAAATACGGCAGGGGCGCAGTTTTTCCCGGTCACGTCCACCTTTCAGCGCATCGGTAGTAATTGCCGGGGTCGTGGCGGAAGTTTCCGCTTTTGCCTGCAGCATGTTGATTACCGGATTGATGATGGTGTGGAAGGCCAGATTCACTGCATTGGGCGGGCCGGGCAGCCCGATGACAATTGAGTTGTCCATGCTGAACGCAAAAACTGATTTGGCAGGGTGCATGGCCAAACCTTTGAAAATTGGTCTCCCTCCAGCCTGCCGGATGGAATTGAATACAAAGTCGCGGTTGCCGGGGCCGGTTCCGCCGGTTGTGACGATCAGTCCGCAATCTCTGTTAGCCTGCACAGCTTCGGATATTGCTTCCGGAGAATTGGCGCAAGGTGCAATGTGCACGTCATGGATTCCGTAGCGGCAGCATAGAGATTTCATGAGAATGAGGTTGTCAGCAGGGATCAGCCCGCATTGAGTTTTCTGCGCCGGATCGCACAGCTCATTGCCGACAGCCAGTACAGCGACTTTGGGCATTGGATAGATCGGAACGGAGCGGATACCGGCATAAGCCAGCAGAGCGGCATCACAGGGCGAAATAACAGTCCCTGAATTGACGATAGTCTCATCCTTCATGATGTCCGATCCGGTATTGCGGATGAAATCTCCCTTGCGCACCGGGGTACTGATGCTGATGGAACATTCGCCAACCTGTACGTTTTCAAAGGGTATGACCGCGTCGGTGCCTTCGGGTATGATCCCTCCGGTCAGCACACGAACTGCCTGTCCTTCGCATTTGTCCGGTACCGGGCAGGACGGGCGAATTTCCCCGGAAAAGCCCACCTCAACCGGGAGATTCGTCGACGCAGCAGAAGTACACGCGCTGGGTACGGCAAATCCGTCCATGGCCGAGCGGTCATGCTCAGGCAGGGATATGCCTGATTGCAGGGTTTCTGCAGCAACCAGCCCAGAACAGTCCGTTACCGGAACGTATTTGCATTTTGGCAGGGCAATGCTTTTACGGATAAGCTTAAGCGCCGCACTGCGCGGAATGGAGTTAGGAAAAGAGTTTTGTCCGCTCCCGGATCGATCTGTAGGATTGTTCAGGTCTTCGCGGACCCGGCTTAATTCGTCCGGCGTATTAATGTTAATGAAAGTTGTCAGGTCCTGATCTTTTTTTGCCAGCAAATCCGTGTCCACGGTCTTTACCTTTACCTGCGGAAAAAAGCGGATGATCTGAAAGATATTCTTTTTAAGGTTTTGCTCGATGAAGGGCAGGCAGCGTTTTGAATAAACAGCGCAGAGAGGCTCGTAGAATCCGTCCGGGTGTATGGGAATAACCACATCGTCATCCGGTTCAACCCGGCTTAGCAGCTCGCTGATAAGTTCCCGGTTAAGGAAAGGGGAATCACAGGCGGTGATGAACACATGATCAGTGCGGGAATGATAGAGGGCGGAGTGTATCCCAGTCAGTGAACTGCGCGATTCAAACAGATCGCAAACCAACCGTACATCAAGGTCCGGGTGGTTTTCCGGGGTGCGGGTAATGACAAATGTTTCCGCAAAAAGACCTTCAAGACTGCGGATGATCCTGCTGACCAGTTTCTCTCCGGAAATTTCAAGGCAGGATTTATCCGTCCTGCCCATGCGTCGTCCCTCGCCACCGGCTAGAATGGCTGCGCTCAAGTTTAATCTATCTGTATTTCCGCTCATTGTTTTTATATCGCATAAAAGATTCCAGTAAGCCATAACCTTTTTATTATGCTGAAAAAAGCCTGATGAGTTGATACCCGCTATATTAAAACTGTTTACAAAATCCCCTTTGCCCCTGTACTTAAATTTTCTGAAAGTAAAGTCACTTGGCGGATGTCTTACTTATTAATTTGATATGGAGTTTTTTATGTCCTGCAAGAAATTAAAGATGATTTGTTTTTCCCCCACCCGGACCACCCGCCGTATTCTGGATGCCATTGCCGAAGGCGTTGGCGCCGAGCATTTAGAGGTAGTCGATGTTACCCGTGCGGACCGCGTGCCAGAAACTTGCGACTGTGCTGATAATGATCTGGTGATAATCGGTGCTCCGGTCTACGGCGGCCGCATTCCGCTTACTGCCGTGGAACGTTTTAAGGCATTGAAGTCCTGTGGCAGTTCTGTTGTTCCCGTGGTGGTTTACGGTAACCGGGCTTATGAGGATGCGCTCATTGAGCTTGCCGATATTGCCACAGAAGCCGGATTCAAGACCCTTGCCGGAGCTGCATTCATTGGTGAACATTCTTTTTCCAATGATAAGACTCCCATCGCAGTCAGCCGTCCTGATGAAGATGATTTGGGCAAAGCCCGCGAGTTCGGTAAGTCCCTCGTTGCAAAGCTTGCTGACGGTTCTCTTTTCGCTGAAGATGTAGATATTCCCGGTAATCGTCCTTACAAGGAACGCTCGCCCAAGGCTTCAGCTGCTCCTATCTCCAACAATGACTGCCAGCTTTGCGGAGCCTGCGAGAGAGTCTGTCCCACAGCGGCAATTTCCGTTGGTTCATTGGTGGAAAATGACCCGGATAAGTGTATTTTCTGCTGTGCTTGCGTTAAGGTCTGTACTTTCGAAGCGCGTAAGCTGGAAGTGCCCCGCCTGCTGGAAGTTTCCCAGTGGCTGGCTGATAATTTCAGTGAGCGCCGTGAACCTGAAGTTTTTATATAGGTGCGCTGCGCGCTTTTAAGAATTAAATGATTTTGCCTCCGGCGGGTCTGCGACGCTTTGTTTTGATGCGCTATCGCGCTTAGTGTTGATCGCATTTCGCCTCCGGCGGGCAGAAGGGCTAAGCCCCTCTGCACTCCCTAGTTGGTGTGAGAGTTTTTTTGTTGAAGTATTGTCGTAGACTTGGAGGAGTGATTTCTTATGCGTAATTCTGTGCGAATTCTGGCAGGTGTCGTCCTGTTGTTGGCTTTTTTTGGTTTGTCCGGCTGTGCAACGAGCAAATGGAACCGCTATGAGCTTTATATGGGCCAGAGCTATGGTGAAGGTAAGCAGTGGGTTACAGCTAAACAATGGCAGGGTTTTCTGAAATCTGAAGTTACTCCCAAATTTAAGGACGGCTATACTGTCTATGACGTAAATGGATTCTGGGCTGGCAAGATGTTTACCTACTCCGAAAGAAGCAAAGTGATCATGATCGTCTCAGAAGACAAGGATGCCGAGCAGCGCGTGGATGAAATCGCAAAAGCCTACAAGGATGAGTTCAAGCAGGACTCTGTTTTGAAGATTGTCTGCCCGGTCAGAGTTGAGTTTAATTAGTTCATATTGACGCGATTAAGCAAAACGTCCTCCATCGTACTTACGTTGGAGGACGTTTTTTTGATTGAAGATCCGGTCTGGCTTTATGGTAGGTGATGGTACCAACCTAATTCTCCAGTTCCAGCTCATTCAGTATTTCGCGGCTTATCCAGCTGACGATTTCAGAGCATTTTTGTAGCTGTGCTTCAGGGCCGAATTTTCCTCTTAGGTTAATGCATTTTGTTGTGCCGTATTTTTCTAAAAATTTATCTCTGATCATTTCGGCAAGGGCAGCCGGATAGTCCCAACTCTGTCCTGCCTCATTGCGACCATGAAGGTGCCCGATCACAATTAATGCCCCGCTTAGTGCTCCGCATGCTTCCTGAAATGTTTTGCCATAGCCTCCACCAAAAGGGGTGGCGTAGCGGACAATGTTATCCGGTTCCATTCCCGCATGCTCAAGAGTGCCTCTGACTACAGCCTCTGCACAATGGTAACCTCCCAGAAAGTAATTCCCGGCTTTGTCAGCTGCTCCGCATGTGTTTCTGTTGCAACAATTCATTTGTTCCTCCTGTTGTTATTTTGATCGCTATTAACTATTGTCCACTTAAAGTGATCGCGTCCAACGATTGTTTGCGATTGCAGTAATCGTGAAAAACGATGGAGTGTTGAATGGAAATACGACAGCTGAAAACTTTCCTGACAGTGGCTGAGCGTCTGAACTTTACCCGGGCGGCAAAAGATCTTTATCTGGCTCAGTCTTCTGTTTCCGCCCAGATCAAATTGTTGGAAGAAGATCTTGGCGTCCGGCTTTTTGACCGGATCGGCCGGGGAATTGTGCTTACAGAGGCCGGGGAAATGTTGCGTAATTATGCTCGTCGCATGCTCCAGATGAGTGAAGAGGTGCGTGACGGTCTTTCCGGTGGGCGTAATTTTTCAGGCACGCTTACAATCCGAATGCCTGAGACAATCGGCTCAGAGTACATGCCGGAAGTTATAGCGAGTTTTTCATCAGAATATCCCAATACGCAGATTGTCTTTAACAACTGTGATGATGAGTGTTTGAAGGAAGAATTGAATTCCGGTCGTATTGATGCTGCTTTCTTAATGAGCAGCTCATTGAGCGTCAGCAGCGTAACGGTGGAGGCTCTTCGGCCCGAACCTTTGACGCTTGCTGCTGCTTCCGGGCACCCGCTGGCCGGGAAAAGGGTTTTGTCTGATGCAGATATGCAGGGGCAGACGTTACTGCAATTGCGAGTGGATTGAAGTTATCGGCGTGACTTCAAGCGGTCGCTTGAAACCAATGATGTAGAGACAAAATCAATAATCTTTTCCAGCGGCAGGGCGCAGCTGAATTGCTTGCGGAGAGGAATGGGGATTGCCCTGTGTCCTGAACGGGTGCTGGACCGAGACTTTGAGAAAGGCACTCTTGTCCGGCTTGAGTGGAGCCCAGCCCCTACGGAAACGATGATCATGGTGATCACCCATGTTGATAAGTGGTGTTCGCCTCCGCTTAGGCGATTTTTGGAGCTATCGAAGGCTGTTATTCTTCAAGGTTAAGATAAAGAACTCCCCCGCAACCCAAGGTTACGGGGGAGTTCTTCATTTCATATCTATCAAATCAAACCCTACATACTAATCCACTCGTCCTGTTTCGGAGTCTCCTGCTTCAAATCAGCAAGATGGCAGCAGGTGCGGTGTCCGGGGGCGATTTCTTTGTCCTGCGGGGCCTTTTCACGGCAGATAGCCATGGCATGGGCGCAACGGGGGTGGAAGTGGCAGCCTTTTGGCGGATCGAGCGGGGAGGGGATTTCGCCTTTGAGCGGGGCGAAGTCCACATCGCGTTTGTCCAGTCTGGGAACCTCGTTCAAGAGAGCCTGAGTGTAGGGGTGGAACGGATCGCTGAATAATTTTTCAACTGTTCCGACCTCAACAACGCGACCGAGGTACATGACCGCGATCCTGTCTGATATGTGTTCGACCACGCCTAAGTCGTGGCTGATGAACAGGCAGGTCAGGTTCAGGTCTTTGCGCAGTTTCATGAACAGGTTCAGAATCTGGGCCTGAATGGATACGTCCAGTGCGGCTACTGATTCATCGCAGATCAGACATTCCGGTTGCATGGCCATGGCCCTTGCAATGCCGATTCTCTGGCGCTGACCGCCGGAGAACTGGTGCGGGTAGCGGTTTTTGTAGCTGGGGTCCAGACCGCAGCGGAGCATAACATAGGAGAGATACTTGTCGAATCCGGCCTTGTCGGTCAGTCCGTGGTAGAGCGGTGCTTCGCCTATGATCTGCTTAACCCTTTTGCGCGGGTTCAATGAGGCAAAGGGGTCCTGAAAGATCATCTGCACGTTGCGTGCGTAGTCCATGTGTTCCTTGGAGCTCATGTCCTTTACGTTCCGGCCCTTGTAGAAAATGTCTCCGCCGGACTGATCAAGAATTTCGCAAAGCATACGGCCCAGCGTGGATTTACCGCAACCGGATTCACCCACCAAGCCCAGCACTTCACCGGGCATGATGTCGAGGTTGACGCTGTCCACAGCCTGAACGCGCTCTTCGCGCAGCTTTGAGCCCAGCTTCTGGGCAATCTTACCTGCGAAGTCGAGTTTTTTAACAAACACCCGGCTCAGGTCTCTACAGCTCAAGAAAGGTGTGTTGGCTTCATTCATATATAAAATCCTATTTTAAACTAATAGGGATTCCAAAGGGGCTTAGCTCCTTTGGCCGCCGGAGGCGAAATCATTTCATCAAAAACGCGTAGCGTATCCCTTACAAAGGATGATGGCAGCGTACAACGCGTCCGTTTTCCTGCTCGGTCCGCTCCGGGGCGACCATACACTGGTCGTCGGCATAGGGGCAGCGCATCCTGAAGGAACAGCCTTCGGGGATGTTGATCAGCGAAGGAGTCATGCCCGGAATCTGGAACAGCGGCTCGCCGCGTTTGTTGCGACTGGGTACTGATCCGATCAGACCGTGAGTGTACGGATGCATGGGATGGTCGAGGATTTCCTCAACATTACCCTGTTCGATGATCCGCCCGGCATACATTACCGCCACCTTGTGGGCCAGACCAGCTACTACGGTCAGGTCGTGGGTGATCCAGATCAGGGCCATTCCGGTCTTGCGGCAGAGTGTCTGCATTTCGGAAAGAATCTGGCTCTGGATGGTTACGTCCAGTGCGGTGGTCGGTTCATCGGCAATGATCAGGTCCGGCTTGTTAAGCAGTCCGATGGCAATGGCAACGCGCTGGCGCATACCGCCGGAGAACTGGTGCGGGTAAGCCTTAATCCGTTCCTCTGGGGAAGGGATACCTACCATGGCAAGGGCCTCAATGGAACGGCGGCGTGCTTCATCTTTGGACACCTTTTCGTGGGCGGTAATGGCTTCCATCATCTGGGTGTCGATGCGCAGGACAGGATTGAGAGTCATCATGGGGTCCTGAAAGATCATGGAGACCTTGGCACCCCTGAATTTACGCCATTCATCTTCGGACTGACCGATGATTTCCTGTCCTTTGTATTTGATGGAACCGCCGGCAATTTCACCCGGAGGGTCCACAAGCCCCATAATCGAGAAACCTGTTACGGACTTACCGGAACCGGATTCACCGACAATACCGACAATTTCGCCCTTGCCGATGTCGAGACTGATGTCATCGACAGCCTTGGCGATTCCGGCACGGGTGTAAAAGTAGGTCTTAAGATTTTGTATGCTGAGAATGTTTTCACTCATTTTTTCAACCTCGGATTCAGAACGTCACGCAAGCGGTCACCAACAAGGTTGATGGATACGATGAGGATAAGCAGGGCTACACCGGGGTAGAAGCTGATCCAGTAGTACCCTGACTGCAGGTACTTGAAACCGTTGGCAATGAGCAGACCCAGCGAAGGCTGGGTGATAGGCATACCCAGTCCGAGGAAGGAGAGGGTTGCCTCAAGTGCGATTGCGCCTGCTACCTTAACGGTAGAGATAACGATCAGCTCCGGTGTACAGTTGGGCAGCACGTGCCCGAACATGATCCTGTTCTGGGGCAGGGCGAGGCACTTGGCAGCTTCCACGTATTCCTTTCTGCGTTCCACCAGCACGTTACTGCGGATGGCGCGGGCGTAGTAGGCCCACTGGCAAACGACCAGCGAGAGGATTATCTTATCCACACCTTTGCCTAGGATTGCCAATAGGATCAGGGCTACCAGAATCGCCGGGAAGCTTAGCTGCAGGTCGACTACACGCATGATGAATGAGTCCGTGCGTCCGCCGATAAATGATGCCCAGAGACCGATGACGGAACCGATGACCAGCGCGATTATGGTACTTACTACACCGACGCCGAGGCTGATGCGCAGACCATAGAGGATGGCGCTGAGCATGTCGCGGCCCTGACTGTCTGTTCCCAAATAGTAAGTCACGGATTCGTCCATGGATTTTGCGCCCGGTTCGAGCTTGGAATCCATGATGTCGATGGTCATCAGGTCGTACGGGTTCTGCGGGGAAAAGTACGGAGCCATGAGCGCGACAACCACCATCAGGGTCAGAATGATCAGCCCGATGGTTGCGGTCTTGCTCTCAAAGTATTCTTTCAGTGATTGCAGGAGCAGGGATTCTTCTTTTTCCGGCATGTTGTCGGCTGCGGACATTTCCGGCTGCTGCGTCTGTTGTGTTTCTGCCATAGTGAAATCTCCTAATTCTGGTCGCCCAAGCGGACTCGGGGGTCCAGAATGGAGTAGATGATATCAACGATGAGGTTGATGATGATAAACATGGTCACGGTGATGAGCAGGTAAGCAACAATAACCGGACGGTCGAGAACTCCGATGGAGTCGATAACCAGCTTACCCATACCGGGCCAAGAGAAAATAGTCTCAGTAACAACCGCAAAAGCGATCAGTCCGCCGAACTCCATACCCAGAACAGTGACTACAGGGATCATGATGTTTTTCATGACGTGCAACCCGATAATGCGGGTATTGCTCAGCCCTTTGGCGCGGGCGAACTTAACGTAATCCATCTGGATATTTTCCTGTACTCCGGCGCGGCTGAGCCTGATGGCCAGCGAGGTCTTGAATAGTGCGAGGTTCATGGCCGGAAGGATCAGGTGGCGGATACCGTCCCAAGTAAGAAAACTGACCGGAACACCGAGTAAGTCTACCGTTTCCCCGCGTCCTCCCGAAGGCAGCCAGCCCAGATAAACCGAGAAGATAATAATGAACATCAGCCCGACCCAGAAGGTTGGCAGACTGAAGCCCAGTATGGAGAAACGCATGATACTTCGCCCGAGTAGCGTATCCGATTTAATACCGGCGATCATACCCAGCGGGATGCCGAAAAATACGGCCATGAGCATGGCTGTTACGGCCAGCTCCATGGTTGCGGGCATGCGCTGCATGATCAGTTTCAGCGCGGGTTCGTTGTATACAAAAGAGTTCCCGAGGTCGCCTTGCACAGCATCTGTGAGAAAGCGCATGTATTGCTCGGGCAGTGGCTTATCCAAGCCAAGTTCCTTGATAGCGCGGTCCCTTTCCGCCGGAGTGGCGTCGGGAGCGATGAGGATATCGATCGGGTTACCGATACAGAATACACCGCCGAAAACCAGTACGGACATTACCAGTAGTACGACGATGGATTGCGAAATTCTTCTTATCAAAAATGCGAGCATGAAATTTTGCTCCAGTTAAAAAAGGGGCGCACTATGTACGCCCCTTTTGATTAATCTAATAGGTGAACGTACTACTTGGTAACTTTAATATCTCGGGGCAGGGTATAGCCGTCAGTGCGACCATTGTACTCAATACCCTTCTTGGATGCCCAGACGTTAACCTGATAATGGATAGGGATGATACCCAGATCGCCGATACCCATTTCGGTGGCCTTGATGATCAATTCGTTGTGCTTTGCAGGATCAACGGTGACCAGAGCTTTTTCGAGGGTGGCATCGAGTTCGGGGTTGGAGTAGCGACCGCGGTTGGAAGAACCAAAGCCTTTTTCCTTGTCATAGGTGTGCAGCAGAGCACCGACGCAGTTGGACTGTTCGCCGGTGTCAGTTGCCCAGCCTACGAGCATGAAGCTGAACTCAAGGGCGGAAGCGCGGCCAAAGTATACACTCTTAGGCATGGTGTTAACTTCGGTTTTGATGCCGATTTTGGTCAGCATCTGAGCTATGGCCTGAGCGATGTCAGCATCGTTTACGTAACGGTCGTTGGGACCGTGGATAACCAGTTTGAAACCTTCAGGATAACCAGCTTCTGCGAGCATGGCCTTGGCACCTTTAGGATCGTATTCTTCAGGCTTGAGGCGTTTGCTGGTGCCTTCGTATCCATCGGGAACCATCTGGCTTGCGGGTACTGCAAGACCGTCCATGATGCGACCTGCGATTGCGCGGCGGTTGATGGCTTTGGAGATAGCCTTACGAACACGGAAGTCTTTCAGGGGGTTTTTGATCTTTTCACCGTTGTTACCGGAAACAGTGGGGGAATCGTCACGGTCGGTATCAAGGTGCAGGTAGATCAGACGGGTGGAAGGAGATTCAGAAAGAGTTATCTTTTTGTTCTCGCCCAGACCGTCAACATCTGCCGGGGGTGCGAAGTTGATCAGGTCAACATCGCCGGATTTCAAAGCTGCAACACGGGTTCCGTCGTTGGTGATGGGGCGAACGATGATTTCTTCCCAAGGCATTTTTTCGCCCCAGTAGTTATCATTGCGTTTGTAGATGATTTTGTCACCGCGTTCCCATTTGACCAGAGAGTAGGGGCCGGTACCGATGCAGGCTTTACCGGAGTTGAAATCTTCGGTGGTAGCACCTTCAGCATTCTTCTTGGAGATGATGGGGAAAGCCGCCATCTGACGAGGAAGAAGCGGAGCAGGTGCTTCGGTGATGAAACGGATGGTGTAGGGATCAACTATGTCCATCTTCTGGATGTTGGAAACAAATCCGGTGAAGGAAGAAGGACTGTTGGGTACGTTGGGAATGCGTTCAATGGTGAATTTTACGTCTTCAGCAGTGAACGGGGACCCGTCGTGAAATTTGACGCCTTTGCGGAGTTTGAATTCCCATACGTTGTCGGAAACGGGGTTCCAGGATGTAGCCAGACCCGGCTCAAGTTTCTGTCTGTTGTCCTGACGGATCAGTTTGTCAAAAACATACAAGGCCTGCTCGTTGTTGGCGTTAACGTTGTGGAAATGGGGATCAAGAGAGGTGGGTTCACCTTTCAGGCCGAGGGTCAGTGTTTCTGCGTGGGCCATGGTTGCTCCAAAGGCAAAGCAAGCCACGATAGCAAGAACAATCAATAGTTTCTGGCGCATTCATTACTCCTTGTTTCTCATTCTTATAAAACCTGACTTACCTTACATAAATTTCGCTCAAGATCAAGGTTTTGCTTATTGTAGGATTGATGAATGCGTAAATATGAGTGTTGGAAATTAATGGTTTTGTTATGTGCCGGGATTGCTTTTGATCATTCAATCAATATTGGGTGTTTTGTTTAGCATAATAGGCAAGTTGTGATTGTTTACGCTGTTGGGTGTTTGCTTCTTATGAATCTATTTATCATTTGAAAGATGCATTTAGTATTAGTCTCTTTAAGACTGTAAAGTGAACTGAACAACATTATTTTATTGGTGCAGCAAGGATTTCATCAATAAGTTTTATGGATTCAACTGTTCGTTGCGTCAACGGTCCACTTATTGTTTGGAAAGGGATATTGCGGGAGTTCAGTTCGCTTATGAACAGATTCTGCATGTATTCCCGCTCTTCAGGCATATCCCTCTGCCCGTCTGCCTGCCACTGAACATCAATATCGCAAAGCAGATAGAGACTGGATCCGAGCGTGTTAAGCTTATCGTTAAGCCAGTCGGGGCATCCACTGAAATAGTGCTTGGCATAGACAATGGAAGAAATGATGTCCGTGTCGCAGACAAGCGGATTGTATCCCTTGGCTGCGGCTTCGTTCTCATACTGCAATTGTCCTTGGGCGATAGGAATAACATCGTCTGCGGTCAGGATGCCGTTTTTCATTGCAAAGTATTCGCGCAAATATTCAGGAACGAATTCCACTTTGTAATGTTCGGCCAGCTTGGCGGCCAGAGTTGACTTTCCAGTGCATTCGGAACCTGTAAGTACTACGCGGAGCATTCACACTCCCGGTCTGCACGGTAGGATTTGAGCCAGCTGAGAAATCCGAGCACGGCCATGGCAGTATAGACTCCCATGAGCCCGCTGTATCCGACCCAGCCCTTGGCGTAGTAAATGCCGATATACATAACATCGGCGGTGATCCAGAGCAGCCAGTTTTCCATGTACTTTTTGGCGAGTAGATATTGGGCGATGAGTGAAAGCACGGTTGTTAATGCGTCCCACCACGGGAAGGATGCCTCAAGATAGTTTTCCATGAGGTATCCGGTGGGGATGAACGTAACCAGTCCGATAAGAGTCAGGCGGATGGCGAGCTTGCGGTCCACGCTTTGGACCTTGAGGGGGGTGTTGTCCGTGCCGCCGCGCAGCCATTGGTACCAGCCGTAGAAACCGAGAACCACATAAACGAATTGCAGGAAGGCATCGGAATAAAGTTTGCCTTGGAAAACAATGAACATCCAGATACCCACGCTGACAATGCCGAAAGGCCAGCAGAGCGGATTCTGGCGTACACTCAATAAGATATAGATAAGTCCGGTAGCGATGGAGAGTTGTTCTCCGAGGCTCATGGCTGAGACGAAATTAACGATGAAATTGATGAGTTCCATATGGTTCCTGCAATAAAATTGTTGATTGAGTTGCGTTTAGTTCGGCAATGTTATCAGGTTCCGGGATAAAGTCCATTTTTAGAGATCTGTGCTGGTGTATTTTAAGCTTGCTGTGTGTTTTTAGGTACAGATTATTTTGCTATACGGTGCCGGAAGTTTGAATCCAAGGAGGAAATTATGAAAACTCTCGGAATTCTCGGCGGTATGAGCTGGGAATCAACAATATCATATTACAAGCTGCTCAATGAAGGCGTGCGCGGGAAACTGGGCGGTCTTCATTCATGTAGAATGGTCATGCACAGTGTGGATTTTGCACCTTTTGCTGAGCAGATGGGGCGCAGTGACTGGGAAAGCATCGCTGCCGGTTTGGTCAAGGGAGCCAAAAGCGTTGAGGCTGGCGGAGCCGATGCCCTTATCATTGCTACCAATACCATGCACAAGGCTGCTCCTGAAGTTCAGGCGGCAGTCAATATTCCGTTGTTGCATATGGCTGATGCCATTGCCGCAGGAGCGAAAAAGTGCGGAGCTTCCAAACTCGGCCTGCTGGGTACGGCTTTTACAATGGAACAGGATTTTCTGTCGCGCCCCCTTAAAGAGAAATATGGTCTGGACGTAATTGTACCGGATTGTGATGGGCGGTCCATGGTTCATCGCACAATTTTTAATGAGCTTTGTTGCGGAAAGTTTATGGATAATACCAGAGAAGGGTACGTAAAGATTATCGAAGAAATGTCCGCGCAGGGGGCAGAAGCAATCGTACTAGGCTGTACCGAGATCGGATTGCTGGTCAAGCCGGAGGATGTTTCCGTGCCTTTAATTGATACGGTTGAGGCGCATGTGGAGTTGGCACTGGATTATGTTTTGAGATAAACATTGTCGCATCTAAGTAGGTAAAGAATAATGTGCGATTGAGTTGTATCGTGTGGCTGGCATAATTCTATGCCAGCCACTGTTTTATGGATTGTTGATGTGGCAGTTGTTAATTGCACAGTGAATTGTAATTTTCAGGGATAATTATTGTTGAGTTCTCTTCTATCTTGCTTAAATCATAGTATGCGTTTTCGTATTTAAAGCAATCTTTGCTGGATTTGTTTGTGCAGGTGCCAATTGCAAAATTATCGTTATTTTCAGTTAAGTTGTATTCAGCTAAGTTATAGCTTTTATGTAAAATGTCCAGTTGAGACCAACATGAGTTATCTGAAATTGAGGGAATGCATTGTGCTACGCTGCCCAGTGTCCCGTTGCGCTTCAATATTACTTTGAGCTCTTTTTCAGATGTTCTTTCTGCAGTATATTTCTTGTCTTTAAGACAGGTTAAGCACTCGCTTAGCGGTGAATATTTATCTGTGATGCTTTTTTGGGTTTCTGTGGTTATGTCCTTAGCTGGTTCAATTTTATTTTCGTCTGCTTTAAGTATTGTTGTTTCGTTCTGAGATGTTTTTGTTTTTTTTACTGTAGGTATTTCTTTGAGGTTGTTATAGGCGTTCTTCCACAGAAGATCTTTAATGTAATAGTATAGTGGGTTGCTTCCATTTTTGTCTAATATATTGCTGTGTTCGGCGTAAAATGATTTACGCGCGTAATTGCTAAATTTCGGATTTGATATGTTGTATATTGTTACCGTTCCTGCTTCTGGAGATGTTTCGTCACGTCCTAAGTCAGAAGCCTTAGTGCATTCTCCTTGCATTCCACTAAGTGACACTATTGATACTGTTCCATCCCCAGCCTTTTTCCCTTTTTCAAGTTCGCCTTCAAGCATTTTTAAGTCGTAAGCGAAAGTGTTTTTCTTACCATTGACAGAGATTATATTTGCAGAAGGGACGGTTAATTCTTGGCGGTTCTTCCTTCTCTCTTTAGGCATATCCCAGAACTTAGCACTTTCATTTATTAAATTCTCAATATATTTTTTGTGAGCATTGCTGCCGTGTATTTGGCTGCTAAGATCTGTTGGATTGAATCTGACGTGTGGCAGAAGGTAATATAGCGAAGGGAAAGATCTTGTTAAAATAATACTGACTGGTTTTCCTAAAATTAATGACAGAAGATCATCTTTTATTATTGCGGGAACTCCTTGTCGTAATGCCATTCCTGCCTGGATAGAACCAGAAAGTGGCGAGGAGATCATAATTACGTGTTTTACGTAATCGCTCCCTTTGCACCCTGCAACAAAGTCATTTGCATAAAAATATGCAATTAATCCTCCAAGGCTGTGCCCGATAAGTGTTATTTTCTTGTCTCCAGGCTTTAGTTTCTTTGTCAGTGAATTGTGTAGTGATTTGATTATTTCAGGGAATGAGAGTCTCCAGTCATACGCAAATGGAGTAATTGATCCGTATTTACCTGAGGCTTTGCTGGCAACTATTTGCTCGGGAGTTTCAGTGCTTTCTTTTTGGTATGGAAAATTGTTGTCTTCACTGAATTTTGGAAAATTCTTCAAGAAGTTTTTATAGGTGTGAGCGCTATTTTCGATTTTCCCTTCGCTCTCTAGTCCTATTATTCCACATGCCTTTAAATTTCCTGAAGGATATGAGTCTTCTCCGTTGTGTCTGTGAAGTTGTAGCAGTCTTTCTGATGTGAAATACTCCCCATCAGCATCCCATACCGTGTTATCGTTTTTGTCACATATGATGCTTCCCAATATTCCCGGTAAGAAATAAATCGGGTTTTGGGGTGAATTTACATCCGTAATATATTCAAATTCAAAGCCTCTTTCCTGCTCGGGTAATTCTCGGCTATTCCATGTTACAGTCATTTTATAGTTGCTATTGGAAATAATGCATATTTTATGGATTTTGTGTCCTACAACCATATTTTCAGCTAAATTCAGTGTAAGTTTGCTTTGGTCTTTTTTTATTTGAAATATTTCTTTACCAAGAGCCGCTGTTTTGCCGTCAAATGAAACCGAAAATGTGTCACTAATAAATTTATAAAGTTCATCCTCTTTCATTCGCTTGCTTGAAAATTCGATCAAGAGAAAAGGTTTTTCGATAACTGTGGGATTTTTTTTGGGCCTTGCGTAATTCGATTTATGTTCGATTTTGGGTTCAGATGAAATGGCTATTGTTATTGGTATTTGTTTTTCTGTAGATGCAAGATTTTTGTATCCGCATCCTGTAAAACAAAATGTGGTTATGACCGCAATGAGAATAAAGGTGATTGGTAATGCCGCTTGTTTGAAAGTTCTACTGAGAGCACGCTCGATATCTCTAAACATAAGAATAAACCTCCCCTTTTATCTGTGTTTAGTTTGATAGCAGTTTAAAGTGAAAAACTGTTAAATAAGAGGTGGTTTTATGCTTTATTTTGTGAGTAAGCAAGCGTAAATTGTTTTTGTTTTAGATGTCTTGCTATTATGAAAAATATATTATTAGTTAATACTTGTGTGCCGCTGTGTAGGGGCACTGAGTAAAAGATTTGATTGAGTTGGTTGGGGGGATATAAATGTAGAGTTATGCAAATAGAGGTAGGCTGTTTAGTGCTATTCCGTAGCAACAGCCACCCCGGACCCGATCAATACCGATCCGGCACAGCGGTTGGCGATTTTCCATACTTTCGGGCTGCGGATAGCTGCTCGGCTGCGATCACCCAGCCATGCGTAGCTCAACAATACTGCCAGTACTGTGGGGATGACCGCGCAAGTTACGATAATTACATCACTTGCTGTCAGGGCCTGCAAATCCATGAATCCTGGCAGGAATCCACAATAGAAGGCGATCAGCTTGGGGTTGCCAAGAGAGACACACTGTCCGGCAAGGTAGGTTTTTCCGACTCCCTTTTCTGTGGGCAGACTGGAGCAGTCTGCGGCAGGCGGGGTTGCCATCCAGCTTTTGATTCCCAGATATATCAGATAGGCCGCACCAATCCATTTCAGGACCATAAATCCGGTACCCAGTTTTTGGGCTACGAAGCCCATGCCGAAAATTGCCATGAGCAGGTAACAGAGGTCTCCGCTGACAACTCCGAGACAGAAGATGGCTGTGGATTTAAAGCCGCGTGAAACGGACTGGGCGATGATGGACATTACTCCCGGTCCGGGAATCATCGCAAAGATTAAAACTGCGAATAGCAGAGCTATTGTAGATGTGACGGTCATTGCTTTACTCCATAATTATTGTTTTTGATTACTCCTCACTTCTTATGCGGTCCAGCAATTAATGCGTTGGCAGCACGGGCATAGTCGTCTATCACAAGAGAATCAAACCCCTAACCGGAATCAATGCATGTCTGAAAAGCAGTCTCTTCCTTTTATAGAATTCATTACTTTGTGCAGTCTTGTCTTCATGGCTGTCTGCAACAACTCCGTATATTACAGTCTGAATGTTTATTTACAGGAACTTGGATTCACTAAAAGTTTGTCCGGCCTGTTGATCAGTGTTTATTCCCTGTCCGGTATGTTCATGTATGCAACAGTTAGTAACCGCATCACTGCCGAGAACGCGTACAGTTTCATGTTTAAAGGTATGGTCATGGTTTGTATGTGCGGCTGTGGATATTTATATATCCAAGGTTTTTGGCCGCTTTTGCTGTTACGCATCGGGCAGGGTGTAGGGCTTTTTATGGTACTTGCGCCGTGTGTGGCTATTCTTGTTTCCATGGTCAGTCAGGATAATGTCGGCTCGGCGTTCAGTCTTTATTCCACGGCACTGCTGCTGCCATATGCGGTTATGCCCCATGTTTCGGAGCAGTTTGGTCCTTTGGTGGACGGTCCTGCATGGATTTATGCCGGAACAGCCGGACTTATCCCATTGGCATTTTTGCTGACTTTGTTCCTCCGCTTTCGTACTTCAAGGATGGAAAAGCACGGGCAGAATAAAGGGGAAGTAATATCTGCCAGAGAGTCCTATGCCAATCTTCTGCGTTTGAAGATAGTCTCTGTGCTGATGGTTAATGGCGTTTATTTCATGATTTTTAACGGGCTGTTCTTCCTTTTTCAGGATTTCGCCCATTCAAGGGGAATTTATCAGGCCGGGTATTTCTTTTCATTACAGATGGGTGTGATGATCGCCGTACGCCTTTTCGGCGGGACCTTATTTGACCGCTTTTCCAAGCGCGGATTGATTGTGACCGCTTTTGTTTTCACCGCCGGGGGCTTTGTACTGCTTAACGGGCTGCACGATGGGACCATGCTTCTGCCCATAGCTGTTGTATTTGGAATAGGCATGGGATTAAGTGCTCCGGCTCTTAATTCGTTGATGTTTGTGGTCAGTGAACCTCGTTTCCGTAGTTTCAACGTAAACATGATGATGTTTACCGTGCATATGGGATCTTTTTTGGGACCACTAATCGGCGGGATTGCCGTGGATTCAATGGGCTATAGCGGATTTCTCTGGATTGCAGCTGCGGGGACTGCCGGAACGGCTTTGGTGTTTATGCTGCTGGGTATGAGGGATGATTAGTTTTCAGTTGGAATACAAACGCAAAAAGCCCTGCTTTAGAAATAAAGCAGGGCTTTTTAATTGCTGTGGAGCTTCCGAGCAGGATTGAACTGCTGACCTCGTCCTTACCAAGGACGCGCTCTACCGACTGAGCCACGGAAGCACCTTATGTGTTGGCTTTCTTTAGCGATAATGTCTTGTAGACACGCTCAACCGTTTTGCGGGAGCTTCGTCGAAAGCCTTAGGTGACTGTTTCAAGTATCCTGAGTTGTCAAAAGAAAGGGTCGCAGTCGTAAAGGCTACGACCCTTGGGGTCTCTTTTTGACGTGGTCGGGATGAGAGGATTTGAACCTCCGACCCCTTGAACCCCATTCAAGTGCGCTCCCAGGCTGCGCTACATCCCGACGTCACGAAGAGAGGTTCTATAGAAATGTGTCGGACATGTCAACATGTTGGGGTGCTGAGAGGGGAATATTTTTGTATTATTCCAAGTGTCTTGAAATTATGGGCAGGTTGAGAAGGGAAAATGTTTAATTCCTGATGGAAGCGATCGGAAAGGGCTAAATCTTTTTGTGCGGATAAACGCAAAAAACCCTGCTTTATTTCTAAAGCAGGGTTTTTTAATTGCTGTGGAGCTTCCGAGCAGGATTGAACTGCTGACCTCGTCCTTACCAAGGACGCGCTCTACCGACTGAGCCACGGAAGCACCTTTATATGTTGGCTTTCTTTAGCGATAATGTCTTGTAGACACGCTCAACCGCTTTGCGGGAGCTTCGTTGAAAGCCTTAGGTGACTGTTTCAAGTATCCTGAGTTGTCAAAAGAAAGGGTCGCAGTCGTAAAGGCTACGACCCTTGGGGTCTCTTTTTGACGTGGTCGGGATGAGAGGATTTGAACCTCCGACCCCTTGAACCCCATTCAAGTGCGCTCCCAGGCTGCGCTACATCCCGACGTCACGAAGAGAGGTTCTATGGAAATGTGTCGGACATGTCAACAGGTTTTTTGAAAAAAACTATAAAGTTAAATTTGTTAAAAAAAATCAAATTATTATGGTTGTTGCGTGAGACCTGCAAATGATCAGATTTCATAATGGAGTTCCGTTGCAAAATGAATAGTATAAAAAAAGCGGCGAAGCATAAGCTCCGCCGCTCTTGGAATTCATGGATTAATTTTTAGGCAGAAGGTGTCTGTGGGGGCAGGGCTTTTCCACATTTAGTACATTTTATGGTTTTATCCTTATCCTTGATGCTGACGATATTGATATTGCCGCATTGCGAGCATTTACGTTTGCGTTTAAAGGCCGCCATAATACTCGAGTATATGCCCCACATGTTGATCCTGCATTTCTGCCGTTAAAGGGTCAATCTGATTAATGCCATTCACATCGCCAGCCTGCATAGCCCCCCTCTGCGAACATTTGGATTTTGTAAAAGCCGGGGCTGACAGTGATATGTTCGGACATGCCTACAACCCTTTCTTCCACTACTTGTCCGTCTTTGGTCAAGATTTTTACGCGATATCTTTGTTTGCCCTGCTTGTAGGGATCGGTAAAGCGCAGGGTGGTGCCGGATACTGTGCTAAGTTCCCATTCACCTCTAGAGTCGGATGTTCCAGACTTGAGGCTGCCGTGTGCCAGACGCCAACTGGCTGCGAGGTTGCCACGTACTCTTCTGGCAAAGTTCATTTTGGGGATCGGCTGCTGGGGCGTTTCCACTTGTTGCGCAGGAGGTGGTGCAGGTTGTGACGGACCGGAGATTCTTGTCCCCCAGACCCTGTTGCCTATTTGGTTCTTGCCGTCGACCCTGCTGCCGTCAGCGGATATGGTCAGGTCATCCACCCACTTGCCGTTGCTCCAGACTATTCTAATCCTGCCTTGAACCGGATCAATGCATTCCCAGTGGTTGTCGGTTCCGGGCATACGTCCGTCTGCGTAGAATTCAGCTTGAGATCCGGTAAACCACTTCCATTTGCCTGCGAATTTTTCGCATGCGTTTCCTGAGCCTCCATAAGGAGATGCGCCATAGGGAGTGTTGCTGCCTGTGCTGTTAGGAGGAGAGAAACGAAGGCTGTTAATACTCTGGTAAACAAGATTCTGGTACTGGTGGGCGAGTGATTCAACAAAGACCCCGATAGCCACGACAGCCCCGCCATTGGCATAGGTGAATATTGCGTACGCGTGCAGCCTGTTGCCATTGTAATATGAACTGTACTCCCGGAAAATTGCCGGGTGGTTGTCCTGCATAATATTGCGGCTGGCTATCCGGTTCTGGAAATAGGCTCCGCCGCGCTGAAGGATGCCCTGTTCCATGCCGTCGGCGATAGTTTGCAATCCGGGATTGTTGCCTGATGCGGCGTATACTTCAATGAAAGCGTTGCGGTCCGGTGATATTACCTGTTTTTTGAGGTCTTCTGACAGTCCTTGGGTGTTGTGTGTCCAGCCGGTCGGTGTTTGTATCCAGAAGTCGTAATCATCATATGCATTAGCGGGCCGAGCATAGCAAAGTATGAAGAACGCTGCCAGCAGAATGAAAATTAATGAACGTTTTTGGATATGCATAGTTTCCCTCCGGATGAAAATAGGATTTAGACCTAATTGGATGATAACATGGAGCAGTTATTTTTGAAAACAAATATGCAAGTGAAGTGTCTGGATGGAGTGTGTCAGTCTCTAAAGAAAAAAATATGAGAAGTTAATATTTCTTAATATGATCCGGTCCCGTTGTTGCTGCATTCCCGGTCAGACAGTGGAACAGGCAAATATTGCCTTTCTAAATAATGATCAGGAGGATAGCCATGAGCATTTCCGGTATAGGCAGTTCATCCGTAAGCGGTTTGTTTTCGGGCCAGATGAACCAGATGAAGCGTTCTGAGGATTTTGACTCCTCGGAAGATTTTGTCAGCTCCATTATTGGTGATCAGGACAGTGACGGTGATGGACAGTTAAGTTCGTCTGAAGCAGGTTTTTTGAGTGATATATTCACTGAAATTGATTCTGACGGTGACGGCTCTCTTTCACAGGAAGAAATGGTTGCCGACCTTGAAAACAGACAACAGCAGAAAGCTCTGATGGTGCAGATGTCTGTTTCTATGGTCGGCAACCCCGGTCAGAATCTGATTGATTCATTGATGGAAGAACTCGATAGCGATGGAGACAGCATGATCAGTGCTGAAGAATCCGGACTTAGCGAGGAATTATTTAACTCCCTTGATACCGATGGTGACGGTAATCTTTCCGCTGAGGAAATCGCCGAAAGCATGCGTCCGCCAGAAGAGATGATGCCTTCCGAAGGCATGGGCAATGCTGTTTCCAGCAGTTCTGCGGGAAGTTCTTCCAGTGATGATTCCGAAGAAGAATACGACGAATATGATTATAATCAGGACGGCGTAGTAACTCTGGATGAACTGCAAAAGGCTTTTGCTAATGGTGACACATCGTTAGCTGGTATCGTCGGTGAAGATTCCCAATTGAACCAGAATAGCTCGGAAGAAGATGGGCAGTCCGGGCAGTCCGGGCAGTCTATACTCCAGCGTATGGCAATGAATGCCTACCAGCAGCAGAGTGCACCAACTTCCGCCAATGAACTGCTCGGCGTCAGCGCATAGGTTTCAGCATCATGCTTAAGGCTGTGAAAGGATTTGCGGCCCGACGTATCAATTCAAAGTAAGGACATATGTCGTGAACATGGATGTAGCAAAAGGCTTACCTGAAGTCAGGTAAGCCTTTTCCATTAAAGTGCGTTAGCTAAAATTTTCAGCAATTCATCTTCGGTCAGTTCGATGGGATTGCCTTTCATGCTGCTGGCTCGTGCGGCCTTGGCTGCAAGTGATTTGAAATCTTTTTCCTGAACTCCGATTTCTCCCAGACCGGGGATTCGCATTTCAGCACAGATATTTTTAACCCATTCAATACCGTCCGCAGCTTGGGCTTCATTGTCTCCGGTCAGGATTTGCGCAATTTCAGTGTAGGCTGACAGAGCCGGATTTTGCGGATCACGTTTCTTGAGTGCGCGAATGTTCATTTCCATAACATAAGGCAAAAGTGCAGCGCATACTGCTCCGTGCGGGGCCTTGAATTCTCCTCCCAGCGGAGCTGCGAATCCATGTACTGCGCCAAGCTTGGCGTTGGCAAGGGTGATGCCTGAAAACAGGCTGGCCAGAGCCATGCCCGTGCGGGCTTCTATATCCTGCCCGTTTTTATAGGCGGAGAGTATTGAATGTGCTCCGTGTTTCAATCCTTCGCGGCAGAGTGCATTGGTCAATGGGGCGGCGTGCTTTGAAACAAATGATTCCATGAGCTGGGTCAGGGCATCCAGACCTGTGGCGGCAGTTACTGCCGGGGGAGCGGAAATGGTCAGCAGGGGGTCGACCACGGCGATGTCCGGGATCATATCCGCAGAACGCAGGCTGACTTTGACCTTTTGTTCAGCGCAGAGCAGTACCGCGTTGTTGGTTACTTCCGATCCTGTTCCCGAGGTAGTCGGCGCGGCAATCAGCGGCAGGGGCTTTTCAGTCAGGGGCATGCCTTTGCCTACTACTTCCAGATAATCGAATACGTCCCGTTTGTTGGGGATCAGTGCTGCGATGGCTTTACCTGCGTCCAGTACGCTTCCACCTCCAACAGCCACAACAATGTCGCAGTTCTTTGCGCGGGCTTCTGCTGCATGCCCGGCAATCAGTTCCGTGTCTGGTTCTCCGGCAATGGAAACAATGTGCAAGGATAATCCTTTTTTCTGCAATTCATCAATAAGCCACTGAATCCTTTGCGGTGATTTTCCGGTTACAAGGCAGGCATTATTGCCCTTGGCTGCTGCGTGTTCCGGAATAGAACGGGCAACGTCCGGGCCGAATACGATTTTGGGTGCGGTGGAAAATTGAAAATTCATACTTCATAATAGCACTACTAATCATGGGCGGCAATTTCTTTTCATGTATGAAAATTACGGATCGATAAATATTGTCACGTTTAGTTTTGTTTTCGTAAATGAAAACTGTTGAAATAAGGTTATAACAATGTTAACGCGTTTGTAACTTTTGTGAATTAATATTGTTTTCTTGCTTAGGTATGATTTCCAGATTGAGGAAGATTTTGTTTTTTTAATATGAAATACATTCAGGAGTGAACAATGTCTTTTCGTAAACTAGCTAATTATGCACTTGTGGCCGGTATGGCCGGACTTATGCTTGTCGGGTCCGGTTGTGCTGCTAAGAACAGTGGAATTCAGGTCGGCCCGCGTCCTTACTATCTTGTTAATGATCTGGATGATGGTAAATTGAAAACCGAGTTGAAAAAGGAGCAGGATGCACCATTGCAGCGCACTGATTTTTCCATTGGCCATCGGGGTGCCTGTATGCAGTTTCCAGAACACACCAAAGAATCATACGAAGCTGCGGCCCGTATGGGAGCAGGGATTTGCGAGTGTGATGTAACCTTCACTAAGGACCGTGAACTGGTATGCCGTCATTCCCAGTGTGATCTTGCAACAACCACTAATATTCTGCTTATTCCAGAACTGGCCGCCAAGTGTACCCAGCCTTTTCAGCCCGCTGAGTACGATGCGGACGGAAAGATGATTAAGCCAGCCTATGCTAAATGCTGTACAAGCGATATAACCCTTGCCGAGTTTAAGCTGCTTCAAGGTAAAATGGATGCTTCCAATCCTAAAGCCCGTACAGTTGCAGAATTTCTTGATGCTACTCCCAGTTGGAGAACCGACCGTTATTCCGGTACCGGAACTGTCATGACCCACGCCGAAAGTATTGAACTTTTCAAAAAGCTGGGCATGAAGATGACCCCTGAACTGAAAGAACCCAGCGTAGCCATGCCTTTTCAGGGCGATTACACCCAGCAGCAGTACGCGCAGCAGATGATTGATGAATACAAGGCCGCCGGGGTTGATCCGAAAAACGTATTTGCCCAGTCCTTCAGTCTTGATGATGTTAAGTACTGGCTCAAGAATGCCCCCGCTTTCGGTAAGCAGGCTGTATTCCTTGATGACCGTTACGATGACAAGGGCTTTGATTACCAGAACCCCGCAACATGGTCTCCGTCCATGAAAGAGCTGGTTGCCGATGGTGTCAGGATTATCGCTCCTCCGCTGTGGATGCTGGTAACAGTTGAAAACGGCAAGATGGTTCCTTCAGTCTATGCCAAGGAGGCCAAGGCTGCAGGATTGGATATTATTGCATGGTCGTTTGAGCGCTCTGGTCTGCTGAAGAATGGTGGTGGTTGGTACTACCAGTCAATAAATGACATCGTTACAAAGGATGCAGATACTCTGGTTCTGCTGAACGTTCTCGCTGAAGATGTAGGTGTAATCGGTGTATTCTCCGACTGGCCCGGTACTGTTACCTACTTTGCTAACAAGAAAGGTCTGAAGTAGTTTATTTAGTTCAGATAGTAATGTCTTAAGGGACGTCTTTCGGGACGTCCCTTTTTTGTATGCAAAATATTTATAACTAAATTTTGTTAATTCATCATTTACCTTTCGCTAGCTTCTATTTTTGGCCTGTATATTCATATTGAAACAATGTTGTAATCAAAACGGGGCCTTGTCGTAATTTATCTGTCAAGAATATCGCGCATATATTCCATGTCCGAGGGGAGGGCTAATCAAGTATACAAGGAGTTGTACTATGGAAAGACGCGAATTTTTGAAAATGGGTATTGTCGCCGGGGCCGCTGTTGCCGCATCCGCCATACCCGTAATGACTGAGGCTTCCTACACTGAGTTTACAATAAATGAATGCATGAAACTGACTCCGCAGCAGATGGCTGAGAATTCCGGTGCAGTCATGGAGTCGTGGAAGTATATTCAGAAACAGGCCGGGAGCATCAAGAACCCCAAGCTGCGTAAAGCAGTGCAGGAAATTATAGCCAATCCTGCGCCTAAGCTCATAGGTGCTGTTTCAGGCCGCAAGAAGGAAGTCTACCGGGAGCTTGAAAAGAACGGCTGGCTTGAGGGTGTTTCATACGAGGCTTTTCTGCCTGAAAACGGTTCATCAAACAAAGCCAACCAGCCATTCTACACCGCTCCCGGAAGCGGATACTCCAGTCACCATAGCTATCCCGGCGGTCTTGCCACCCATACTGCCCTGAACGTTGAGATGTCTTTGGCTCTCTACGACAATTACGAGAAAATATACGGTTTCAACCTTGACCGCGATGTGATTGTAGCAGCCCAGATCCTGCATGATCTGCATAAACCGTGGGTTTTCCAGTGGCAGAAAGACGGTTCCAGCCGTAATGAAAACAAGCTTGCGGGAACAGGTGAACACCATGTTCTCGGTGTTGCAGAATCCATTGTGCGCGGGCTTCCAGCGGAAGTCTGTGTTGCGCAGGCCTGTGCCCACAACCATCCCGGTTTTTCCAAGGACGAAGAAGGTCCGGTACGCTGGCTGAAGTCCGCAGCGATTATTGCTGATGTTGATCCGGTCAAGTACGGCCTGCTTGCTGCTGACGGCAAGACTCTTCCTTTGCAGCGCAGTATGGAAGCATTTGTCACCCATCTCGGAGACCACGACTGGGTGCTGACTGTTCCCGCAGCTAAATGGCTTATCCCGGCCATGGAAGAAATCGCCATGCAGGATTACGGTATGAATAAGGCTGATCTCAACTCAGCTAAGTTCCATGCTTTCCGCAACACGGTTTTCAGTCAGGCTACCATTATGAATCTTTACCATCTGCTGCAGAAGGACGGAAAGGAAGCACTGCGCAAGCAGGTTCATGCTATCGTGAAGGCCTAGTTTTATAGCTATAAAGCTTAATAAAAAAGGCGGTTGTCGATAATCGACAACCGCCTTTTTTCGTGACACTGAAAATCGTCTTAACTTTCCATATATTCGTGCAGGGCCTTGCATAGCTGGTCAGCACAGGAAGTGTTTTTTTTGCCGCAGGTGATACCTTCAAGAGTCTCAATGATCTTGGGAATTTCCATGCCTTCCACAAGGGCGGATACAGCCTTGAGGTTACCGTCGCAACCGCCGGTGAAATTTACATAGGTAAGTTTGTCACCTTCCACTTTAAAGCGGATCAGTTTAGCACAGACGCCTTTAGGGGTGAAAACATGGGTGTCCGCAGGTGCTTCAACTCCGCCTAGGGGAGTGAACATGGTCGGTTGAAGTGAGATGTTTTCCATTTCGTCCTCTGAATTTGATTAAAGTCATATCCGCTGCAGGATGCTGCGGGTAAAGTTGAATTGATTGTGCTGAAGGTTTTTCATCATGAAAATACGGGTCAGGTCAAGGGGCTTTTGGGCGTGTCTTGCAGCCTTAATTTTGACTTTTGCGACTTATTATGGAATTTCTTAGCTTTGCTGTTTGGCAAAAAAAGAAAATTAAAATGAACTTAATATATGAGGGTGGGTGGCATGTTGAAAAGAATTGCTGACGGTCCCGTTGAATTATTTCCTGCATCTTTTCGCAATTATCCTGCACAGCTTCAGGTGGAAGTAACCACTCGTTGCAATATGAACTGCTCCATGTGTGTAAAATATGCACCCGAAAGCGATATTTCCGAAACGGATTTGAGTTTTGAAGATTTCAAGAAACTCGGACCGGCCTTAGAGCATTGCGCGAAGCTGGTCCTGAACGGCATCGGCGAGCCCTTGCTGCATCCTGATCTGGCGGCAATGGCCTCATTTGCCCGCGAACGCATGCCGGAGCATGGTTCTATCGGTTTCCAAACCAACGGGCTGCTATTCATTGAACAACGGGCCCGGGAGCTGGTGGATGCCGGGGTGGACACTTTCTGTGTCTCCGTTGATTCACTGGATTCATCGGCAACAGAAGGGGAGTTGCACGGGCAGTCCAGTACAGACCGTCTGGCGCGCACATTTTCACTTTTGAATCAGGCCGCACAGGAAAGCGGGAAAAAGATCAGGCTGGGCGCGGAATTCGTGCTTATGGCCGATACATATAAGCAGTTGCCAGATGTTATCAGCTGGGCCGCCGGGCAGGGAGTGGAGTTCATTCTTTGCTCTCATGTTTTGGCCTACCATAAGTCTATGCAGGAACAATCCCTGTTCAATCCCAATACCCCCGCAGCGGTTGAAATTTTTGATAAATGGAAAAACATTGCCCGTGAACGCGGGCAGGATCTGCAGAATTATTTTAATTTCGTCTGGACTCCAGGACGGAGCATGAAGCGGGAGCAGCTTTTCGATCTGATTCGTGAAATGCGTGCAGAAGCAGAAAGTCGTGATGTATGGATTAATCTGCGCAGCCTTGCAGATTGGGATCAGCGCAATCAGACAGAAGATTATCGCAAGTTGAGGGAAATATATGCCTGTTCGGAAAAGTTAGCTGCAGAGCTTGGAGTGAAATTGCGTTTGCCGCCGCTTATGGCTGAAAACGAATTACGATGTTCATTTATTGAAGATGGAGTTTCGTTTATCACCTCAAAAGGTGAAGTCTCGCCTTGTCAGTTTCTCTGGCATAGTTGTACCTGTTTTCTGGACGGCAGTGAAAAACTGCTTCGTCAGAAACAATTCGGAAATATTGCTGACACTGATCTTGCTGAAATCTGGAGTTCTCTACCTTATAAGCTCTTTCGTGCCGAGGTCCTTGAATACGAATATCCTTACTGTTCCAACTGCCCCATGGTGCCATGTGACGACATTATCGGACGCAGCAATGAGTTTGAGGTTGATTGTCTGGGAGTGGAAGTTCCGTGCGGACATTGTCCATGGGCCATGGGCGGATTGAAGTGCCTGATGTGATCGCTTTTTTTGAAAATGAACATTAAATGAAAAAGGCGGCTCGTGCGAGCCGCCTTTTTTTATTCTTCGGTTTCGGAATCACGTTCAGTTACGTAGAGTTCCACTTCTTTACTTTTCATAAGGTCGCAGAAAACTTGCGGTGGACGCTTGTCGGTAAATATGGCGTCGATTTCAGCGAGATCGGCAATGCGGACCATGGCGTTACGGTTGAACTTGGTGTGGTCGGTAACCAGAAAGATGTTGCGGGCATTATTGATGATTTCGCGGGCCACGCGCACTTCGTGGTAATCGTAGTCGAGCAGGGTGCCGTCTTCATCTATGCCGGAAACACCGATAATACCGTAATCCACTTTGAATTGTTTGATGAATTCAACAGTGGCTTCACCGGTGATACCCTTGTCGCGCTGGCGGACCATACCTCCGGCCACGATTACTTCGCAGTCGTTGTTGCTCATGGTTTGAGCAACGTTGAGGTTGTTGGTGATGATGCGTAGCGATTTGTGGTTGGAAAGGGCTTTGGCTACTTCCTCGGTGGTTGTTCCGATATTAATGAACATGGAAGCATGTTCAGGAATATGTTTGGCAACCATTTCAGCTATGAGCCGTTTCTCTTGATGAAGGATATTTCTGCGTGCACTGTAATCAACATTTTCAACACTGGAAGCTCTGCCTGCTCCGCCATGAAAGCGTTGCAGAAGGTTGTTTTTACAGAGTTTGTTGATGTCACGTCTTATTGTCTGGGGAGTTACTTCAAAATGCTGTGCAAGGGACTCAATGGGAGTGAAGCCTCTTTCATTTACAATGTTAAAGATTTCCCGTTGTCTTTTGGATAATGATTCGAGGTTGAACTTCATGCCTTTTTGTTTTCTTTTTTGTCTTTCAGTCAAAGCGACCGCTCCTTCCTTTCACCACCGAACAATTTTGCTTATATAATGAGAGACTTCGGTATTTTTTGGTTGTTTTTCTACCCAAAGGTATTCATTTCATGTAAAATGAAAATTGATCGTTAATAACATTTCTTTAGCAGTAGTCGCGCTCACAAGCAAGGTAAACCATTTCCTTTTTATTTTAGGTAAAGTTCTCTATTGATCATTTTCTTTTTCCAAATGAAAAAAAGTGCTAAGTTAGAAGATTATAAAAGGTTTTGGTCGCTGAGAATGGGAAATTAATGCTTTTTTTGATTCGCTGATCGAAAATCTATTTTTGGTCGTAAAGGCTGGTTTTTATTTTCTTTTTATACAAAAGTCTTGCAAAATGAAAATAAATTCTTGTCATATTGTTTTCAATATGTCACATTTTGTTCAAAAGCGAAACGGAAAGAGGTGGTTTAGAAATTTTCGGCGTTTCGTTTTGAAATTATGATGTGAGGGAGGAATCCGAACTTTCGAAAGGTTTTTAGCCTCGGTTTCGGGTTCGTATATTCATTACAATTTTTATCCACCGTTCGCGGTCGGTTTATAGAGTGGGTGTTGCATGAAACGTTCAGATTATATTCAGCAGATGGAAGATAGCTCAAAAGTCTGGGATTTCATTATTATAGGTGGTGGTGCTACCGGTCTCGGTTCCGGTCTTGATGCTGCTGCCCGTGGTTATTCCGTTCTTCTTCTTGAGCAGGGCGATTTCGCCGAAGCTACTTCCAGCCGTAGTACCAAAATGGTTCACGGTGGTGTCAGATACCTTGCTCAGGGTAATATTTCTCTGGTTATGGAAGCCCTGTACGAGCGTGGAATTCTCAAACAGAACGCTCCGCACATGTGCTACAACCAGAAATTCATCGTGCCCGACTATAAATGGTGGGGTCTTCCTTACTACGGTATCGGTCTGAAATGTTATGACATGCTGGCCAGAAAATACAGCTTCGGTCCTTCCCAGATCTTTACTAAAGGTAAAGTAATGCAGGAAGTTCCCGGTGTTCTCGCTAAAGGTCTTAAAGGCGGCGTGACCTACCATGACGGTCAGTTCGACGATGCTCGTCTTGCTCTCACTCTCGCCCGCACCATGGCTGATATGGGCGGTTGCCCCATGAACCACACCAGGGTTACCAGCCTCGTTAAGAACTCCACCGGTTATGTCTGTGGTGTTCAGGCTGAAGATAAGCTTTCCGGCAAAACCTACGAGCTCAAAGCCAAGGCTGTGATCAACGCCACCGGTATTTTCACCGATGACGTTATGAACATGGATAACCCCGAGCATAAGAAACTGATCGCACCCAGCCAGGGTATTCATATCGTTATCGATCGTGAATTCCTCGGTGGCGAAACCGGTATCATGGTTCCCAAGACCGATGATGGCCGTGTAATTTTCTTCGTGCCCTGGCACGGCAAGGTTGTTGTGGGTACCACCGATACCGCTCTTGACGGTGTTTGCATGGAGCCCAAACCTCTTGAAGAGGAAATCAACTTCCTCGTTGAGCATTCTGCACGTTATCTTGCAAAGGCTCCTACCCGCGCTGATGTACGCAGTGTTTTCACCGGTATCCGTCCCCTTATCGCAGCAGGTGATTCCGAATCCACCTCCGCACTTTCAAGGGACCATTACCTGACTGTATCTCCCAATAAACTGCTGACTATCGCCGGTGGTAAATGGACAACTTACAGACATATGGCTGAAGACTGCATTGATAACGCAATCCAGATGGGCGGCCTGCCTTTCCGTCCCTGCGTGACCAAGAATGTAAAGCTGCATGGCTATACTGAAGAGTTTGATCACAACGATCATATGCATGTTTACGGTAGCGAAGCTGCTGAAATTATGGCTCTGGCTGAAGAATACCCCGAGCTCAATGCCCGCATGCATGAAAGACTGCCTTACTCCTGGCTCGAAGTTGTCTGGGCTGCACGTCACGAATGGGCACATAACGTTGGTGATGCACTGGCTCGCAGGACCAGAGCGCTGATCATCGATGCTAAGGCTGCTAATGAAGTTGCGCCCAAAGCTGCTGAAATCATGGCTAAAGAGCTTGGTAAAGATGAAGCTTGGGTCAAAGAGCAGGTTGAACAGTTCCAGGAGCTGGCTAAGAACTACATTGTAGACTAACATAATATATTGCGATTTCACGGTTCGGGTGTTGATGTATCCCTACTGCATCAACACCCATCCGGACTATTGCATGAACATATTTCGCACTGTTTTTAGTGCACAATATTCTCCAAAGAACGATGGGGGGCTTCCCTACCCCCGTCACCACTTCCCTTTGCCGTCGGTCGCCTGGGCCGACGGCTTCTTTTTTTTCATTTAAGTGCAAAAAAATAGTGTGTCCATGTTGGAAATCGAGTATATTCCATCTCAATTTCTTTACTCAGGTGTTCATTTAGTATGCATAAGTGCTTACATTGGATCGTTTGTGTTAACATGTGTGCGTCTTTTTCGTTTCAGGTAAAAGGGACGTAGATGTTGTTGTGTTTCATAAAACCAGTGCTACTGGCGGGTAAGGAGGTGTTAGAAGAGAAAATATATTTCGGAAATAGATGTTGCAACTGTTTAATATCAAACTATTTTTGCTAAACCGAAAGTCTAAAGTGAAAATTTCTTTTCGATTTTGAACATTATGGGGTTGATTTTTTGTTTGTTACAAAATAGTGTTAACTCATAGGAAATGGAAAAAGCGTGAGATATATTCGAGCGCGAGGTGGTATTCGTTTCCGAAAAGAAACGAATTTGTGTTTTAACTGCTTTAAGAGATGTGGGAGTGATTATGAGTCCTTTCTTAGGCGAAGTAATTGGTACTTTGATTCTTACCCTTTTCGGTTGCGGCGTAGTTGCCAACGTCCTTCTTGAAAAATCCAAAGGTCAGAACGGTGGTTGGATTGTCATCACCATGGGTTGGGGATTTGCAGTAACATTTGCAATCTACGTAGCCGGTAAATATTCCGGTGCACACATCAACCCTGCTGTTACCGTTGGTCTTGCTGCCGGTGGATATTTCCCTTGGGCACAGGTTCCCCTCTACATTGCCGGCCAGATGCTCGGCGCATTCCTCGGTGCAGTAATCTGCTACCTTACTTACAAATGCCACTGGGAACCCACTCAGGATGCAGGCCTTAAACTGGCTGTATTCTCCACCGGTCCCGCTATTCCCTGCACCGCGGAAAACTTCCTCTGCGAATTTATCGGCACCTTCTTCCTGGTATTCATCATCCTTGGTATCGGTGCCAACGAATTCACTCAGGGTCTTAACCCCCTGATCGTAGGTTTCTTCATCGTATCCATCGGCCTCTCTCTTGGTGGCCCCACCGGTTACGCTATCAACCCTGCTCGTGACCTCGGTCCCCGTATTGCTCACGCTGTTCTTCCCATCCCGGGTAAAGGCAGCAGCGACTGGGGATACTCCTGGATTCCTGTTGTAGCCCCTCTCTGCGGCGGTGTTGCAGGTGCTCTGGTTTACAAAGCTCTTGTCGGCTAAATTTCACGATTGATAGATAGAACTTAAATGATAATACGGGGTGAAGTTTTGCTTCACCCCTAATTACCAAAAGGGGAAATTTAAAATGGAAAAGAAATACGTACTTTCAATTGACCAGGGTACTACCAGCTCTCGCGCAATCATTTTCGACAAAGCTGGTCAGATCGTAAAAGTTACCCAGAAAGAATTCACCCAGATTTTTCCCAATCCGGGTTGGGTTGAGCACGACGCTAGTGAAATCTGGTCTTCCGTTCAGTCCGTAGTTGCTGAAGCCCTCTCCGACGTTCCTGCTGCAGAAATCGCAGCTATCGGTATCACCAACCAGCGTGAAACCACTGTTGTTTGGGATAAGAACACCGGTAAGCCCGTATACAACGCAATCGTATGGCAGTCCCGCCAGACCATGGACATCTGCAACGATCTTAAAGCAAAAGGTCTTGATCCCGTTGTTCGTGAAAAAACCGGTCTGCTCATCGACGCATACTTCTCCGGTACCAAAGTAAAATGGATCCTCGACAACGTTGAAGGCGCCCGTGCAAAAGCAGAAGCCGGCGACCTTCTCTTCGGTACCATTGACACTTGGCTGGTTTGGAAGCTCACCGGCGGCGCAGTTCACGTAACTGACTACACCAACGCTTCCCGTACTCTCATGTACAACATCCACGAACTCAAGTGGGACGAAGAAATCCTCGAAGCTCTTAATGTTCCTGCTTCCATGCTTCCCGAAGTTCGTCCTTCCTCCGAAGTATACGGTAACACCCACAAAGATAAGTTCCAGGGCCTCGAAATCCCCATCTCCGGTATGGCCGGTGACCAGCAGGCAGCTCTGTTCGGTCAGGCTTGCTTCGAAGAAGGTATGGCTAAGAACACCTACGGTACCGGTTGCTTCATGCTCATGAACACCGGTGAAAAAGCAGTTCCCTCCAAGAACGGCCTGCTGACCACCATCGCATGGGGTGTTGACGGTAAAGTTGAATACGCTCTTGAAGGTTCCATCTTCGTAGCAGGTTCCGCTGTTCAGTGGCTGCGCGACGGTATGAGAATGTTCCGCGACGCTAAAGATTCCGAACTCTACGCAACCCGCGTACAGAGCTCCGAAGGCGTTTACATGGTTCCCGCATTTGTTGGTCTCGGTGCTCCTTACTGGGATTCCGAAGTTCGCGGTGCAATGTTCGGTCTGACCCGTGGTACCACCAAAGAACATTTTGTTCGTGCTACCCTTGAGTCCCTCTGCTACCAGACCAAAGATGTTCTCTCCGCAATGGAAGCTGACTCCGGTATCGAACTGGCAAGACTTCGCGTTGACGGCGGTGCAGTAGCTAACGACCTGTTGCTCCAGATCCAGTCCGATTTCCTCGGTGTTCCTGTTGAGCGTCCTCTGTGCATTGAAACCACCGCTCTCGGTGCTGCATACCTCGCAGGTCTGGCAGTTGGTTTCTGGGCAGACAAGAACGACATCAAAAAGAACTTCGGCATTGACCGTGAGTTCGATCCTAAAATGGAAGAAACCGAAGCTGCAAAGCTGTACGAAGGCTGGCAGAAAGCTGTTGAAGCTACCATGGTTTTCAAATAGTAGAACATACGCAGCTTAACCGCTGTATCTCACTGTATATAAGAGGGGGCTCTGTGCAAACGGAGCCCCCTCTGCTTTTGATGTATGCTGCTTATTTAAGGGGGAGCTTGATTGTGAACTTTGTCCACTCACCGGGAACCGAATTCACTTCCATAATTCCGTTATGCTGGTCGGAAATAATAAAATAGGACACTGAGAGCCCCAAACCAGTACCCTTGCCCACACCTTTGGTGGTAAAAAAAGGATCAAAAATCCTGTTTACCGGGTCTATAACGATCCCCGGTCCATTGTCTTCGATTTCTGTGATAGCCATTCCGTCTTCGGATTTAATACGGCAGATGAATCTAGGTTGCTCATGTTCGTAGTTTTTTTCGCTCATAGCTTCTGCACCGTTCTTAAGCAGGTTGAGGAACACCTGTTGTATTTCGTTGCCATCGCAAAGAACAGCAGGAGTATTTTCATCGTACTGGCGAATGATTTCAATTTTTCGGAAGTCATAATGCTTTTTCAAATTGTAGTCGTTGGCTACCAGTTCAATGGTTTTCTCAAGCAGTTCGTCCAATTGGCAGCTTCTGCTAATCTTATCACTTTTGCGGCTGAAGCTGAGCATATTGGAAACTATTTTTGCTGCACGGTTTCCTGATTCCTTAATCCCGCTGAGCATCTTTGGAATTTGGCGCTTGTCCATGTACGCGCGTAAGTTCACGAGCGAAATTCCGCATTCAGTGGCAACGCTTTTGTTCGTTTCTATATCACTGAACAAGCGTTTCTCTATGTTTTGCGCATGTCCTAAAATACCGGCCAGAGGATTGTTGATTTCATGGGCCATCCCTGCGGCCAGCCCGCCCACAGACATCATTTTTTCAGACTGGATCATCATTTGTTCCAGATTCATACGCTCGGTCACATCATCAATGCGGATGACTGCGCCTTCAACCCCGTTGGCGATTAACGGGTAAATAGTGATGTCGTCGTAGCGGGTTGTTCCGGAGTCGGTTTTCGTTTGTAATGAGTCAGTTTCGATAACCCGGTTTTTCATTGCCATAAGAATTCTTTCCAACTCATTATGCATATCCGGAAGGGCTTGAGATAGAGGGAGGCCGACAGCTTCACTCGAGCTGATGCGGCTTATTTTTTCGGCTTCCATATTCCAGTGGGTGATTTTTCCTTCCGGGTCCACTCCGACAAGAATTGACGGCATTGAGTTGATGATATTGGCCAGATAGTTTTTAGTCTTGGCCAATTCATCTTCAGCTTTGCAGCGAGCCCGTTCATAACGGCTCAGGGTGTTGAAGACGATGATTATGGATAGTATCCCGGCAATCCAGATTGTTATGAATGAGTTATTGGTCTCGGCAATAAACGCTTTCATGGTTTGCTGGTATCCAGACATCGGAACAGTTACGCTAATGCCCCCTCTGATATCGCCTTTTTTGTATCCTTGCTGTGCATGGCATTTAAGGCATTTTTCTTCCGTTATCATGGGCCGCATGAAATGCAGAACCGGCCTTTCATTTTCTGTAGCTAGTGCGTGAAAATCAGCAGGATTGTTTTTAAATGTCTTTAAGACCTTGGCTTCCCATTCAGACGGTCCGTTGCCGGGGCGTATGGGGGTAAGGCTGGTTATATGGCCCTGCAAACCGGCATCTTCATCCATCATCCCGTATACCATGCGCATCATGTAAGCAGGGTTTATCATGGTCATTACTTCGCCGTCAGTCGTAAGAACATCGCGCTGCGGCACATGGAGATACTCGTTAGGCTGAAGTTTTGAGGATACTCCGGCGTAAAGACCTCCCAACCCAGCTACCCAGCGGCGGTAGGTGAGGTCTTTTTCAAAGGCCACCTCTGCTTCTTTCAGGGCAGATCTGTATATGTTGTCTTTTTCAGCCTGAACAATTCTGTTGTAAAAGAAAAATATGGACCCGGTCCAAACCAACGCAAATATCAGGCCTAAAAGAAGTAGTTTCTGATAGTATTTCAATCGTTCGTCCCGCTGCTAAGTTTATAATCTTAATTATCATAACAAATAGCGGGAAAGGCATCCAGACTGATCTGGATTTAAATTGTTATCTTAGACTTTTTGATATTTACAGAATGGATTCTCTATTGCAAATCAAGGCGTTTGATCTGGTGTGTGGTGTTAAAGAATTCAAGGGGTTTGATGCCGTCATTTTCAATGACCCCTTCTGTCTTCGAATACACATAAAGTTTGACTGGTGCCGAAAGCATGTCGCTAAGCTTCATTTCTATCTTTTTAATTTCCTTGCTTTGGACAAGGCGTGCCCCGGTCACATCCGCCATGATTTTCCATCCTTTCTCCATTGGCTGGGCCTCAACATGGATTGGGAATATGTTTCTCAGTTCACCGATTAATTTTGCCGCTTGTTGCTCAATTGTTTTGGCTTGCGGTGATTCTTTCCCTGAATAGTGGACTCCGAAAAGATTTCTGCCGTTGCGGGTTATGTCATAACTTTTGTAGTAGCGGATGATCAGCGAGAGATTCTTTACTCCGGTATTCTTACGTAGCACATTCTCCAGTTTTTCAACTGATTCCGGTAGCGGGCGTTCAGGACCGCTGATCTCGATAATCAGGCCCGGACCGCTTTTCAGCTTTGTGTAGTTGATGCCTGAAAGGGTGTACCATGGGTATTCGGATATGATGCTGCGGAGCAGGAGTTCAGCCTGTTCCAGAATCATAGCGCTTTGCTCCAGCTTTATATGTTGTTTTTTGGCATGAGCGTTGAGCAGGGCGCTTGTAGATTGCGGTGAGGATGAAATACTCTGGGTAATGCTGGTGCGGACAATGATTTTCACCGGTTTATGAAGAGCTTGCGATGCGTGTTCTTCCATTGTTTTTATAGCCTTGGCCTTGAGTGACGTTGGACCGTTAAGAGTAATGAAACCGTTCACTGCGCCTGCATCTATTTCATGGCTTACCTTTTCAATGGTTGTATTAGGGATTGATGTAATGGCTTGGGTTGCCACGGTACGCAAGCTGTTGTCGATCTGGCGTGAGATGGCAACCTCCACGAGGGATTTAGTCAGGAAGGCTGCAACAATGATCAGTCCCACTGTGGTAATGGAAAAATGCTTTATCAGTCGCGGCAGGGGTTCATCTTCGGAATGGGGTATAAATCCGGTAATAATAAAGAGCACGCTGGCAACAGAAAGAATAACCAGAAAGTTTGCGAAAAATAGCAGGAAAGCTCCCCATCCGTCAGAATATTGATGAAGGGCAATGCAAAGTCCGCTGGCACATAGCGGCGGGACAAGGGAGGTTGCTATAGCGATTCCGGGCATGACCGGGCTTACCCGTTCGTCAATGAGGGCGACTGTTCCGGCTATTCCGGCAAAAGCGGCAACTCCAAGATCAAGCAGGTTGGGTTTTGTCCTTGATATTACTTCATGGGTCAGTTCAAAGAAGATCGGGAGGCTTCCGATAAGTATGCCGCCCAAAATTCCGATCAAAATTCCGGCTGTTACCGAAAAGACAGAAGCGCGGATGAGGCTCATTTCTCCACGCACTAATCCAAGTGAAAGCCCGAAAATAGGTGTCATCAAGGGTGAAACAAGCATAGCTCCGATGACTACAGCGGGGCTGTCGGCTGTAAGACCTATGGATGCAATGAAGGCAGCTACGCCCATGAGCAGATAATACATGCCGCGCGGAACGGAATTGCGGGTAATGTCGGCTATAAGAAATTCACGGCGAACATCGCTGACAAATAGCAACGGTGGTCTTGTTGCGTTTTTACGTATGAATTTGATTCCCATATGTTCTCCGCATGTGCCTTTTAGTTGATTTAAATAAGATGAAAATACGTCTAAGCAGGGGATGGGTCAACCGGGGTAAGTGTTAACCTGCCTCTACTTATGCTGGGGCAGGCTTTTTTATTTATCATTCTTGGCGTTCAGTCTCCTTTCAGGTTATACTGTGTGTAAGTTCTTGTGGCCTTAATGCAGGAGGAGCGAATGTTGAGAAATTATTTCCAGTCGGCTGAAAAGGGCGTCTTTGTATGGCTGTTGTTCCTTTGTCTGTCATTGAGCGCATGTTCGGATGATCCCATCCGTCTAGGCTTTTCAGGAACCCTCAAGGGTAAATATTCTGATTTAGGCGTTCAGGGCCGTAACGGGGCATTGCTGGCTGTTGAGGACATCAATGAAGCAGGAGGTATTGACGGTCGCAGGATTGAGTTCCTTGTCCGTGATGATCACAATACTCCTGAAGGGGCAGTTAAGGCAGATGAAGAACTTATTGCCGAAGGAGTCTCCGCAATTATCGGTCATATGACCAGTTCGCAATCTATGGTGGCTGTTCGTGATATGGAAGACATTGGGGTTGTTTATATCTCTCCAACCACCTCAACCCCTTTGTTGCAAGGGATTAAGGATAACTTTTTCAGAGTAATCCCGACTCTTACAGATTTATCTAAAGGTCTGGCGGAGTACTCAGCGGATAGGCTTGGTAAGAAAAGATTGGCAGTAGTCTGGGATATTTCAAATCAGGCATTCTCAGCTACCTATAAAGATGTATTTGTTGAAAAATTTGCAGCGAAGGGTGGTAAACTTGTTGGTGAGGTAACGTTCGGTGAACAAAAAGGTTCCATAGACTGGCAGAAAATTGTCGATGAATTGAAGAGCATTAATCCAGATGTAGTGGTCATGGTCACATCGGCACGTGATTTAGCCGGTTTTGCTCAGTTCTGCACCCTGAATAAAACAAATTGGACAATTCTGAGCAGTATGTGGGGTTATACCAAAGAATTGATTCAGACCGGCGGTAAAAGCGTCGAAGGGATAATCTTTGTAGTCCATTTTGCAGAAGACGACCCGGAAGAACTTTACGTAGATTTTAAGGATAGATTTATTAAGCGGTTTGGTTGGGCTCCGAATTTCGCAGCTGTCTTCGGCTATCAGGCAGTGCAGGTATTTGCTGAGGCAGTGAAAAGGAACGGGGGACGTACAAAAGGTCTGGCTGCTGTAATTCCCGGAATCGGCTTTGAGAATAGTTTGATAGGATCGTTTGAAATTGATGATTTCGGTGATGTAAAGCACACCGGACATATTGTGACCGTTAAAAACGGTAATTTCGTCACAGTATCAAAGAGAGAGAAATGAGCAGGGCTTCGGTTGTTGAAATTTTTCAGAGCAAGCTGGTTCAATGGATTCTTGTGCCAGGCTTGATAATGACAGTCATTCTGGTTTCGATTGTGGGATTTAATCAGATCAGTATCCTGGAGAGGGAGATCGTGCATCTTTCCAGATCCCTGTCCCGCAATGTGGAATTTTATATTGATGGCGCAGAAGATGTCCTGCGTTCAGTGGCTATCATGAGCGGAGAAGGTGATGTTGATAATCTCCGGAATTATTTTAGTGGACTTCATGAACGTTTCGGACAGTTTGACCGTCTCATTCTTCTGGATAAAAATGAAAATATCATAGCAGTGGCTCCGCATGGAATTAAGGGGGTTGATTTTCCAATCCGGTTCAGCGCTTCGGATAAAGCCAAGCGGGTACTGACCTCTCCCATCCTCTCTCCGCATTCCGGAAAGCTGGTTGTTTATATAAGTATACCGGTGCAGGATGGCGGAAAGCTGGTGGCTGAGCTGGATCTCGGTGCCTTGCAGAAATTTATTTACGGATTCTTGTCTTCTAACAGGATAATAATCCTCGCAGACTCATATGGTAACCTGATTGTTCATCCTGATCGTGAACTGGTTAAAATACAGGCCAATGTCGGCAACTTGGATATCTTTAAAAAAAGACTGGAGCCCGGTGATGTGGAATTCTATCGGTCTGAGAACAGCCTTTTCTTTGGCCGTGTTGTTAATATCACCGGAACCGGCTGGAAGCTTCTGGTCGGGTGTACTGCCTACTATCTGTTTCAACCCGTAATTGCTCTAGGTTTGTTGATAGGTCTCTTGGTTGTATTTTTCTTCATGGTACTGCTTTTTGCATTGAAAAAAGAGTTCCGCGAAGCCGTAGTGACTCCGTTGGTGGGCTATGTCAGGAAACTTTCTGCTGTTGCCGACGGCAACTATCCCACATCTGCTTCACAGGAGAGCGGTTTTGTCGAGCTGGATGAATTGGGCAGGGTCTTTGATTCTATGGCCGAACAGGTTCGTGAACGCGAACATGACCTTATTGTTTCCAAAAGATATTTCCAGAGTGTCATTGATTCCATGCCTTCAGCCTTGATCTGGGTTAATGAGGATATGGATGTCTGCCAGTGTAATAACCGTGCATTGGAGTTGTTCAATCTTGATTCAACTGAGATTGAGCCGGAAAATGTGGAAAGTTTTTTTTCCGGCCGCGAAGATATTGTGAATGCGATTGCCGAAGCAAAGAAATACAATTTTCCAAAAACCATTGAGCGGTCTGTAATCAGAGAAGATTCGTCAGAGATATTTGATGTTACGGCTTTTCCATTGCGAGGTTTTGAGGTCAAAGGGGTGGTGGTCAGGATTGATGATGTCACAGCCCGGGTGCGCATGGAAGAAGTTATGGTTCAGACTGAAAAAATGATGTCTGTGGGTGGACTTGCAGCAGGAATGGCCCATGAAATCAATAATCCTCTCGGCGGTATAGTGCAGGGGGCTCAGAATTTGGAGCGTAAGTTTTCTCCTGATATAAAAGCCAATGTTGATGCCGCAAATGAAGCAGGATGTTCGCTGGAGGCTATGCAGGAATATCTTGAATCCCGTAAGGTCACCCCTGTCATCAGAGGGATTAAGGATTCCGGGATGCGGGCAGCCAGAATTGTTTCCAATATGTTGAAATTCAGCAAGCCCGGAAAAAATATAATAACAACTGTTAATGTTCACGATTTGATTGAAGATTCTTTGGAACTTTCAGCCAAGGATTATGATTTAAAGCGTAAATATGACTTCACACATATAAATATAGTGCGCGATTTTTCCCCAGATGTTTCGAATATAGTCTGTTCACAGACCGAGATTGAGCAGGTCTTATTCAATCTTTTTAAGAATTCTGCACAGGCCATGCGTGAACATGGTTTTTACGGTTCAACACCAGAGATTTATGTGCGCACGCGCAGCAGCGGAGACTCTGTTGTTATTGAAATTGAAGATAATGGTCCCGGAATAAAGGGAGAGATTCGGAAAAGAATTTTTGAGCCATTCTTTACTACCAAGCCGGCCGGTGTAGGAACCGGTTTGGGGCTTTCAGTCTCATATTTCATAATCACGCAGAATCATGGTGGAACTTTTACGGTCAGTTCTGTTCCCGGTCAGGGAGCACGGTTTACCATTACCCTTCCCGTGCAAAAAGGGGGAGCAGTCAGTTAATAAAGTAGAACTAAATTTATTAAAATATATGTGTTTTTTTTCGTTGCACCAGCTATTGGCGTATGAGCTTTATTCTTTCATCACTATGAAGTGCATTCAAATGGAATTCTGATAGTGAAACGGGTCCAGTTACCGGGGCTTGAATCAACACTCATGCTTCCGTTGTGGTGACTGGTTATTATGAAATAGGACACCGAAAGTCCCAGTCCGGTGCCTTTGCCCACATCTTTGGTTGTATAGAAAGGTTCAAAGATTCTGGAGCGGGTCGCATAGTCAATGCCGGGACCGTTGTCTTCAATTTCAACTATTACAGCCCGTGCAGTTTTACGTATCCGGCAGATGAATTGGGGAGAATCTTGGTCGTAGTCCTTCTCCCTCATAGCTTCAGCACCGTTTTTCAGGAGATTCATGAATACCTGCTGTATCTCAGTGCCTTCGCAATAAATAGGCGGAATCTGGGGCTCATACTCACGAATTATGTTTATCTGTCTGAAGTCATATAGTTTTTCCAGATTGTAGTCACTGGCAGACAGGTCAATGGCCTTTTCCAGAAGATTCGTAATCTCATGGAGCGAATACTCTTTTTCACTTTGACGGCTGAAGCTGAGCATGTTGGAGACAATTTTGGCTGCCCGGTTGCCTGCAGTTCGAATTCCATCAATCATTCTGGGGATTTCCCGGTCATCCATGTAGTCTTGAATCTGTTGCAGTTCAATACCGTGCTTTTCGGCGGTACGAATGTTGGCTTTTGTCTTGCTGAACAGCCTGTTACGAATATTTTGGCTGTGACCGAGAATTCCGGCAAGGGGGTTGTTAATTTCATGGGCCATACCCGCAGCCAACCCGCCGATGGACATCATTTTTTCTGTCTGGACCATCAGTTGTTCTGTATTCTTGCGCTCCGTTATGTCCATATGTGTGCCGATCAGTCTGACCGGTTTTCCTTGCTTGTCAAATTCAGGAACTCTTCCGCGTGATAAAATCCATTTCCAGTCTCCTGCTTTGGTAAGCATTCTGAACTCTTGTGAAAATATTGATTTTAGATCATCTGAGGGAAATTTGTCCAAATAGGCGGTTACGACCTCAGAGGCCCGTTCCCTGTCATCCGGATGCATCAAATGGAGCCATGTCTTATATTCGTGGGGAAATTCATCCGGCTCATAACCCAGCATCTCGAAGTAGCGTGGGCTGTAATATACTTCATTGGTCTGCAGGTTCCAGTCCCAAAGTCCGTCACTTACAGCACGTAAAGCCATGTCATAGCGTTCTTCACTTATTTTCAAATTTCTCTGGATGCGTTCTCTTTCATCCAATTCCGCTATCAGCGCTTTGGTCCGCTGGGCAATTTTCTTTTTGAGTGTGCGGTTTATGGTTACGAACAGCCCAATTACTATAAACAGGGTTAATAAACCGAAAAATGCGTATCTTTTTGCTTCAGTTGTGCTGATGCCCGGTTCGTAATTAACAGAGAGCCAAGTGTTGTGGATTGCAGCCACATCCTTGTGAGACATGGCTTGGATTGTTTTTGAGATGATGGAAACAAGTTCCGGCCAGTCGTTTCGGATGCCCATGGAAAGTTCAAGGGCATCGAATTTGGCAGGGGCCGCTACCTTGAGGTTTGAAAGTCCATAGTGCTTGATAAAGTAGACGACGACAGGAAGTGCATTGATAGTGGCGTAGACCTCTTTCGTAGCAACATCTTTTAGTGAATCGAGTGTAGGGGTTCTGGTTTTTATTATCCGAAGATTAAGGTTTGGGTATTGCTTTTCTATTTGCTTTTGCAGGATAAACCGGTCTTGAACTGAAACAGTTTTGCTTTCAAGGTCGTTCAGTCCTCCTACGAATTCAGCATCATCGCGGGTGACAATAACCCAAGGCAGGGTTTGGTAAGGAATGCTGAAGGACATGAAATCCTTACGGTCATCGGATTGCTGAATAGCCGGAACCATGTCGATTCCGTCATGTTTGCGAATTGATTTTAATGCTTCAGGCCAGGAAATTTCGTCCTGAGTAACGTATTTAAATTTGATCCCATGAATTGATGCGATCAGATCAAGGTAGTCGATTGATATGCCGGAGACTTCGTTTTCCGTAATCATGAACGGCGGCCAGTTTCCAACTCGCACAGTTACTGTTTTATCCTGCTTCAGCCATGCTGCTTCTGCGTCGCTGAGCTTGATTCTCTGCTTGATGGATTCCGGATTTATTCCGTCTATTCTTTTTTTTGCGGCACTGGATGCGGTTGAAATGGTTAATATATTAAGCAGAGAAAATAGGCAGATAAAGATAAAGCAACTATATGTCGTTTTGAAATGATGCTTCATGTTGGGCAATTCTTCGTGGTTTCTTTTAGAGTGGAGATATAATATGCTGGAAACGTAGCATATAGTGAGTATAAAAGGAAATACTAATGTATTATTTATTTCGGATGGATGGTAGCTGATTGACATGAATTTATATGGAGACATATCATCGCATGCATGATTGATAAGGATTCAGCAATAGAAAGTGTCATGCGCAAGCTCAAGAAGATTCAGGTCGGGAAAGGACTTGATTTACGTACTTACAAGCGGGATCGCTCTGTGGTTATCTTGCGCAAGGGAGAAGATTCATTCTTAGTGATTGAGGATGGATTTGATACCGAGAGGTTTACAGAAGATTTCAAGGGCGTGAAAAGGCTGCTTAAGAAACTTTTGAAAAAGGAATTTCCGCGCAGCAATAAGATTCGTATTTATGATGTTGATGATGAGGGTTTTAGTTGAATTAATTCCTGTTAAATCAGTTCATTGTCTTTGTTTCAAGATAACTTGTCCCTGATCGGTTTTGTTTTTAGTCTCCTTGAATTGCAGCTTCAAAGCTGTTAGTCTTTTTGGTTAATTGTTTAACCTATAAAGATACAAGGAAAATGTTAGAACCAGTTAAGTCCGTACTCGGCAAAGGTAGCTCCGTTAATTTTGACTTTACCTATTCTGTTTGGTGGAATTTATTATTGATTACATTGGGGTCGGCAATATGTTCGATCGCTATAAAAAGTTTAGCCGTTCCCAACGAGTTTCTTGCTGGGGGCGTTTTCGGCCTTGCTTCGCTTATTTATTATAAAACCGGGGTACTTTCTCCGGGGGTGCTGTTCTTCATTCTCAACGTACCCGTATTCTTATTTGCGTGGATAAAGGTAAGCCGACGTTTCTTTTGGTACAGCCTGTACGCAACCATTGCGGCCACTCTCGCATACGAGTTTATTTCAATCCCTATGGCCGTTCAAAATACTACTTATGCAGCTGTCGCCTGCGGAGCAATGATGGGCTTTGGGGCTGGAACGGTTTTACGGTCACTTGGATCAAACGGCGGTCTTGATGTGCTTGCCGTGTATCTGTTCCAGCGTTTTAATATCGGGATAGGCAAGGTCTATCTTGTTTTCAATGCAACTCTTTTCAGTCTGAGTCTGTTTGAGCTCCCTCTTGATATAATAATAGCTTCGTTGATTTTGGTGTTCATTTCATCAACTGTGGTGGAGCAGACCCTCTCAATGTTCAACCAGCGCAAGGTTGTTTTCATTATTTCAGATAATATTGAAATGATAAGCCATGATATTCTGCACGAGATGAAGCAGAGTGCGACCTTTATCAAAGGGCAGGGAGCTTATCTGCGTGAAGATAAGAATATCTTGATGACGGTTGTTAACAACATTCAGTTGAAAAAGTTGGAAGAGATAGCTTTCAGACACGATGATAGGGTCTTGTTCATAGTAGAGAATACCTTTTCTGTGATTGGATCAAGTTTTTCGCGTCGTAAGGTGTATTGATGTTGTTTTTGTTTTATCTTGCTGTGTATATTTAGCGGGTATAGTATGATAAGTTTTAGAAAATGAGGTTGTCTGTTTCAGAGGTGTCGATGTTTAGAATAATTAAGCTGTTATCTACTGTGCTGATTGTGGTTCTTTTGGTTCCATCGCTGGCGTCAGCATTTACATTAAAGACATATTATCAGGATGGATTTCCCAAGTATTACAATGAAACTGTTGGAAATTGCACTGTGGTCCGGGGATTATGTGTTGAAATTATGGAGCTTATTGAGAAGAACTCGCAAAATATAAAGTTTGTCGCGCCACCGGAGTTAATCAAATTCAGTCGTATCAAGAATGCTTTGAAGCATGGGCGTATTGATGTTTTTTTGGGTATGACGCGTACCCCACATCGGGAGACAGAATTCATATATGTAGATCCTCCTCTTTACTCTATTGATCATGTTATTGCTGTTCGTCGGGATGATCCCATTGTTATTAGGAATTTTGAGGACATCCGCAGGCTCGGCAAAAAGGGCAAGATCATGAGTAATCTTGGTACATCGTCAGCCCTTTTTCTGGAAAAACAAGGCGGTCTTTTGGTAGATTCTGGTGCTATGACCATTTCTCAGAATTTAGTGAAGCTTGCTCGGGGCAGAGGACGCTTTGTTTTTTTTCATAATCTTGGTCTGGTCCATACAATCAGGGAGGATGGCTTGGAAGAAAAAGTGAGGATTTTACCTTTATCGTTCCATAGCTATTCACATTATCTGGTTTTTTCCAAACATGCTGATCCGGAGGCGGTAAAGGCTGTCGGGCGTGTTCTGAAAGAGCTTGCACGGAATGGTAAGCTCCAAGCGGTCACAGCAAAATATTTTAATCTTGAGAAGTAATGATATCCAATGGAATTATTGAGTCATGTGCGCGTAATTCGAGATAGTTTAAAAACATAAGGGACTACGTTTTGGGTTAATGGAATCGAAGATGCGCAAGAGGGCAGACCGCCCTCTTGCGCATCTTCGATTAAAAGAACCACCAATCATAGCAGTCTGTGGCTCCGGTGCGTTCCTTAGCTGTTTTTACGTTGTCGGCCGGAAGAACAATAACTGAGTCTTTGATAAGTTCGTTGTTCGGCCAGCCTGTAGGTATAGCAACTTCATTGGCTTCAGAAATTTGCATACCTTTTACGGCCCGCAATATCTCATCCATGTTTCTGCCCAGTTCTTGAGGGTAGTAGAACATAATCCTGAGTTTGGCTTTATCGTCGACAATAAAAACAGCCCTTACCCGGATGAACCATACGCTTTTGAAAGGCCACAAATTCAGTTGTGCAGACTGGAGTATAGTCCGCAGGGTGCTAAAAAAGTACAAAGCATTTATTATTACTTGTCTCGCTTTTAATGAGTCAATAAATAGTAATGTTATTGTGTTTATGGATGATTTTAGGGTGGGCTTATAGGGAATACCTATGTCCAAATAGGAAAATTAAGCGCTCTACATCTGGATTTGGAACCGGTTATAAAATTGATTTTGTTATTTAAAGGCGCTTTGCCTTTATATTAATTAATAATTCTTAATTTTGTCTTTCTCTAAATTTTACTTATATTAATATTAGGTGGTGATTAATCTCTAGTTGGTCAAAAGGAATGCCCGATGAGGTGAGAAATGCCTGATCTTAGAAATTCAGCCTTGCTGCCCATCTTGATGAAATCGAATAACCCCGGCGGTTATTGTGTTGCGACAATTCTTGCCTGGGTTATGGTTGTTGATGGGGAGATCGATGACAAGGAATTTGAACTTTTAGGATCAATTTCACGAAACCTTAATTTTGATGATGTTAATAGAATTATTGAAGGGTTGCCGAACAGTCTGATTGATGTCCAACTTGCCTGCGAGTTCCTTTCGCAAACTTTTGTCAACCGGAACGATCACTACAAACTTTTGGAGTTGGTTGTCTTGATGGTTATAGCTGATGGCCGCCTCCGCTTTTCAGAATTGCAGGCTTTATTTCTCATTGCAGATCTGTTTCACGTCGGAACCAGGATGCTGAATAAGATTTACCGTGGCATAACTCATAAAGATCTGCCGCCATATCCTGACTTCGGTTTACGTTCCTGGTGGATAAACAAGTACGGCCAACGGAAAAATGAAAACCGTTATAAAGGAAGACCGTCCGCCACTAAAGTGGATGAGGCACGCTTGAAAGCGTTAGCTCTTCTTGGACTTGGTGAAAGTGCAACTCAGGATGACATCCGTAATGCATATCTGAAAATGGTCCAAAGACATCATCCTGATAAGTTTTACGCCTTGGGACAAGAAGCGGTGAAAGCTGCGGAGAAGGTGTTCATCAGCATTAATGCTTCATATGATTATTTGAGGGCTGGAAATGCGTGATTTATATGGTGAGCTAAAATTGACTGTTTCGGCATCTGAAAGTGAGATCAAAAAAAGGTTGCCGTATGTTCTCTCCAAGTCTGTAAGGAGAGACATTGAATACATTTTGTTAAATCCCAACCGCCGTTTAGTATACGATAGAAATTGGAAATTGATGAATATAATCGGAGAACTGCGAGGTAGCTTAAGGCTGACTAAATCTGATTATTGGGGTGAGGAGGAGAATATCGCCTACCTGTCTCTGCCTGATCAGTATCCTCCTCTTTTGGATCAGTTGAAGATTTTACCGTCATCTTAACGGCTGCGTTCTACATATATCTTCTCAGAACCGTACTTATTGTTGAGGCTCCTCTGTGTGTTAAGAGGTAGGCTGTTTTAAACAGTCAGGAGATAATATGAATGATAAAAAATTAAATCTGTTGTGGACCAATGCCGATCCGGTGGCCTCTGAATTAATGGTGATGATGTATGCGTATAATGCAATGAAAAAAAGCTTGTGGGAAGAGGTTCGTGTAATTGTATGGGGTGCCACGGCAAAGCTGGTTGCCGAAGATGTGCATATACAGAAGCTGGTTGCCGAGGCCCAAGAACAAGGTGTGGAATTCAGTGCCTGTGCAGCCTGCGCCGATCAATTGGGCGTTAAGTCTCAACTTGAACAGTTAGGTATTGAGATTATATTCTGGGGTGTGCCTTTGACTGAGATCATCAAAAGTGGAGAACATTTGATCACTGTTTAAAGGCATATTGAACTTGGATTATCGGGTCGGTCTTGCAAGAGGGCGGCCCTTTTCTTTTGTCTTGCGGCAAGTGATGAATATGGACACCTTGCAGCTATATGTTTTACATGTAGATAGTTTAAACCCTTATCATCGTATTCAAAACAGTTGCTGACTGGAGTTACAATGGGTGAACTTGTCATTGCCGGTGCCGGACACGCGCATATGCAGCTCATGGAAGCCATTCCGGAGATTATTGCGGATGGACATCACGTCACGGTCATCGGTCCGGATGAGCGTCATTACTATTCGGGTATGGGGCCGGGGCTGCTCGGTGGTGCTTACCTGCCCGAAGAAATAAGTTTCCATGTGAAGTCCATGGTGGAAAGTCGAGGGGGAAATTTCGTACTCGGCAAGGTTGCACGTATAGATCCGCACAAACGGATGGTCATTCTTGAATCGGGTCAGGAAGTTCCATACGACGTGCTTTCCTGCAATCTTGGGAGCTTTGTCCCCAGTAGTCTCATGGACGAGGGCAGCACCGATATCTATACCGTAAAACCCATACAAAACCTTTTGCAGGCTCGCATTCGGATTCAGGAAACAGCCTTTGAACATCCGGTGCGTATCGGTATATGCGGGGGCGGTCCCGCGGCGTTTGAAATTGCCGGTAACGCTTGGGCAGCAGCCGAAGAACAGGGGCGCTTCGGTGCAAAAATCCAGATTTTTACTGGCAGCGAATTTTTGCGCAATCATCCGGAAAGAGTTCGTAATTTTGCGATCAAAAGTCTGAACAAACGCGGAATCGAAATTGTTCAGGGCAGTTACGTGGAACGTGTGACAACAGGCGACATCTTATTGCAGAACGGGCAGCACTATGGACAAGATATCATTTTTCTGGCTTTGGGGGTGGAGCCTTCAAAAGTCTTTGCCGCGTCGGGCATGGCTACCGGAAATGATGGGGGGCTCAGGGTTAATCGCTATCTGCAAAGTGTTGCTTATCCGGAAATTTTCGGTGGAGGTGATTGCATCTGGTTCGAGCCGTCACCTCTGGATAAAGTGGGGGTCTATGCCGTTCGTCAGAATTCAGTACTAGTACACAATGTGCGCGCGCAGCTCGAAGGCAGCAGTCTGAAAGCATTCGATCCGGGTGGTTCCTATCTGCTCATATTCAATAGCGGGGACGGAAAAGGCATATTGCACAAAAATGGATTGAGCTTCGGCGGTCCGCTCGCTTTTCGGATTAAGGATTATATAGATAGGAAATTTGTTCGGCGGTTTAAGGGAAATGGGAACTCTTGTGTATGAACCTTTTTTTTTGTAATAATTATTTTAAAAAAGTATTTATACCCTAATAACAAAAGACAGGGTGCTTCCATGCAAAAGGAGATCTATGTCAATACACGATGCGGACAGGCAGCCCCCGTCCAGTGATGAAATCCAATTCCATAGGTTCTTCGAAAATGCTCAGGAAGGCATAGCCATCATTCAAGATGAAGCTATTGTCATAGGAAATATATCCTTATCCCGTGTCTTCAAAAGGACATTGGCGGAACTGACCACGGACGGTCTGGAAAGTTTGGTCCGGGAAGAGCATAGATCTAGTGTGGCTCAATATCTAAGAGCATGCCAGTCTGGAGCACAGGACTTGGACCGATGCGAATTCCAAGGACAAACCGTAACAGATAGCCCGCTTTGGGTGAAATTCTCCGGCTCACTCATAGAGTGGGACAGTAACCCAGCAGTATTATGTTCCTTTCGGGACATTTCAGAAAATAAGCAGAAAGAATTGGATCTAGCCAAACAATGTGATCGGATGGCTTTGGCCTTGGGTATTGTAAATGAAGGGGTCTGGGACTGGCGTACTGATACCGGAGAAGTTTACTTCAACACAGTCTGGTACACCATGCTCGGCTATGCCTATAATGAGCTACCTCAGGATTTTTCAACATGGCAAAAACTGGTTCACCCCGAGGACCTTGCTGAAGCTGAGAAGTCACTTGCCCTGCATCTTGAAAAGGCAGCACCTTTTAACATCACTGTTCGTATGCGCTCTAAATCAGGGGAGTATCTGTGGATTAAATCCAAGGGTCAGGTGGTGGAAAAAGATGATGCTGGCAGAGCTCTCCGCATGATCGGTACCCACTTGGATGTAACGGAAAAAACGTTGTCCGAAGAAGCACTCAAGGAAAGTGAAGAACGCTTTAAGGCTTTCAGCGAGGCCTCATCCGGAGGCATAGGCATTCATGACAATGGCATTATGCTGGATTGTAACCCTAGACTGTCGGAAATAACGGGGTATACCCGTGATGAATTGATCGGCATGAATGGACTGCTGCTCATCGGCGAGCAGTCTCGAAATGACGTTCTACACAACATGTCAACTGGATATGAAAAGCCCTACGAAGTGGTTGGGGTTTGTAAGAACGGAAATGAATACCCTCTCCAAGTAGAAGCACGAAATGTTTCTTTCAATGGAAAACAGGTTCGAGTGGTGGAATTTCGGGATATCACCGAAATCAAACGTAGCAGAGAAGAGCAGGCCCTCCTTAAAGCACGTCTGGAAGCGCTTTGGCATGTTTCACGAATGGTTGAAGCTGATTATGCTGACCTATGCGACATGATACTTAACGAAGCTAAGAGAATGACATCAAGCAAGTATTCCTTTTTCGGTCTCGTCAAAGACAATATACTTTCTCTTCAGTCATGGTCCCCCGAGGTACAATCAGATTGCTCTGTGAAAGATAAATCTGTCCAGATTACTATTCACAAGGGCAGTTTTTGGTCCGAAGCGGTTGAGGGCCGTCGAGAGCTTATCGTTAACTCCCCCCATGCCCACCTGAAACAAAAGGGTGTTCCTGAAGGCCACGTTCCCATCAACAAGGTGCTCCTTGTTCCGGTTATCTCTCAGGACACGGTTGTTGCTTTGGCTGCGGTAGCAAATAAGGACAAGGATTATACCGAAGACGATGCGTCTCAACTCCGTGCTTTTGTTGAAAGCGTGGTTATCATCATGGACCGGCGTAAAATGGAGAGTGAACTCAAGGCAAGTGAAGGAAAGCTGACCATGGCCTTGGAGATGGCATCCATGGGGCATTGGGAGTTGGACATAAAGACCATGACATTCACCTTTAATGAGCAGTTCTACTCGATCTATGGAACAACCAGCCAGCAGGAAGGCGGTATGACCATGGCTGTTGAAACCTACACCAGATCATTTGTCCACCCGGACGATATAGTTGTCGTGAGTGAAGAAACTACAAAAATACTTAACCGGGAATATGATGAATCACCTGTACAGATTGAACATCGTATCATATGCCGAAATGGTAAGGTAAGACACGTTGTTGTCTGCTTTACTGTAGTCAATGATGAATTCGGCACCCCCCTGAAGGTCATTGGTGTGAATCAGGACATCACTGCCCGCAAAAATGCTGAAGAAAAAATTCGTTACTTAGCTACACACGATGCACTAACAGGGTTGCCATCCCTGCGCTTGGCGAGGGACCGCATCACACAAGCCGGACTTCTTGCCAAGAGAAAAAGCATGTTTGCTGCTATTCTTTTTATCGATTTGGACGGCTTCAAAAATGTCAACGACACGCTGGGACATGATGCCGGGGATGAGTTGCTCCGAGAGACCGCACGCAGGCTGAACTCCTGTGTTCGTGAAATGGATACAGTTGCCCGTATCGGCGGGGATGAGTTTCTTGTGGTTTTGAACGAACTCCGGTCCAAATCGGATGCGGGGGTTATCGCGGATAAGATGATCAAATCTATCAGTGCTCCATTCTCTTACATGGGCAATGAAGTCTTTGTCGGGGCAAGTATCGGTATATCGCTGTGGTGCCCACAAGAGAAAAGCAGCTGCGCTGATGAATTGATCAAAAAGGCGGACAGCGCAATGTACAGTGTTAAAAAATCAGGTAAAAACAGGTATGCCTACGCTGACTGAAGAGAATTAATTCAAGCGGTTAGTTCTCGATGATTGTTTGGGCAGGTCAGATGATGCTGAAACATTACGTGATGTTTCTGATTGTTTGTGTCTTGTGTTTTGGAGGCGTCGAACAACAAATTGTTCAGAAAAGGGCTTTTGTAACAAGGATTGGAAAGGCTTTTATCTAACTCTGACTGAATCAGACCATACCTATCTAGCGAGAAATGGCACAGGGTGTGATTGATCTCATCCCATTCTGCTATGGGCACCTTTTCATCATATGGGAAATTAGCAAAATTTTTCCTTCCCATGTTTATATAGGCTAAAGAATTATGTGCCTTTTCAAGTCGTTTATTAATTGATTTCAGGTAGTCATCTGACATGGCTCCACTCAGCATATTCATAAGGTCGTTTTTTAAGCAGCCTTTAACAACATTCAATACTGTGTTGCTGGCAAGCCATGACGCAACATCGGTACATTCGACTCTTACGCCTCCACAGCCAATCGCTTTTACCGGAGCATGCGCGAGGGGTTTGACCTTATCAACATAATTTGAAAAAGCAGACTGAGCATCAACTGGAATGCAGTACCGGAACTGATCGCTTAATCTTCTATGCCTTTCTTTTTTTACTATTCTCAGCAGTATGCCTTTTTTAACAAAATGAAATAGCAATGATGATTCAACAACCATTCTCCCCAGATCTTCAGAGTATTGGCTGCCAGTACTATCACGTACTTGTTTCTTGAACCAAAGAGGAATGCTATCCGTAACTCCGTAATTTTCCGTTATTAATCCAGCATTTAAGATGCAAACGTCAATGTGCCTAGGGTTTGCCACAAGGTCCCCAAAATTTACCATTTGGCAATTGTCAGCATACTTTCCAGATAATAGAACGGTCAGTTCCATTAATTTCGCATAGCTTAAGGCAATAAAAGGAAAATGTTTAACATCGGAATTCTTTGATATGCCTTCCAGCTCGGCTTGTCTTAAAGTAATAAATTTCTCATCCAAATTCTTTGGATCTATTGTCGAATCCAGAAATTCATTAAATTTAATTAAATCGCCAATTGTCATATCCATCTTCAACTCCGTATGCCAGGCAACAGCCTTGCCTTGTTTCGCTAATTAGTAGCTATCGGGAATTGTAAGTTGAAGAACGGTTCTAAGTATAATTTATGCGATATATGTCCGAGTTGACACAATATTATTGGGATCAAGTTTTACAGGAGAAAGAGGATTAGTCGGAAGTTGTAAGAAAATGGCCTTATCGTTTTTAAATGGTAATCAATACGTTTAACTGAGCCGTCCTAAAATAGATTGACGGTTAATTGGTTTACTACAGGGCTGTGGGGGTACCCCCACAGCCCTGTTTATGTATTTGGTTCGGTGTTTTCATTTTCAAACTAAGATGAGGACGTTCAGAATTATATATTTCAATAGACTCTTTTACGAGTGAATTTAACTCATCAAAGCTAGTGCATTTAACCACCAAAAATTCTTGTTTTAAAATTCCATTTATACGTTCAGCTAACGCATTTTGGTAACAATCATACCCATCTGTCATAGATGGGACCATTTCGGCTTTCTTGAGTTTGTTTTGATAAATGGACGATGCGTACTGCAATCCACGATCTGAATGGTGGATTGTTTTGTTTCGCGTTTTTCGGTTTTTGATAGCCATATCTAAAGCTTTAGTGGTCCCTTCGGCACTAAGATCAGAACTCAAATTGTGACCTACAATTTTTCTGCTAAAAGAGTCTGTGATTAGTGATAGATAGTATGTTTTATTTAACGTTTTTACGTAAGTTATATCACTAACAAAGACTTCTTCTGAATACTGAGGCTTAAACTCCTTCAATAAATTAGGATGTTTTTTGAGCCAATGCTTTGAATTTGTAGTTTTTGTGTAATTTTTTCTTGTTTTTATCAGTAAATGCTCTCTGCGCAATAATGCGAAAAAAGCATCCCGCCCAAGCTTGATTCCACGAGCTACAAATTTCTCACGCAATAAAAAATAAAGCTTACGCGTTCCCAGCCGAGGCATTCTGGCCCGCAGACTCAAAACAAGTTTCTTTACTTCTTGGAACTGTTTTTCCCGTACCTTATGGCGTTTTTCAGCCTGATATATCGATTGCCGACTCACCCCGAGCTGTCTACAGCAAGCAGATAAACTTATTTGCTTTGTTTCCTGAAGACCTCGTGCAGCTCGGGGGTAAGTTTTTTTCTTATGGAAGTACCCAGTTCTCTGTCAGAAATATCAATCATTTCGTTGAGAAGCATAGTTTTGATCTTCTCTTCCTGAAGCTCTTTTTCAAGACGCTTAATCTTTTGTGCTGGAGTCTCTTTGGATTTTGGCATTCTTTTCTGATGTACCATTGGCTTGCTCCAGTCAAGGCTGCCATGTTTACGAAGCCACTTTAAAACAGTGCTGCGACCTTGGATTCCATAGGCCCTTTGGGCCTGCTTGTAGGTCATTTCACCCTTTTCAACTAATGCCACAACGGACAATTTAAAGCCCATTGTGTAGTCCCGCTGAGTACGCTTTACTCTTTGAGTTTCTTCCTTTTTCATAAAATAGGTCCTTTGGGTGTAAACCTATTTCAGGACGGGACAAACCATTAAAAAAGGCCTTACCTCATGCCAATGTAAGGCCTAAAAATTTCATTAAATGTATATCAAAAGAAAAAAGGCTTAGCTGAAATTTTCAGCTAAGCCTTTGAATTCTCAGTGGTCGGAGCAGGAGGATTTGAACCCCCGGCATCTTGCTCCCAAAGCAAGCGCGCTACCAGACTGCGCCATGCTCCGACTTCTTTCGTGCAGAAAGGGAACTACGTTAATTGTATTTGCTTGGCAAGAACTAAATTTATTTTTTTAAATTTTAATTCATTATCTGCACTGGTTATGCTCTTAACTGCTTAAAATACCCCGTTAATTTTGCACCCGCAGTACTTGCACATGCCGTCGGAAAGGCCCGTACTATTCATCTCAAATCCGAATCTTTTGACCAATTCCTTGTGGCAATCAGGGCAGAAAGTGGATGAGCTTTCGTTACCCGGAACATTACCGATGTATACATACTCCAGTCCCGCATTGATTCCGTCTTTTCTGGCTCTCTGCAGGGCTTCCATGGGAGTGATTGGGCAGTCCTGCATTTTGTAATCCGGGTGGAAGCGGGAAATATGCCACGGCACTTCCTTGCCCAGCTCGTTGGCGATGAATGCGGCCAGTTCCTTTAATTCGTCAGGAGAGTCGTTTTTTCCGGGAATGAGCAGGGTGGTTACCTCTATCCACCAGCCGTTTTTCTTCATATGCTTGAGGTTGTCGAGGACCGGATTAAGGCGGCCACCGCATGTATTTTGGTAAAAATCGTCGTTGAAGGCTTTGAGGTCAATGTTGGCGGCATCGATCAGTCCGGTCAGTTCTTCAATACAGTCCGGGCTTTGGAAGCCGTTGGAGACCATGATGTTTTTCAATCCTTTAATATGGGCAAGGCGGGCAGTGTCCTGCATCAGCTCGAAAAAAATGGTCGGTTCGGAATAGGTGTAGGATATGGAATCACATTTGTGGGCTATGGTCGCTTCCACCAGAATTTCCGGGGTTACTTTCTGCCCGGTGATTTCCCGACCTGTTTTGGGGTGCTGGGAAAGAGATGCATTCTGGCAGAAGGAGCAGCCGAAGTTGCAGCCCTGTGTGCCTAGCGAAAAGGTTTCGGTTCCGGGCAGGAAGTGGTAGAGCGGTTTTTTTTCTACCGGGTCAACATTAAGTGCAGCTACCATCTCATAGGTTTTGGTCATGAGCTGGCCGTCAACATTTTGCCGTACCCCGCATTTACCGTGTTCCTGTTCGTCAATTATGCAGAAGTGGCTGCATAGCCTGCATTGGACTTTGCCGTCCTTAAGAGGTTTCCAGAGTCTGGCGGGATGAAGCATGACTTTCCTTCTTTAATTTTGCTGCGGTTTGACTTCAGGTACAACTAATATAGGGCCGATTTGAGTGTCTTCCTTTTCTTCATCCTTGTCTTTAGGTGAAATTGTTATCGTGTTGGAATTATTATCTGATTGAATTGAAATTCTGCTTTTGTTTCCGCCTCCGGTTCCCATGCGGATAGGTTTGCGGTCCTTGGCGGTGTCCTTGTTAATGAACTTGGTTCCTGCTATGGCGTTTCCACACAGGAACAGTCCCAGAATAATAAAAGTGATGAATAAAGTTTTCTTGTACATGGTTTTTCTCCGTGGCATAGTATAAACTCTTATTTGGTCCTGTGCAAACAATGGACCTTTTTCTTTTCCCGGTAGCGGGAAATGGGTAATGTTGTTCCTTGAACTTATGCGGGATTCAGCATATACAGTCCGTTCTTAGAGACTGTTAGGAGAAATTAATATGGCAAGTCGTTCTGATGCATATAAAGCCGCCGGTGTTGATATCGATGCGGCTAATGATTTTATTGGTCGCATTAAAGGTATGGTGGGTTCCACCTTCACCAAAGGTGTGGTCACTGATATTGGCGGGTTCGGCGGGCTGTTCAAGCTTGACCTTACTCAGATGGAAGAGCCCGTGCTGGTGGCAGGTGCCGACGGTGTGGGAACCAAGCTTAAACTCGCTTTTGCAGTAAACAAGCACGATACTATCGGTATCGACCTTGTTGCTATGAGCGTAAACGATATTCTCGTGCAGGGTGCAAAACCCCTGTTCTTCCTCGACTATTTTGCAACCGGTAAACTTGAGTCCGGCGTGGCTGAAGAAGTTATCGCAGGTGTTGTGGAAGGCTGTAAGCAGTCCGGTTGTGCGCTGCTCGGCGGTGAGACCGCTGAAATGCCCGGCTTTTATGCTGACGGTGAGTATGACCTTTCCGGTTTCTGTGTAGGTATGGTGGATAACGCCAAGATCGTAGACGGTTCCTCCATTACAATCGGGGATTCCATCATCGGTCTGGAGTCTTCCGGCATCCATTCCAACGGTTATTCTCTGGTTCGTAAGATTTTTGATGAGTCCGGCCTGAAAGCTGACGATCTGCTTCCCGGCACTGATCAGAAAATCGGTGAAGCCCTGCTGGCTCCCACCAGAATTTACGTTGATGCGGTTCACAACCTTTCCCGCGATATTGAAATCAAGGGTATGGTTCATGTGACCGGCGGTGGTTTCTACGATAACGTACCCCGCATCCTGCCCAAGCAGGTTACCGCAGAAATCAATTTTAACTCATGGGAAGTTTCTCCCGTGTTCAACTGGCTCAAGGAACAGGGCAATCTCAGCTGGCCTGAAATGCTGCAGATTTTCAACACCGGTATCGGTTACATCCTCGTTGTATCCAAAGACCGTGAAGAAGATGTGCTCAGCAGACTGGCCGGAATGAAGCTCAATTCATGGAAGATCGGTGAAATCACCGCCCGTGACGGAGATTCCGAGCAGGTTAAAGTTAATTTCTAGTTTTTGTCTTTGGTAAGTCAAAAGCCCTCGAACCTTATGGTTTGAGGGCTTTTTTATTTAACATTATTCAAGATATATTTATCGGCTGTGGGCTGGTTGCCAATTATTCGTCAGTTCTAAAGCTTTTTGTATTTCTGAGTGAGTCATTCTGCGTTCAAGCATGTCTCGGCTCTTTGCGGCTTGTCTGATTCCTTGCGCGGCTGACAGGCTGAACCTCATGTATGCCAGAACGTAGTCCTGCGGAATATCCTGTCCGCTTTCATACATTGCTGCAATATTATACTGGGCTTCGGGGACTCCCTGCCTCGCAGCCTTTAAATACCATTGTGCCGCTCTGGCGCGGTCCTGTTTTACTCCCAGTCCGTTGTCGAACATAAGTCCAAGGTTATACTGGGACAGCGCATAACCTTGCTCTGCGGCGGTTAAGTACCAAAAAACCGCATGTGAGTAATTCTGCGGTATTCCCAAACCTTCTGCGTACATAAGGGCCAGATCGTGCTGGGCTTTCGGCAGTCCTTGTTCAGCCGCCTTCATGTACCATTGCGCAGCCTGAGAGTAATCTTGCGGCAGACCCAGACCATTTTCGTAAAGCCGTCCAAGATTAAGCTGGGCCCCTGCAAAATTCAGTTCTGCTGCCCGTCGGTACCATTGGGCTGCAATGGAGTAGTTTTGTTCAACTCCCTTCCCGTTGTCATACATGGACCCTAGATTATTCTGAGCCATGGCGTTGTCTTGTTCCGCAGCCTTGCGGTACCATATAGCAGCCTGATTTAAGTCCTGCTCTGTCCCCATGCCTTGGGCATACATTATGCCCAGATTATACATGGCCTTGGCGTGTCCCTGCTCTGCCGCATTGATAAATTTACGGCCTGCAAGTTCGTAGTTTCCCTACTGGTAGGCTGCGAAACCGTCTTCAAAGTCGTCAGCATTTGAGGGGGCTGGAAAAATAGCAGAGAGACCCATAAGTAATATGGCTGCGCAAGATATTAAATGTATGAAACGTTTCATATATACTCCGGGTCGTTTTTGCTTAAGTTCCGCAGAATGTCTGGTAGACTCGTTCTGTCGGTTCCGGAGGTTGCATGTATTCATCGTATTCCGGTTGCTCATCATATGGATGATGCAGAATTTTGATCAGCTTCTTGGTCGGTTCGAAATCATCATTTTCAACAGCAGCACTGATGGCCTGCTCAACGCGGTGGTTGCGGGGGATGAAGGCCGGGTTGTTGCGGTCCATAGTTTGGGCCGCTTCTTCTTTAGTTATATTTTGCCGTTCCCGTTCGGCTTTCCATTTTTCAAGCCATTCCGAGATGTTGTTTTTGCCGTTGAAAAGGCTCAGTAGGGGGGCTCCATTGCCCAAAACGGTTTTGCTCAGCATCCTGAAGCTGAGGGTAAAGTCTGCCTTGGATTCATGCATGATCTGCAATAAATCATTCAGCAATTCTTGAGCAGGTTCATCCGGCTTCAGACCGATCTTGCTGCACATTTCAGCAAAGTAATGTGTCCTGAATTCAGGCCCGAATCCCTGTACAATTTCTTCCGCACGGGATTTGGCCTGCTCAGTATCCGTATGGATGAGGGACAGCAGGCATCCGGCAAGTCCGGCAAGGTTCCATTGGGCAATGGAAGGCTGGCGTCCGTATGCATACCTGCCGTAATGGTCGATGGAACTGAAGACCGTTGCCGGATCATAACCATCCATGAAGGCGCAGGGTCCGTAATCAATGGTCTCACCGGAAATAGTGGTGTTGTCTGTGTTCATTACCCCGTGAATAAATCCGATCCGCATCCATTTGGCTACCAGCCGCGCCTGAACCGAGCAGACTTTTCCGAGGAATGCCGCATAGGGATTTCCGGCTTCTTTAAGATGCGGATAGTGAAGGTCAATGGCATAATCCGTTAGGGTTTTTACTCCCTCATAATCGTTTCGGGATGCAAAATACTCAAAGGTACCGATCCGAATATGGCTGGATGCAACACGGGTGAAGACTGCCCCGGGGAGGGCTTGTTCCCGGAAAACATTTTCTCCACTGCAGACCATGGCAAGGGCGCGGGTGGTGGGAATGCCCAGCCGGAACATGGCTTCACTTACAATGTATTCGCGGATGGCCGGACCAAGAGGCGAACGGCCGTCTCCGTTGCGGGAATACATGGTCTGTCCGGCACCTTTGAGCTGAATGTCGTAGCGTTTTCCGCTGCTGTTGACGAATTCACCGAGCAGGACAGCCCTGCCGTCACCCAGTTGGGGCACGAAATTACCGAACTGGTGTCCGGCGTATACTTGGGCCAGCGGTTCCGAATCCTGAGGCGGTTTGTTGCCGGAAAACAATTCTGCCTGTTCAGCATCTGTTTCCGGCAAGGGGAATTCCATTTCCCCGGCAAGCTCCCGGTTCACGAGAATGATCCGGGGCTGCTTTACTGGGGTGGGATTTATGCGCTGGTAGAATTTGTTTTCCAGCCGTGCGTAGCTGTTGTCAAAGGGCATGACAGAAATTATTTCCGCATCCACTTACCATTTGCGTTCTGGATAAACCAGCCGGAAGGCGCGCGTTCCTGCCATTCCTGAGCGAAGATGGCTTTGACTTTTTCAAGTTCACTGCCGGGGATGTTCATGGATGCGGCTACTTCGGAGTAAAGCTGGTCGCGGGTATCGTTATCCTGCGAAACAAGGCGGCGCAGTTCTGCTGTCTGCTTGATGTTCAGCCCGTCCTTGTTGATTATTTGCAGGTAGCCGTCCTTGGTGATGCCGATATTTCCGGCGTTGTAATAAGGTACCAGTTTTTTGTGGTCGGCGGCAATTGACTGTTTCAATCCGCGGATGGCGGCGTTGGATTTCTTGTCGATTTCAGCTTTGCTGACCTGAGCGTGGGCCGCTTGCGGTGTGAGCAGAGCAAGGAAGCTTTCAAGTGCGGACTGGTCGTCTTTATTTTCCTGTTTGGGGTTGGTTCCGTAAACGTCCTCCACAATATCTTCCGCAGCCCGTTCAACCTTGGCGGCCGGGAAATATATGTTCACTGTCACACAGGCGACAAAGGATAGAAGGCTGATAAAGGTTAAAACCTGTGCGGTTTTTTTGAGCATGGTAAACTCCTGTGCTTTTAGTTGCCGATGACCCGTTTCAGTCTTTTGAGCATGTCTGAAAAACTGATCAGGTTTTCGGGATTGCTGTTTATTACGTTGATGCCGAATAAAGGCGGTCTTTTAATAATGTACTCGATTCCATCATCTCTGATCAAGCCTCGAATCTTGAAGATGTCGTCATTCAGAGTGCATTCAAGGCCCAGTCCGGCATAGCCGAATTCTTTGAAAAATTGCGAAAAGACTCCCACGCCTGCCCCGGTAAGACCGGAACCGGTTCCGATAACCGACAGGGTGTTCACCGCTTTAAGGCTGATATCACCGGACTTGCCGGAACCGGGAGTTGTGCGGGCCACAAGGTGGAATGATGCAGGCTGATCGTAAGCGATGACCAGTTCGTTCAGTTCAAGGTCCATGCGTCCGGTGATGCGTCCGATATCCAGTGCCTTACTGAGCGGTTCAAGATCAAGGTGCGTTACGTTGAAGTCTGCACCGTACTGCCGGGAATCCTCAAAGGGGTTTTCAGCGAAAATTTCATCAATGGTCATCTCCCCGCCGTAGACATTACCGTAAAGTTTTCCGCTGGTGGAAAGATGGTCTTTAAGCAGCCAGAATTTTAAGTCTCCACTAATCTGTCCATTGATGGGCAACGATTTTGGAGAAAGGGGCAGCAAATTTATGCCCTTGGCGACAATTTTGCCGTTGAGTGCAAAGTCGTCATTAAAGGGATGACGCATCTTCAAGTCGGAAAGATTAAATGTGCCTCCTTCCAGAGAAATCGTCGGGATTGTTCCGAATTCAATGGAATTTGAGGATACGCTGATGGGAAAAGCGAAATTTGTAATCTCAAGCTGCCCGGACTTGATTTCATCAAAGCTGATCATGCCAGCCGGGGAATAGGGCAGGGTTTGATCCGCTTGCGGCAGGAATCTTTCGTTAAGGGAAAGCACAAATGGCAGGTCTGCATTAATATCGCTGAAAACGGTTTCATCTTTGCGGACTGTGCAGTTTTCAAAACTCATCTCCCCACGCAGATGAGTTTTAGCTTTAGTGCCGTTGAAGGCGCAGCGCAGTGCAAATTTACCGTTGCCGCCCAATCCTTCCAAGGAAAAGGGATCAATTGCGAAGGTCTTGAATGGTGCCGACAGTTCAGCTGTTTTATATTCAGCATTGCCGGAGAATGTTGGGCTATAAAAGATGTTTTTGAGCTGTGCGTCTGCTTTGAAGTCTCCCATTCCTTTCCAATTTAGGTGAGTTTTAAGCTTAATCCTGCCGGATTTATCAGGAATGGTGGACTCAATTTCAGCATGCAGCGGATGTTTTGTGATGTTTACATAAAAGGTATCATAAAGGGCTTCACCGGATTGAAAATGAGCTTTCAGGGTCGGCTGTGGATTATCAAGCAGACTGTCGGCTTCAATGCTTCCTTTCATGCTGTCTATGAGTGCCAGTCCGTCGGCTGATGCAGCGGAGAGTCCATTGAAATCAAGTCGCAGGCTTGCTTCAGGGGAACTGCTGATTTTACGTAGAGCAATTTTGAGTGAAAATTCTCCTTCCTTATCCCATTTCTCAAAGTCAGGAAAATTGATTTCCACGATTCGTTCCAGCAGTGGCAGGGGATTGCTGATTTCCAGCAGACAACTACCATCTCTAACCGGGGTGTAGCTCAATCTGGTTGTCAGTTCCGGCAGATTTCCGGCTTTCAGCAGTAAATCTTTGAAGTCCGCTGCTCCTGAAACCGGATCAATAATTCCTTTTCCGGTGATGCTCAGGTCGGGATTGCTTAATCCAAGCTGGGGCAGATCTGCCTTTAAATTTTTAATTGTAAGCTGAAATGAGTTCAGGCGTAATAATCCGGAATCAAGATCAAAGTTTGTGCTGAGTTTAATCGGGCCGGATTCGATAGGTCCTTTTCTGTTCAGGTATTCCCCATTGAACCTGAATTGTGAACCTTTCAGATGCTCGACATATCCCTTCAGAACCCCGGCTATTCCAGCTTGCGGCAAATCAACAGAAAATTGCCAGTTCAGGCCGAATCCACCATCTTTTGAAAAAGAGGATTGCGGGGTGGTGAAGATCAGCAGCAAAAGCATGCATGCGCTGAAAAATAGGGATCGTCTGTTCATCTGTTTTTTATACACATCAGAAAGGTCGCTGGGAAGTTGCTGCTATCAAGGTTCTTAATATTGGGATGGTTTTTGTTGAAAAAAATGAGTCAGCTAAAGCGTATCTATTCATTGGACGGAAATTGTGTAATATTCTTACCGCAAATTAATATAGTTCTGCGTGTGAGGGCGTAATTTTATGAGGTTTGTTGTCTTTTTAGTTTTTGCAATTTTGAATATTGTTTCCCCGCTGGTTGAGTCTGTTTCGGCTGATACGTTAAGGGTTATGCTGCATACCGGATCTTTTCCCCCATATTTTTTTGAAGAAGGGGACAGTCGAAGCGGAATAATTAAAGATATATTTTCGGCTCTTTCTAATGAGACCGGGGACACAATTGAGTATATTCGTGTCCCATTCAACCGTGCTTTGTATAAGTTTGAAGCCGGCCAGATAGATATTGAGCCCATGACTAATCCGGTCTGGCGGCAAAATTCCAAGGTTCCGGGTGTTTATAGTATTCCGTATACTGTGTCTGAGGAAGTTGTCATTTTTAATTCAAGACACTTTATTTCTGTTGATTCCCCGGAAGATTTATTGGGTAAAACTATTGGAGTTGTCAGGGGCTACCGTTATCCGAAGTTTGATCCATACTTTGAGTCCAAGCGTATAATCGATTACCGCTTAGAAAATGAGAATAAGATAGTTCAGCTCTTGCTTGCCGGACGGTTGGATCAGGCTCTGATCAACCTTGATTTTGCCAACTATCAGATAAAAAAGAAGCGTCTCGGTTCGCAACTTAAAGTAGGTAAGCCGTTCAGTGTTCGTGATATGATGATCCGTTTTCATCCGAACAAAATAAAGATGGTGCCGAGATTCAACAAAGCTATTGAGAAGCTGCTGAATGACGGCACCATAAAGAGAATTTACGATAGGTATCGTTAACTATAAATGTTCTTCGTTATTTCTGCTTCCCGTCACCAAGGTAAGGGTTGAAGTATCCGAAGTTAATCCACGGACATTCGTTCATGATCCGTTTGCGGAAGTTGATGAATCCCATACCCGGACCGAATTCGTAGGGCTCCATGAGCTCCATGTACAGGTCGGGGTCGATGTTCAGGTTGCGCAGCTGGATGAAATCGAATTTTGTCTGCTTGGCAATTTCAACGAGTGCACCGACTTCGAATTCAGTATCACTGATACCGGGGAAATAAAGGTAGTTCAGGGATACGTGTAAGCCGAGTTCCTTGGCCTTGGCGATTGTTGCTACCACGTTTTCAAATTTGTAGCCCTTGGGCCGGTAGTAAGTATTGTAAACAGGTTCGCGCAGGCTGTTCAGGCTGACCCTGATGGAGTTGAGCCCTGCTGCGGCCAGTGGTTCCATTGCTTCAGTGATGGAACCGTTGGTGTTTATGTTTACGGTACCGATACCGCCTTCGTCGCGGTATTTCTTGATGGCTTCGGTAAGCAATACATGTTCGGTAAGCGGTTCTCCCTCGCAGCCCTGACCGAAAGAGAATACGGGCTTGCGTTCACGCTTGGCGTGAAAATGCATTATCTGGGTGATTTCTTCGGCAGTGGGAGTGAATTTGATGCGTTCCTGCGGAGAGGGAAAGCCGGAATCTTCGGGTTGCTCGGAAATACAGCCGATGCAGCGGGCATTGCAGGTCCGTGAAGTCGGCAGAGGTGCTTCAAAGCGTCCCAGAGCAAGGTTCTTGGCTGCAGGGCAGCAATATGTCAGTGCGCATCCTGCCAGATGGCGGACCAGTCTGTTGTCGGGCATTTCCTTCAACATGCGGTGGGCGCCGGCATCAATTTTCTGGTTCGGAATTTTAGTGAAAACCTGACGCTTGTCCTCATCTACTTTTTTAGCGGTAACCCAGAATTTGCCGTTGGCATAGCCTACTGCACCGTAAGAGAACATGGGCAGTACCGGTGCATCTTCGGTATTACCGTATGCGGCAAGTCCGGTCAGGGTGTGCCCCGGGCAGGGGAATGCGGTAACCGCAGTTCCTTCCACTTCGACTACTTCACCTGTTTCCGGGTCAAGGCCGATGGGAAATCTACCCGGAAGCAGGAAAAATTCGCTGTCCGGGGGCAGGGGGATGTATTCTTCCGGTTTGGGCTGGAACAGCTCATCGCCACGGCGACACATCATTTCAAGTTCGGGATGATCATATATCTGGCCGTTTTCGTCGGCAAAGACGAGTAACGGACGTGGTTTCTTTTTGGCAGCCATTAATCTGATCCTGTATTATTTAATTGGTGGTTTAGGAATTGTTGTGATCAGGGTCGTACCCTTTTCTTCTGAAGTTGTGAATGAAATATCTCCACCTGAGGCGCTGGCAATAAGCCGTGCGCTGTAAGTTCCCAGTCCGGTTCCTTTTTTCTTACCGTAGGTAGCATAGCGGTCAAAGAATGTTTCACGGATACTCACAGGAATTGCGCCCATATTGTGGATTTTTGTAGTGATGAAGCGGCTGTCTTCCGTGATATTTATGGTGATAGTTGAGTGCTCCGGTGCAGCTTCAGCAGCATTTTTGAGCAGGTTGGAAAACATGGTAATTATCAGCGATGCCTCGCCGTAGCAGACGATGAAACACTCTTCGGTGATGGGGTTACCGTCCTGCAGGCTGACTATCTCCAGATTTTTTTCCTCAACCAACTGGCTAAGGTCACCGATGGCTGCACTGATGGCTGAGTAGAGATTAAAGGGGTGGGCGTCGGCTTTAAGTGAACCTGTTTCCAGCCTGATCAGGGTCAGTGATGTGTCGATCTGACGGATCATGCGCTCGCTGGTTTTGCGTACGATTTCAGCCAGCGGCTGGAATTCTTCATCAAGTCCGGCCTCAGTTTCAAGAATACGTGACATGCCCACGATATTGGCTGTTGGAGAGCGCAGGTCGTGCCTTGCAATACGTTCCATCTCCTCACGCAACTGCATCTGCTGGCGCTGTTCGGTTACATCTACAGCCAGCAGCATGAAAACTGAAGGGGCAACCTGATCCACGGTGAGATCCCAAAAACGCTCGTAGGCATTAACTGATTTCAGGTAATGTAGGTGATACGATTCCAGGTCGGAAAAAATATTATGGCGCACTTCGTCGGAAAGTGCGGACATGAACGGGGGAGACTGCTCGTATTCAAAGGCAGGAAGCTGATTATGGGCGGCCTTGTTGGCAAGTATCGTTTGCTCGGTTTTAGTGCTGATCAGAAGGGCAGGAAAGGGCAGGCTCTGCATAATCAGGCCGTAAAGTTTGGCATCCTCTTCATGCTTTTTCTTACGTAGATGCTTGGCTTGAAAATTTTTTACGAAAGTAAGCAGCTTTTCTTTTGATACTGTGGAAGGCAGAAAAGAGATGTTGTTGAAATCAAAGAGCGGTTCAAAAGACTCCGGCTTTGAGGTGTCGATGATAAAAAGAGCCTCTGCTTCTTTATTCACTTCACGGATGCTGGAGAATGTCTGGCAGGTGTTATCCTGCTCCGCCATGATGACTAGATCAGGCTGCTGGCTGGCGTAGGTGAAAAGGGTCTCCCGCGGGGAGCGGGTTATGGAAACCGCATGCCCCTGATCATACAGTAGGGGCATGAGTGTATGGATTACCGGACTTTTTCCGGTAATCAGGATGTTCAGCTTCGCATTTTCATAAGTATGGCATGAGTGCGACATGTTGGCTCCTGTTTAAGGCAGCGTTTTGATCAGGAAGTACCGGGGATCTGGAAAAAGCTGTTTGCCCAGCGGGTGGACTCGTAATAGCTTTTTGAGACCATGACCGGATCAAGTTCCAATTCACCCAGCAGAAAGTCAAGGTTATCCCAGTCACCGGATTCGAAGAAGGTGGTCAGGTCCAGATATCTGCTATATGAATTTTCTTCACCGCACAGGGCCTGATTGATCTCATCTTCAAGCGGCAGATAGCTGGTCAGTTCCTTCATGGGCAGGTCGAACATAGCACCCAGCAGGGAAAAAAGTCCAAGCAGGAACATGGAATCAGCAGGTAATCCCTTGTTTGAATTCTTGGCCAACAATTGCAGAAATTTTGCCCTTTGGGTAGCCAGTTGAGGAAGTTCCCGGCTTTTTTCTTTGGGAGTCAGATCTGTGAGCAGAATGACCCGCAGCCAGTTTTTGACCATTTTCCATCCGGCCAGAACAAGGGCCTGCTTGATGGAGGTGATCTTCTGGGAAAAACCGAAAGTCGGGGAGTTCAGCAGAGTCAGCAGTCTGAAGCTGATGGAAACATCGTTTTGTAAAGTTTCAGCCATGGCCTCAAAGTCAGGTGATGCATCTTCTATCAGTTTGAGAAGCTTGAGTTTTACAATTTCACCGGAACGAAGTTTGCGGCCTTTCACATTTTCGGGACGTTTGAAATAGAATCCCTGGAAAAAATTAAAACCAAGTTTCTGCGCCATGTTGAATTGGTCTGTGTTTTCCACTCGTTTGGCTATGAGCTTGGTGTCGTATTCTTTGCAAAGCTTGCAGATACGCTCCAGCTTTTCTTTATCCGCAGACAGGAAATCAACAATGATGGCATCAGCATAAGCAATAAGGAATTCCCCCTGCGGACGTCCTTCAAAGTCATCAATAGCGATATAGAAACCATCTTCAGAGAGTTCCTTTATGGCTTTGATTAAGTTGGGTGTGGGAGGAGTTGTTTCGGGGATTTGAACAACTGTTTTTGTCGCCGGCAAGGAGTAGGGCACCTTGTCCATAATGGCTTTGTGCGAAAAATTAACTACCAGTTTTACGTTATCCGGCAGGTTTTCACCGGGAGCCGCGCAAATATCCGCAGCAACACGCAGTGTTGCCTCGTAACTGTCGGAAATATCCGCGCTGGTGGCTTCGCTGCTGCTGCGGAAAAGCAACTCATATCCCCATAGGGATTGGTCCGGCATAAGGATAGGCTGCCGGGCAAAGAAAGTTTTATCGTAAAGCGGTTTTTTCCGGGACATATTTTAAGTATTTCCTGCTAACTGTTTTGCTTAGGAGTATATTCTTTTTTATGGAATATCCAGAGCTTCAGTGTCTTGAGAATATATATCATATCATAAATATTCTGCTTGAAACTTAAATAACTTTTAATAATCTTTTAAATTATTGATCTTGTCTAATAAATGTTTCTTGCTATCGGTTTAGCACTTAGCAAGATAGATTAGTTCAAGAACAAAGAACAGTTAGTTTCAAAGACATAAAAAAAAGGCGGAACCGCAAAAGCAGTTCCGCCTGAATGGTCTTGCGAATGTATTCGCAGTACTTCTTAACGTTTGGAGTACTGGAATTTTGCGCGAGCACCGGGCTGACCGTATTTTTTACGCTCTTTCTTACGAGCGTCACGAGTCAGGAGACCGGCACGTTTGAGGATAGAACGAAGTTCAGGATCTATCTCGATAAGTGCGCGGGAGATACCGTGTCTTACAGCCTGAGCCTGACCTGCAACACCACCGCCGTCAGCGTTGACTTTGATGTCGAACTTGCCGAGGGTCTTGGTCAGTTTCAGGGGCTGCTGAACGATCATCTGCAGGGTTTTACGAGGAAAGTAATCTTCGTAAGGTTTACCGTTAACGGTGATTGCACCGGTTCCCTCATAAAGGCGGGTACGGGCAACAGCGTTTTTCCTTCTGCCAGTAGCGTAATTGAAATCTTTACTCATTTTATTGCTCCACCCTTAATTAGAATTCCAGTACTTTGGGCTGCTGTGCGGTATGCGGATGGTCAGTGCCAGCGTATACTTTCAGCTTTTTGATCATCTGCTTGCCGAGGCGGTTCTTAGGAAGCATGCCGCGAACTGCAGTTTGGATGACTACTTCAGGCTTCTTCTCAAGCATAACCTTGAGAGTTCTTTCTTTCAGACCACCGGGGTGGTTGGTGTGCTTGTAGTAGGTCTTCTGATCCATTTTGTTACCAGTAACCTTGATTTTGTCAGCGTTCAGAACGACAACGAAATCACCAGTGTCAACATGAGGAGTGAACATTGCTTTGTCTTTTCCTCTGAGCTTGTTGGCAATCTGGGTTGCGAGGCGACCGAGAACCATATCTTTAGCATCAACTACGAACCATTCGCGGTTGATGTCTTCATCTTTAGGAATATATGTTTTCATTAGAAATGCTCCTTGCATAAAATCTGGGAAGGGGATGTATACAAAGTTTGACCGTTGGCTGTCAAGCTTAAAAATCCCTTTTTCTCAGACTATGAATCTGCAACCAGTTTCTTAAGGGTTGCGAATGCTTTTTCAATACCAGCGGGGTTGGTACCACCGGCCTGCGCCATATCAGGCCTGCCGCCACCACCGCCGCCTACCTCAGCCGCAACGGGTTTGATTAATGCGCCTGCCTGGAATCTATCGTGCAAGTCCTTGGTCACGGCGATAATCAGGGAAACTTTGTTGTCATCAACCTGTGCCACCAGACAGAAGATGCCGGAATCCATTTTGGATCTCAGTGCATCGGCCTGATCACGCAGGGCTTTGACATTTGTAACTTCGAGCTTGGCTGCGAGTACTTTTACTCCGCCAATCTCTTCTATGGAACTCATCAGGTCCGCACCTGCACCGGAAGCCAGTTTTGACTGAAGCTTGTCGTTGGCTTTGGTAAGTTCCTTCACCTGAGACTGCAGAGTCGCAATTTTGTCGACCAGCTGTCCGGGTGCTGCTTTGAGCATAGCTGAAGATGTAACGACTTCGGCGCGCTGCTCCTGCAGAAATTTAAGTGAATTCCAGCCGGTTGCGGCTTCGATGCGGCGGATACCCGCAGCTACACCGGACTCGGACTGGATCATGAAGGTTCCGGCTTCACCGGTTGCCTTAAGGTGGGTACCACCGCAAAGCTCCATGGATTCGCCCGGAATTTCAACAACTCTGACAACATCACCATACTTTTCGCCGAACAATGCAGTTGCACCTTTGGCTACTGCTTCGTCATTGCTCATCTCCTGAACGACTACGGGAGTGTCGCCCAGTATAGCACGGTTTACCTCATTTTCAACCTCCCCGATTTCTTCGGGAGTCATGGCTGCAATGTGGGTGAAGTCAAAACGCAGCCGATCAGGTCCCACCAGTGACCCGGACTGCTTAACGTGGTCGCCCAGAACTTTCTTAAGAGCAGCGTGGAGCAGGTGTGTAACTGTGTGATTACGTTCTGTAGCTGTTCTGGTCTCAGGGCTGACCTCAAGCTTGGCTTCCTGCTCAAGCAGCAGTTCGCCTTCGCTTACGAAAACCTTTGATGCGGTAAGGTCTGCGGAAGCCTTTACGGTTTCCAGCACTTCTGCATTACCGGTAAGAGTGCCTATAGCACCGGTATCGCCCATCTGACCGCCTGATTCACCGTAGAAGGGAGTTGCGGCAGTAATGATCCAGCCGCCGTTGCCCTGAGTGATGCGCTCAAGATGTTCGCCTTCTTCGGAAAGCAGGTTGACGATGCGGGATTCAGTGGTCAGTTCAGAGTATCCGGTGAAGCTGTTTTTGAGTCCAGCTTCCAGAACCTGACGGAAGATGGCACCGGAGTTCTTTTCACCGGAACCTTTCCATGCTGCCTTGGCGCGATCCTTCTGCTCTTTCATGGCGGCGTTGAAGCCGACTTCGTCAACTTTGAATTCCTGCTTCTCAGCAACATCGTTGATGATGTCCAGCGGGAAGCCGTAGGTATCGTAAAGTTTGAAGGCGGTCTCACCGGAGATGAGGTCCTTACCGTTTTTTTTCAGCTCTTCCATTTCCTCTTCGAGGATGATCAGGCCCTTATCAAGAGTCTGGCTGAAGCGCTCTTCCTCTTCCTTGACCATGCGGGCCATGAAATCCTTGTTGCTCAGCAGTTCGGGGAACTGACTGCTCATCTGCTCAACAACCATAGCGGTAGTTTCATGCAGGAAGGGGTCGGTCAGGCCGAGCAGGCGACCGAAACGGAATGCACGGCGGATCAGGCGACGCAGTACGTATCCGCGACCTTCGTTGGAAGGCAGGATCTGGTCGGTGATCAGGAAAGCAATGGAGCGGGAATGGTCGGCAATAACCTGCAATGCAGTGTCGATCTCGCCGTCTTCCTTGTATTTAACGCCGGCTTTCTTGGCTACAGCCTGAATCATGGGCTGGAAAATATCGGTCTCAAAGTTGGACTGTACACCCTGACAAACCGCGGTGATGCGCTCAAGGCCCATTCCGGTGTCAATGGAGGGGCGGGGCAGGGGGACTCGGTTGCCTTCCTCGTCCTGATCGTACTGCATGAACACGAGGTTCCAGATCTCAAGAAAACGGTCGCAGTCGCATTTCCCGATGCCGCAGTCAGGGCCGCAGCTCATGTCTTCGCCCTGATCAATATGGACTTCGGAGCAGGGACCGCAGGGGCCGGTGTCGCCCATGGACCAGAAGTTGTCCTTCTCTCCGAGGCGGTAGATGCGCTCAGCCGGGAAGTTTACGACTTTCTGCCACAGTTCATCAGCTTCGTCGTCATCTGTGTAGATGGTGACGTAAAGTTTATCTTTGGGCAGCCCTAATTCTTCAGTAAGGAAGCCCCAGCAAAATTTAATGGCGTCTTCTTTAAAATAGTCGCCGAAAGAGAAGTTACCCAGCATTTCAAAGAAGGTGTGGTGGCGTGCGGTACGTCCTACGTTTTCAAGGTCGTTGTGCTTGCCGCCTACGCGCAGACACTTCTGTGAAGTGGTAGCCCTTACGTAATCCCTTTTTTCCTGACCGAGGAATGTGTTCTTGAACTGAACCATACCCGCGTTGGTAAAAAGCAGAGTCGGGTCGTCTTTGGGAACGAGGGATGAGCTGTCTACGATTGTATGACCGTTCTTTTCGAAATACTTAAGGAATTTTTCTCTGATTTCACTGGCCTTCATGGGCTGTCTCCGTAATAGCTATATCACCGAAAAGAGGTATTTCCTCTCGGTTTTATTTCAGAACCCCGCCGAAACGGGGCTCACTAAATCTATGCTGGGCCAACAGGCTTTACTCTGTCGGGACCTGTTCGTCAACCTTCTCGTCCGGGTCCTCTTTCATGCCGAGGTGAATGAGAAGTTTGTCTTCAATCTGCTGGCGTAGTTCCGGTGTTTCTGTGAGGAACTGGCGTACGTTTTCTTTACCCTGTCCAAGACGTTCGGAGCCGAAAGCGTACCATGCACCGGATTTGTCCACGATACCGTGCTCAACACCGAGGTCGAGAAGCTCACCTTCGCGGGACATGCCTGTTCCATAAAGTATATCGACCAGAGCTTCACGGAACGGCGGCGCAACCTTGTTCTTAATGATCTTGATTCTGGTGCGTGAACCGTAAACTTCTTCCTTGTCTTTCAGGGTCTGGATTTTACGGATGTCCAGACGAATGGAAGAGTAAAATTTAAGCGCGTTACCACCGGAAGTTGTTTCAGGACTGCCGTATCCGGTCATGCCGATCTTCATACGGATCTGGTTGATGAACAGTACGACGGCCTTGGATTTGTGGATGGTACCGGTCAGTTTTCTCAGGGCATGTGACATGAGTCGTGCCTGTCCGCCGACCTGGGTTTCACCCATGTTTCCTTCCAGTTCAGCCTGTGGGATAAGTGCTGCAACGGAGTCGATGATAACGATATCAACTGCGCCGGAGCGGACCAGCAGGTCAGTGATTTCGAGGGCCTGCTCTCCGTAGTCAGGCTGGGAGATGAGCAGTTCATCAGTGTTTACGCCGAGTCTTTTGGCGTACTTCACATCAAGAGCATGTTCCGCATCTACAAATGCAGCAGTTCCGCCCAGCTTTTGGCATTCCGCGATGACATGCAGAGCCAGAGTTGTTTTACCGGAAGATTCCGGACCGTACACCTCAGTTATCCTGCCTTTGGGGATACCGCCGATGCCCAGAGCCATATCGAGGCTGATGGAACCGGTGGGGATGACCGGAATATTGTGCGAGGCTTCAGAATCAAGGCGCATGATGGAGCCCTTACCGAACTTGCGTTCGATGGTGGTCAGGGCTGTACTCAGGGCTGCCTTGCGGAGGTCGTCGGAATTTTCATTTTTCTTGCTCATTTTATCTCCATATAATGTTGGACGTTCAACGTATCCTGTTCTTGTTTATTGTCACATGCGCAAGGCCGGTGTCGTAGACAGCTAAATATAATACTGTGACACCTGCATCCGGGATGCGTTTTTTCGTCCTCCTGCCTGACTGTTTCGAATTTTCGACACAACGGGCAAGTGATTCCCATATCAAACCCGTTCAGATAAAGCAACGAACAATGCTGGTCGGATTTTGTTGCGGTTTCCATAAAATGAAGGTACAGCCGCCCCATGAACAAACAATATGACGCTTTGGCCCTGTTTTCCGGGGGCCTCGACAGTATTTTGGCCTGCAAGGTCATTCAGGATCAGGGACTCAAGGTTCTCGGTCTGCACTTTGTCACGCCTTTTTTCGGTAATCCCGAGAAGATAGAACATTGGCAGGAAGTTTACGGGGTGGAAATCATGCCCGTGGACATCAGCGAAAAATATATTCAGATGATGCTTGATGTGCCTGACCATGGGATGGGTAAGCTGGTCAACCCCTGCGTGGATTGCAAAATTATGATGATCAGCCACGCCAAGACTCTCATGGAAGAGTTTGGTGCGAATTTTATCATTTCCGGTGAAGTTACCGGGCAGCGTCCCATGTCCCAGCGTCCGCCTGTCTTAAACGCTATCCGCAACAGTTCGGATACTGGTGACATCTTGCTTCGTCCGCTCTGTGCCCAGTCTCAGCCCGAAACAGCTGTGGAAAAATCAGGTCTGGTTGATCGCGAGAAATTGCCCAACATTTTCGGGCGAGGCCGCAAGATTCAGCTCCAGATGGCCAAGGATTACGGATTCTCTGAAGTCCCGACTCCCGCAGGCGGCTGCAAGCTCACCGAGCAGGAAAATGCAGCCCGCTATTTTCCGCTTTTGCAGCGTTTGAATGAAGCGGATGTGAATTCCTTCCAACTGGCAACTACCGGACGTCAGTTCTGGGCCGGCAACAAGATGCTTGTGGTAGGGCGTAACCGCAACGACAATGAGCGCATTGAAGACCTCTATGAAGGTGAAGATTACCTTTTCGAAGTTCGCGGTTTTCCCGGTCCCTTGAGCATCGGCCGTGCTTTCTGTGATGAAGAATGGACACAGCAGGAAGTGCTCGACGCAGCAGCTATGACCGCATCATTTTCTCCCAAGGCCGTCAAATCCGGCGAGGAAATCCATGTGGCCGTGATCGGTCCCGAAGGGGAGATGATTGTAACGGTCATGCCCAACCGCGAAACATCTTTCATCCACCCGACTCTGGACGGCCTGAAAGAATGGAAAAAAGAACGCGGAGAAGAAAAAGGCAATTAAGAGTGCCGGAAGTCCTTTTGCATTTAATAGCGACCTGCTATCCTGATCAGGATTTAATAACCAACACTAAAGGGTTCTAAATGCTTTCCAATATATTTTTCTTTGTACTGAGTATCTTCCTGCTTTGGTTCGGTGCGGACTGGATTGTTGAGTCAGCCTCGAAGATTGCGAAGAAATACAAAGTGTCCGATCTGGTGATCGGACTGACCATTGTTGCTTTCGGTACTTCTGCTCCTGAATTTCTGGTTACAGCTACCGCAGCATTCAAGGGACTTTCTGATATTTCCCTTTCCAATGTTGTCGGGTCAAACATTTTTAACTTGGGTTTTATTCTGGGCCTGATGGCCTTGATCAAGCCTTTGCCGACCAACAGGTCGTTGGCAATGCGCGATACTCCGCTGCTGCTTTTCACCACTGCACTCATTCTGGGCCTTGCCTATTTTGATATGCTGGACCGTTCCGCAGGTCTCATGTTGCTGACAATTCTTGGTGCTTACATCGCCTATCTGCTAGTGCACAGCAAGAGGGCTGCCAATGCCATGGCCGGTATTGTACCGGATGTGGAAGAAGAGAACGGCAGCGAGATCAGTACAAAAGACTGGGTCAAGTTGCTGGCCGGATTTATTGGCATCGCACTTGGCGGTGATTTTATGGTTGATGCCGCTTCGGAGATTGCCCGTCATTTCGGTGTATCCAACTGGGTAATCGGCATGACCATCGTTGCTGCCGGAACCTCCCTGCCGGAACTGGTGACTTGTCTTGCCGCTTCCCTTAAGGGACGTAATGAAATGCTGCTTGGTAACCTTATCGGTAGTGACTTCTTCAACTTCGCCGGAGTACTGGGGCTTACCTGCCTGCTGCGTCCGCTGGAAGTTTCCCCGGATGCATTGCCCGGACTTACTGTTCTGGTCGGGATGGTTGCGCTGGTGCTCTTCTTCATCCGCACTGGGTGGAAGGTTTCCCGCTGGGAAGGTGCCGTTCTGGTCTGCCTGAGTCTCGGACGCTGGTGGTTTGACTTTACCAGCTAGATTTTAGGCTGCCGAAACTGATTTTATAAGCCTCCTGCATCGTTTGGTGCGGGAGGCTTTTTTGTGTAATGTAAAACCTGTCGAGATTAATCAACAGAGAGAAATATAGGAGTGCCGGATGGAGCTGGAAATAGTATATGACTGCAAAAATGTTGATTGGAATGATGTGGTAGAAATGCTGAAATCAGTTGGAATGGCTTTTCATTCACCCGAAAAACACAGGCGTGCTTTTGAGGCTAGTCATACTACTGTATTTATATATTCAGAAAAGCAGTTAGTCGGCTTTGGTAGAGCTATTTCTGACGGTGAATACCAAGCCGCTGTGTATGATTGTGCTGTTTCATCAGCGTGTCAGGGGCAGGGTATAGGTTCCTTGATCATGCGTGAAATTTTAAAGCAGCTTCCTGATTGCAATGTGATTCTTTATGCTGCACCGGGAAAAGAGGGCTTTTATCAAAAACATGAATTCCGCAAGATGAAAACCGGGATGGCTCTCTTTGTTGATCAAATGGCCGCAATTAATAAAGGGTTCACTGAATAGGACAGTTTGGCAGTGAGCAGAGTTCATTACTTCACTTTAGATCCTAATTCCTCGCATTTCATTCTTATCTGTCGTATAAAGCGAAAGATAATACCAAGCTGTCCAGAATAAGGAGTTCGTGATGTCGCAAAGTTCAAGCGGTGCTTTCAGCCATCCCAAGCCATTTTATCTGCTCTTCTCCGTGGAGATGTGGGAACGGTTCGGCTACTACGGAATGCAGGCCCTTCTGGTTTTGTTCATGGTCAAGAAACTGGGGTTCTCCGACAATCTGGCGGACCAGACCTTCAGTGCTTTTGCGGCCCTTGTTTATGCTTTTATCTGCGCGGGCGGATATATCGGGGACAAGATTTTAGGTAACCGCAGAACCATGTTTCTTGGAGCCATTGTTCTTGCTTCCGGTTACGGACTGCTGGGGTATGACTGCGAGAAATTTCTTTATCCTGCACTGGGCATAATCATTGCCGGGAACGGGCTGTTCAAGGCCAACCCCTCGGCGCTGGTTTCCAAGCTGTATGAAAAGGGAGATTCGCGTGTGGACGGGGCATTCACCCTTTACTACATGGCCATCAATATCGGTTCCTTTGCAGCCATGTCGCTCTGCCCGATTATCCAAAAGCATTATGGCTGGAATGCGGGGTTCTTTGTCTGTTTCATCGGTATGCTCATAGCTATCGGGAACTACATTGCTTTTCGTTCGATTCTTGATCCGGTGGGCTCAGAGGCTGATTTTGAACCGCTGGACATAAAGAAATTGTTCTTCACCTTGATCGGAACAGTTGCCATTGCCGGAACTTCGGCTTTATTGCTGACTCACCTGACTCTTGCCCATGAATTGCTTTATGCCGCCCTTGTGGTGGTGGCAGTACTTTATGTGCGCGAGATCATGCGCGCTGAGCATCATGAAAAAGCCAATCTGGTAGTTTGTTTGATCCTTATGGCTGAGGCTATTGTGTTCTTTGCCCTTTATCAGCAGATGCCGACTTCGTTGAACCTTTTTGCGGCCCGCAATGTGGACCCGCACATTTTTGGAATTCCGGTTGAAGCTGCTTCTTTTCAGGCTTTGAATCCGTTCTGGGTTATGATTATCAGCCCGGTGCTGGCGGTTGTGTACGCCCGATTGGATAAAGCCGGGAAGGATTTGTCCCTGCCCGGAAAATTTGCGCTTGGTATGCTCATGTGTTGCGCTGCGTTCATGACTTTGGGGTTTGTTGCCAAGTATCAGGCTGATGCCAACGGTTTTGTGTCCGGTAACTGGCTGGTTGTAAGTTACGGATTCCAGAGCCTCGGAGAACTGCTGGTCAGCGGGCTCGGGTTGGCAATGGTTGCCCGTTTGACACCGGAAAGGTCCATGGGATTTATGATGGGCGCGTGGTTCATGTTCCAATCTGTGGCAATGGTTCTAGGCGGAGAAATCGCAACTATGGCCAGTGTCCCTGAACATGGTATAACTGCTTTGCAGTCTATTGATATCTATGATGATCTGTTTCTGAAGATTGGAGTGTCCACCGGAGCTATAGGTTTGGTTATGGCCGGATTTGTTCCGGTGCTGAAAAAGTATATCCGGGACTAGCCGGGAGTATTTGCCCCATTGAAAATCGACCGAAAAACCTTGCCTGTGGGCCTTAAGCTGTTTATTTATACTCTGAAAGTATATAAAAAATGCGGACGTGAATGTTCGCTCTTAAAAAGAATTCAAGGAGATTAACTATGAGTAGATTCGGTGCAGCCGGTTCCGTTAGCGCGAGACCGGAAGTCCTTAATGCATTTATGCGCGGCATTTACAGCTGGATGAGCGCGGGCCTGTTGGCTACCGCTGCCGTGGCATGGGTAACTCTTTCCACCCCGGCAGTGCTGAACCTCGTGCTGGCCCAGAATCCCGAAACCGGCATGATCGCCCCGACCATGCTGTTCTGGGTTGCTGCCATCGGTGAAATCGGTCTGGTGTTCTACTTGTCCATGCGTATTTCCAAACTGTCTGCCGGTGCAGCTACCGGTCTGTTTATGGCTTACAGCGCACTGAACGGTTTGACCCTTTCCACCATCCTGATTGCCTACACTGCGGCATCCATTTTCCAGACCTTCCTCGTTACTGCAGGAATGTTCGGAGCCATGTCCCTGTACGGTCTTACTACCCGTAAGGACCTGACCGGAATGGGTGCATTCATGATGATGGGTGTGTTCGGTATTCTCATCGCCATGGTGGTGAACTTCTTCATGCATAGTTCTGCACTGACTTTCGCCATTTCTGTTCTGGGTGTATTCATCTTCGCAGGCCTGACAGCTTACGACTCCCAGAAGCTCAAGGATATGGGCGAGTACATTCCTGCTGACGATGCAACCGCAGTAAGACGCGGCACCATCCTCGGTGCGTTGACCCTGTATCTCGACTTTATCAACATGTTCATCTTCCTGCTCCGTCTTATGGGTAACCGCGAGTAGTTGAGATAAGTTGTAGATTTACAGGCACGCTCAAACTCAGTAGGGTTTGAGCGTGCCTTTTTTGTGTTTAATCCAAGGAGATTGCCGTGTCCCTGCTCTTTAAGGCTCAGAAAATTCTCAGCCCCGTTCTCGCGCCTTTTTCGAAAGGATATGGTGCGGTTATGGCTCGCCGTGCGGAAAAATATGCGCAGGGGGAATATGAGCGTTTTCGTCCTGAATGCCCGTGTATTTCCATAGGCAATATTGGGTCCGGGGGAAGCGGTAAAACTCCTGTGGCGGATTGGTTGCTTAAGTGGGCGGAGCGGGAAGGTTTGTTGACAGTGCTGCTGACCCGTGGTTATGGGGCCAAGCCTGCGCATTTGCCGTATCTGGTGAATCGGCTTAGTCCGGTTGGTGAGGCCGGGGATGAGCCGTTCATGCTGGCAAACGGCAATCCGCAGGCGAAGATTGTGGTTGATCCTGTGCGTAAACGTTCCGGTGATTGGGCTACGAAGGAATTTAAACCGCAATTGATGCTGCTTGATGACGGTTTCCAGCACATGGCTGTTGAGCGAGATCTTGATTTCGTGCTGCTTACACCGGATGATTTTACAACAGGCTGGGATAAGGTCATTCCTCGGGGCACATGGCGGGAAAGTAAGCAGGCATTGCAACGGGCGGATGTTTTTTTTGTGAAGAGCGGCCCGGAAGCTTTCCGGCGGATGCATTGGTTGATACAGGAAAAGCTGGCGAAGTTCGGGAATCCCGTATTTCAGTTTGAGCTTAAAGCCAAAGGCCTCAAACTCCTTGGCGAAGGGGAGCGGTTTGATTTCGGTAGCGATAAATATCTGCTCTTTGCGGGGATCGGTAAGCCGGAGATCCTGCGCACGGATGCAGAAAAATACATGGGCTGCGTGCCGGAAGAATTTATAATTTTCAAGGATCACCATGCTTACACTGTGCAGGATGTGGAAATGATCCGTAGGAAAGCGGCGGCAGCGGGTGTTAAGCGGATTATCTGCACCCCCAAAGACGCTGTGAAACTGACTAAACTCGGGTGTGAAGACTTTTACGTAATTGATTTGGAAGTGGAATTTAGAGAAGCCATATTTTTTGACGATACAAAAGAAGCTCCCTTCGATAAGTGGTGGAATAAACAAAGATTAACCGATGCGTTTAAGGTGTAAAACGTATAGATATTCAAGTTAAAAACGGCCCAAAACTATTAAAAGTTTATTTGGACCCCGGGGGCCGCCGGAGGCGAAGCGAAATAATTAAAAAAAGCGCGATAGCGCATCAAATATTTCAGGAATATAAAAATGGGAAAAAAAAGAAAATCGATAAATCCCGGTATGATCAAGCCTTATGAGGCAATGAATGTTTTCAAGCAAAGCCGCAAGCCTTTGGCTGTGGGCGAGTTGGAGAAAAGACTCGGACTGACCAAGCGGCACCGTAAATTCGTTAAAGATATACTGAAAGACCTTGTCCGCGAAGGCAAAATCATCAAGATCGGCAGCGCTTACGGCGTTGTTGAGAAAATGAATCTGGTTACCGGTAAATTGCAGGTTCAACGTTCCGGTGCTGCCTTTTTGATTCCGGACGATAAGAAACGCCAGGATATTTATATCCACACCAAGAACCTGCGCGATGCATGGCATGGCGACAGGGTCACCGTAGCAATTACCGGCTCGCACTGGGGCGGTAAACGTGAAGAAGGGCGCGTGGTTCGGGTGCTTGAGCGTGGCAAGCAGGTCTTCCCGGTACGTGTGATCCGGCCCATGGGCGGAACTGCGCTTCTTTGCCATCCTACAGATCCTAGATTGGATTTCGGTATTGTGGTGGAACCTGATGAAGCCGTAGTTAATGAGCCTGTACTGGATGATAACGGAAGAGAGATTTATCCTGCTGAATCAGTTGATACGGAAGTGGATTTCACACGAGTATCAAGAGGCGACATCCTGCTGGTGGCTCCCGGAGAGCAGATAAATCCTTCGCTTTGGGAAGGGCGCATCCTGAAAATGCTGGGCGATGAAGATGATGCCCTTGTTCAGGAAGCTATTGTTAAGGCTAACCATGGTATTCCGACTGCTTTTCCGTCCAAGGTTCTGGCTTTGGCTGATGCCCTGCCTGATGAACCGGTGGAAGAAGATTTTGCTGATCGTGAAGATATGCGTGATATTTCTTTTGTGACTATCGACGGTGTGACCGCAAAAGACTTTGACGATGCTGTTTTCGTGGAAAAGACTGCTGGAGGTTATTTTTTGCGGGTGGCAATTGCGGATGTCAGCCACTATGTGGCTATGGACTCACCGCTGGATCGTGAGGCCTTGAAGCGCGGTAACTCCTATTATTTCCCCAAGTCCGTGGAGCCGATGTTTCCAGAGGCTCTGAGTAACGGGCTGTGCAGTTTGAACCCGGACGTAAACCGTCTGGCTATGACCGCAACTATTGAGTTTGATAAGGATGGTGCCCCTGTAAAATCTTCTTTTGCCCCGGCGGTGATCAGGAGTCAGGGCCGTTTGACTTATGAACAGGTCTACAAGGGCGTTATTCTCGGTGAAAAAGAAGAGCAGGAAAGCCTCGGCGATTTGCTGCCCATGCTGAAGCTTTGCGAAGAGCTGGCCCGTAAAATTAACAGGCGACGCAATGCCCGGGGCAGTCTTGAGTTTGACCTGCCTGAACCGGAAATTCTTTTTAACTTGCAGGGACGGACTGTGGATATTCGTCCGCGTTGCCGTAACTTTGCGCACCAGATAGTTGAAGAATTTATGATTGCTGCCAACGAGGCGGTGGCGGAATTTTTGACTGAAAAGGAAATCGGATGTCTGTACCGCGTACACCCCGGACCGGACGAAGAAAAACTTACCAACCTGTTCAAAGTGCTGCGCAAGATCGGGATCAGCAAGCAGATTCCTGATCCGGTAACTCCGCAGACCTTGCAGGCAGTGATTAAAGATTCCGAAGGCACGGATCAGGAGTATATTGTCAACCGGTTGCTGCTGCGTTCCATGAAGCAGGCCAAGTATGAGCCGGATAATGAAGGACACTTCGGACTGGCATCTGAATGCTACTGCCATTTTACTTCACCGATCAGGCGTTACGCCGACCTCGTGGTGCATCGGCTTTTGAAAGTTGCGTTGGGTGATGAGCATCAGGCGATTCCCGGACAGAAACAATTGGGACGTATTGGTAATTCCATCAGCGGAACAGAGCGCACAGCCATGGAAGCAGAGCGCGAAATTCTCAAGCGGCTGACCATTATTTTCCTTAAGGATAAGGTCGGCGAAGAATTTACCGGAGTAATTTCTTCTATTGCTGAATTCGGATTCTGGGTGGAATTTCAGGAGGTCATGGCCGAAGGTATGGTCCGCCTTTCATCGCTTGGTGATGACTACTACACCTTCTGGGCTGATCGTCAGATGATCGTCGGTGAGCGCACCGGACATGCATTCCGATTGGGACAGAAGATCACCGTGCGGCTGGAGTCAGTCAGCCTTGAATTGCTGGAAGCGAACCTTTCATTGGTCTCCGGCGCTGAAGACTACAAGAAGTTTGTCTAAATAAAAGCCCGCCCAATTGCTGATTGAGCGGGCTTTTTTAATGTCGTGCAGTAATCTTAAATTTAACGGGTGGCGATCTGTTCAATCCGGCGTGCAATTTTGCAGAACAGGGTCAGCTCGCATACTTTTTCGTCAATTTCACAGGCGTAGATGTCATCCGCCTCGGCAATCGCGTTCAAGGATTCATAAACCTTGACCAGTGTTTCCGGTGAGATGCGTCCGCAAAGGTCAGTTATCATTTTTCTCAGTTCCATAGGGGCATCATCGAGCAATGACAATTCAACCCCGGCATCACCGAAGTCGAATTCAAAGTGCTCCACGTATTCAGTAGCCAGATTTTTCACAATCAAGTCATTACTCATCAAGCTCTCCAAGGACTATATCCCCTAACTATTTGCATACGTTACTACAAACGAATTTTTTTTGAAAGCTTTCTCTGTTTATAAAAATAGTTGCAATATCGAATTGTGAATGTTAACTATAGATGAACTTTTGCGTTAAACAGTTGTTAATTTGAGGTGCCGATGCAAGCTAAAGATTTCGATTCATTTTTTGAAAGACTGAAGGAACATACAGATATTTCCACTCAGGCCCAGCTGGCCCGTGAACTGGGAGTCGGCAGGGCGGCAGTCTCTCTTGTTAAAAAGAAAGGTGCAGTCCCTCCGCGTTGGATTCTTGAGCTTTCCGTGCGCTACAATCTCGATTCCACTTGGCTTGAGTCCGGTTTAGGTTCTCCGCGTCCGGAAGTTAATGCTATGGAATTTGCAGATGAATTTTCCCGTATTCCAAAGGTTGCAGCCCGCCTTTCCGCTGGGGGCGGATCATTTGAAACAGGCGGTGAAATTGAAGGCTTCTACGCCTTCCGCAAGGATTGGATTGGCGGCAAAGGAAACCCTTCCGATATGGTTTTAATGGAAGTTTATGGCAACAGCATGGAGCCGGAATTAAAGGAAGGTGACATTGTTCTGTTGGACCAATCCCGTAAAGATATTCTTGCCGGTGGTATTTACGCTGTAGGTGTCGAAGATACTGTCATGGTTAAAAGGGTGGAAAAGCGCCCCGGTCAAGTTGTCCTGCATAGTGACAATAAAGATTATTCTCCTATTTATCTCGGTGGTGATGAGCTTGAGAATGTGCGTGTTCTTGGGCAGGTTGTCTGGGTTTCCCGCGAATATCATTAGTTTTATTCAAATCTTGTTTTACAGGCCTCCCCTTGGGGAGGCTTTTTTTGTGCCTTGATTTAGTTGAAGTTAACTTAGCGTAAAGGTTTTGTTGTGTATTGTTTATTTTAAGTTGACACTGGTGTTTTGTTGTGATTAATTGAAGTCGTCACATGGCAAGGGCACGCCGGGAAGGCGGATTTCAATCCAGATGAATTCACGAAACAGGAGTCGGTCATGCAGGAAAGATTTTGCAAATGCGGTAACAGGGTTATGGTCCAGTACCACAGCAAAAAGGACGAAGCATGGTTTATCCGTTTCTGGGTTATGGGGAACACTTTCGGCAAGACCATTCGTGTCTGCCCGGTCTGCGGTTCTCCTCTCGATATAAATAGTCTCAAGTAATTATTGCCGGACAGGGGCAGCTTTATGCTTTCTTGTCAGGGCTACAGTTGCAGTTCTTTTTGACTGCACAGATATATTTTTATTTTTCTGCAGGCTTCTCCCCTGTTGCCTGCCGGAAGACAGCACCGTCTCATCTACACACTTAATCCATCTCTCATCATGGCAGATTGTCCGTCGGGGGCAATCTGCCGCACCCTTTTTTCGATTTTCCCAATTTTAAAATTTATCTGAAAACAGTCGTTCTACGTCTGCACAAGGCCATCCAGTGCAGGCTGGACCGGAAGGCGGCAGGCTGGTACACACTTTGTGTTTCTCAGCTTTATGCTTGAATTTTCGGAGGTAAACAATGGGTGAATGGTTAGTAAATTTTCAGGGACGCAACCACTCAACAGCTATCAAGCTGAACTTCCTGTGGAAGCAAGATAATATATTCATAATGGATAACCATCGTGCTGCCTTCTGGTGCTGGATGGAGAGTTTGAAGAAGGGTGAGAACCTGAACCTGTTCCATGTGGACCGCCATTTTGATGCTTTATTTTCAGCGCAGGATTATTCTAATTTCCCACATGCAGATTTTGAGAATTTCGGGATCAATGAATACCTCGAGTGCGGATATGACAACGATTTTTTCGCCGTGACCCCACTGTTCCGCTGGGATAATTATCTTGGCCTTTTTATTGAAAAGTATGGGGAAAGAATCTCAAACTGGGCTTTTGCCACTCATGGTAAAGGTTCGGCTCCGCAATCAATCCGTTATGCTGCCTACGAACCTTGGGAGTTTCCGGCAGCGCTTGGCGAATTGGAGGGCAACTGGATTTTTAACCTTGATCTGGATTATTTCTTCGGGCGCATGGCTGACGGGAAAATGAATCGGCTTTTCACCGATGAATATATTGAAGGCTGGGGAACTGAATTACGTAAGGCTCTAGATGGCGGTGTCATTAAAAACCTGACCATAAGTCTCAGTCCGGAATGTGCTGCAGGCTGGGAAGGAGCCGAGAAAGCCTTGTCTGTTCTTAATCAGGGACTCGGAATAGACTTTTCCCTTCCTGAATAGATGTCTGTATATGGATTAGGAAAACCCCCGGTAATCTTTAAAGGATTACCGGGGGTTTTGGATTTTATAGCAGGTTGGATTAGTCTCTGTTCCAGACTTTGAATTTGTGGTTGGCAAAAAAGTCCGTGTAGAGTTCTTCCGCTTTTTCCTTGAATTTATCGTCATGCATGATCAGCACGCTCAGGGCTTCATATTTGAAATAAGCAACAACATCATCCCAGTCTATTTCTTCGTTGTGGTCTTTATGTCGGAAGCCTTGCAGGCCCGGTTCTACCAGTTTCTGGGTCATGGGGTCGTCCACCCCGGCAGTTTTGAAAAAATCGCAGATTTCTTTTTTTACTTCTTCCGGCCAGTCTGTTTCACCAAGTGGGATAAGATCCTGAAATTTGTTCTCTTGACCTTTTTTCAAAATATACATTCTAAACTCCGTATTTCAGTTTCCGTTTATTAAGTTTGATTATGGAGTAAAAACATTTGTTTTTCAAGATCCACCGAGCATCCTAATTCTAAATTTAAGAAAGCTTGAAAGCCGATCGTAACACTTAAATTGCGGTTAATTGTAACCTTTATGTCATGTTTTGTGCGTTGGTTGTGCTATTGTCAGTTCAACAACACTTCATGCATCTTTCAAGAAAATGTACCAGCCTCTTCCCAGCAATGCCCCCGGTCATCCCTGACACCCAGGCCGGGGGCATTCAGTCTTCAATTCTTATGAATCTGCCGATGATCTGACCTGTTGCCGGATTTGAAGGGGAGTCATCAAATTCAGTTTTCAAGAAAGTCAGTGCCGAATAATCTGGTGAAAAAACAAGTGTCCTGATTTGAGAATTTCCGCCTCTTCCGTATTCTATAATATCTGTAATGTAGACAGTGTTTCCGGATATAGTCACTGACCTGCGTACTTCATTTTTATCCAGCATCCACGTTGATTCAAGATAGTCACCTGTCTTAGGAATAATATAGCTGTCGTAATGGCTTATTCGCTCTGTTTCTCCTGTTTCAATGTGGAGTTTGGCTTCAGCTGCAACCAGTTTTCCTTTGTAGTGGACAGTAACCTTTCCTTTAAAAGTTCCGGTGAAGCGGGCGTTGTTCTCCTCATTTATTTCTGCCTTATCTTGCGGGGCTGGCTGTTGAGTTGCTTCTTCTGTTTTAGCTCTTTCAGGAAATATTGCTTCGTAACGCGGACGTTTCAAATCTTTGAGATGATCGATATCCTGAGCAGTTGCAAAAGATGTCATTAAAAAGAGTATGCTTATAACAGCAATGAATGTTTTCATAATGAAACTCCATGGTTTTACTGACTGTTGTTTTGCGTTATGCTAGCAGTTGATAAAATCGTGAGTGGAGGATTAGTATATGGTTCGCATTGTTTTTGTTGTCATGTTGTTTTGTGCAGGTTTATTTGTTTGTGTACCCCATCTTCAGGCTGAAATGAAGATCACTCTTACTGATGGAAAGGTTATTGAGGTTCCGGTTTCTGAGGTTGATGTAAAGTCCATTGAGTACGTTGATCCTCAAGATCTGCAAGATGGTGCCATGCCTGATAAGGTTATCAGGGTACAGAGTGCAAAATACGGCAATATCAGTTTTGAGCTTGAGGGCGAGCTGGGATACAAACAGTATTTCTGCGACGCAAAAGAAGCATTGGTAAAGATGTGTGACGGTAAAAATAAGTGCAGGATCATTGTGGGGAATACTATTTGCGGTGACCCTTATCCCGGTAAGGGTAAGTATCTGTACGTTGAATATACCTGTGGTCAGAAGCTTAAAAGGGCAAAAAAATCTCAGACTGAGGCTATGCTCCTGAGCTGTCCTTAAATTAAGGACTCTTCCTCCGGTAGGATCGATTTTTGCTTGCAAGAGCAAAGGTGAAATTTATTCCTGCTGGAGGATTGCGTATGAGGAATACCCTTGCGCTGGGCTTGATCCTGCTCAGCGGCATGCTGCTTTTGAATTCAGGATATGATGTCTATCGGTGTTTTGTACCAAAAAAAATTGCGGAGCCGGTACCGGTAAGGCTGGTTCGTGTTGAAGGAAAAAATTGCCCTCTTTATTATCCTGAGGGACAGTAAGAAAACTCCCCTGCTGAAATTCAGCAGGGGAGTTTTCTTACTTTAAAAGGGTAAATTTGCCGTTGTGCATTCGTTTCCATATATAGTATTTAGTCATGCTGTGTTCGAAACAGAGACGAAACCAAAAACAACCATTGTGTGGATCAACTTATTCTATTTCAGGATGATGGGTAAATAATATGTATGCACTGTTTAAGCTTTTTTTCTCTATACTCTTCTTTGTATCCATCCTTGCCGCGGGTTATTTTCTGATCAGGTGGTTTGTTGATCCAGTGTACCGGATAGGTGCTTTGGAGAATGGGGAAGTCCTTAAGTTTAGCGGTGAGACTCAAGCCGGAGAAATATATAGCGGCAAATTGAAAGTGTTGAGTTATAATTTGGGATTTGCCGCCGGGCCAATGCAACACACTCTTGCAGATGATCATCCTGAAGATTTTTTCACTGCTAATCTGGATGAATTTATTAATCTGGTCAGAACAGAAGATGCTAATATCGTGCTTTTACAGGAAGTAGATCTTGATTCCAAGCGTTCGTGGTACATGAATCAATTGAATTATATCATGGACCGTTTGGGGTGGGGATATGCCGCTCCGGTGGTGGATTGGGATATGTATTTTCCCCTGCGCAAAGAACGCAAGATAACCAAAGCCACAGTTGTTATTTCAAAATTTCCCATTGTTTCCAATGATTATACTCAGACTTCCTGTAAACCTGATTTTGAAAACCGGATATTGAACCTTTTTTATTACCCTCTGCTCTGGAAATCGACTATGCAGCGCGTGGCGGTTGAAGTCGGCGGAAAGCGTGTTGATATATACAATGTTCATCTTTGCGTATGGAACAGGGACGCACGGGTGGCACAGGCAGAATACCTTGCCGAATGGATCAAAAGAGAAAGCCGGGATGTTGATTATATTATCGGGGGCGATTTTAATTTTCAGGCCTATATCAGAGGAACCCCTATTCCCGAAGAGGACCTCAGCAAACCTCCATTTATCAATAAATTTCGTGAAAAATTAGATGGGGTCAGTGAAATACTGAGTAGTCCGGGGCAATCTGCTGATATATTGCATAAAAATTTTACTTTTGAAGAACGCAAGCATCGTTACGACTTTCTTTTTTACTCCAAGGGTTTATTATTAGAGTCCGCACAGGTGGTCGATGCCATTGCAGCATCTGATCATTATCCTGTTTTTGGTTCTTTTCTGTTTGTAAGACAGTCTTTTTGATTGTTTGAATAACTTAAAATGGGAGATGTTTAGCTGTTTGGATCGTTGAAAAAGTGATATAGTATTTCCGCAATCAATTTACTGTGATGTCCAAGAGTTATTTTGTACTGTGGAGATGTGATGAAGAAAATACTTTTAGTGTTTGTCATATTTTGTCTTTTTTGCAGTTCGGCTTTAGCCGGAGAAGCAAAGACAAAGAATATCATGATTGTTCATAGTTACGATCTGGATAATATTTGTGGTGAACCACAGCATCAGGGAGTTGTGGAAAGCCTTGCAAAAGCGGGATTTGTTGCTGGAGATAATTTAGATGTCCACCAGTACGCCATGGGAACTAAAAAGGTGAATAATACCCCAGAACTTATGGCGAAACAGGTAGAAATAGTTCTGGAAAAAGTCGGTTCAATTCGGCCCGATGTCCTTGTTCTGCTTGATGATAATGCTTTCAGAACTGTCGGCCTCAAGCTTGTGGATACTGATATTAATATTGTTTTTTCCGGTTTGAATGGGCAACCCGAAGATTATGATAGAAAAGTAAAGTGGATGAATTCACGTTCTGCTCCGGGACACAATATAACTGGGGTATACGAGAAGCTCCATTTCATCGATGCATGCAAGGTTCAGAAAAAAATTCTTCCGGGGCTCAAGAAAATGTTGGTGGTTTCAGATGAATCTCCCACCGGCAAGGCTGTACTCAAACAGTTGGGGCTGGAAATAGCGGAAGGTGAAAGTGATCTGGGTATTGAATTTGATTTCCGTATTGCAACTTCTTGGGAAGAATACATGGAGATTATGGGGCAGGCCTGTTCCGACTCGACTATTGGCACCGTCTATCCGGCAGCGACCTTGTTGAAGGATAAAAACGGCAAGAGTCGGGCAACTGCGGATATTATCAAATGGACGGTAGCTAATTGCCGTATTCCTGGAATATCAATCAATTATTCTTTTGCACGTTTGGGAATGCTCGGGGGGGCCGGAGTTGATTTTATTGCTATGGGCAGACAGGCCGGCGTAATGGTTGCCGCTGTTTTGAACGGGAGATCTCCCGGAGATATTCCGGTTGAAGAAGCGGAGCGTTATGCCCTTGTTTTTAATCTCAAGCGGGCTAAAGAGTTGGGGATGGAAATTCCCGCCGATATTTTAATGGCTGCTGATGTTGTTTACAAATAGTTGAAATTCGCGTTGCTGAAATGAGAAAAATATCTTCCTACAGGCTTTCAACCCTAGTGGCTGCCGCAATTTGCGGGATGGCTATTGTTACCGCCCTCGCTATGGGTGGAGTCTTTTCTTACAGTTATTTCAGTACACTGAAAAATGAATATCATGACCGTGTGCGTGCTGAGGGGCAGGAAGTAAGCCTTGAATTGTACAGCTTCCTGCATCGTGCAATGGCACGCCTTGGAGAGTTGAGTAAGGATAACTCTATCCGGGTTGCCATAATGATGGGGGTGGACTACCCGCTCTCCGAAAAGCTGTCAGAGTATGATCAAGCACCCTTAGGAATAGACTTCTTTGTGCTTCGTAAGGATGACGGCAGAATTTTTATATCCTCGCCCAGACCGTTTGATGAACCTTATATTCAAAGTGCACTGGAAAGTTCTCCTCATCGCTGTTCTTTTTGCAGATCTGCGGGGGGAGGTTTTATGACCGTATTTTCGCTGCCTATCCGCAGCAGGTCTGAGATTGTAGGGAGTGCCGCTTGTTTGGTTGATTTTTCAAGGTCAGAGCTGGTGACAACATTCCAGAATTCCCACGAAAGCAGGATGGTACTGTTTGATCAGGGTAAAGCTTATGATCTGATTTCCGGTGAAGTTTTGTCTTTGTCTATGGGGGAATCCTCGGAAAGCAAAGATCTTATGCAGGTCCGTATCGGAAAAGAACAGCGGGGGATTTTATACCGCAGCGAACTTGTTCCGGGTTTGGCTTATTTTGTTTCAGACGCCAAGTTTAATAGCGCCTTGAGTCATACTTTCTGGCTTTTATTGCCTCTGTTCGGTGTTGTCATAGGGCTTTGCATAATAGTTTCTCTCATTTTGAGCAGCAAGCTTACCCGCCCGTTGCGCATAATTACTGCTTCCGCTGAGGGTATTTCCAAAGGCGAAGAGGGTGATATCCCTGATCGTGACAGTCGTATCTCAGAAATTAATGCACTGGGGAACGCTCTTTCCTCCATGCTTGAAAACCTGCGCAGAACCCGTAGTTTGGAACAGTATCAGTTCTTTTTTGATAATGTCGATGATCTGGTCTGCATAACCGATATGGACGGTGTTTTTCTAAGGGTGAACAGCGGCGGAGCAGATTTTCTCGGATATGGGCGTGATGAATTTTTAAGGAAGACCGTATTTGAGCTTGTGCCTCCGTATGAGCGGGAAAGTCTGCGTGGTCTCATGAACAGTCTTTTCATGGATAACGATTCCTTGCAGTTCGAGTGTCCGGCTGTGGCCAAGTCCGGTGAGATTGTATACACCGATGTGCGTTCCCGGCGGATTACCTATCATGGACAGGATGTTCTTTTGAGTGTTGTTCGTGATGTGACGGACCGTAAACGTGATGAAGAAGAACTGCAGCATTATGCCGCTGAATTGCTGAAAGCCAAAGAAATAGAAGAACGCAACTCAGCCCACATGGCGGATACTCTCAAGAAGCTTGAAGAGGCAATGACCAGAGCAGAGGTTGCCAACCGCACTAAAAGTGAGTTCTTAGCCCAGATGAGCCATGAAATACGGACACCCATGAATTCAATTCTGGGCATGGCCGACATGCTTTCTGATACCCGTCTGACCACCGAACAAAGAAGTTATGTGTCCATTTTCAGGGATTCCGGTAAGGCATTGCTCAATTTAATTGATGATATCCTTGATCTGTCCAAGATCGAATCCGGTAAACTTACCCTTGAGCATACGAAATTCAATATTGATGATCTTGTGGATGAAGTCTCCGGCATCATGTCTGTGAGTGCCTGGAAAAAAAATCTGGTTTTTGCCTGCCATGTTGACCCCAGTTGTCCGGCTTATTTTGATGGTGATCCGACAAGAATTAAACAGATTCTGGTTAACCTGCTCAGTAATGCCATAAAGTTTACCGATGCCGGTTCAGTTGTGCTGGAGATTTTTTCCTCCCCCGGCATTCAGGGAAAGACTGTACTGCATATGGTTGTGCGTGACAGCGGCATAGGAATTTCTGAAGAGAAATTCAAAGATATCTTTGAAAATTTTGTGCAGGCCGATTCGTCCACAACCCGTAAATACGGTGGGACAGGACTCGGCTTGTCCATTACCCGCAACCTTGTAGAGTTGATGAACGGGCATATTGATGTTCGGAATATTTTGTCAGGGGGAGCGGAGTTCCGCACCGATATTGAGGTTGGGAGTATTGATGAAATTGACGGAAATACCCGGAAAATCAGGGACGCAATAAAGGGCCGTCAGGTTCTGGTTATTGATGAGCGGGGACAGGTTCGGGATTATATCTGCAAGTGCCTGAGTGAGTGGGGAGCCTCTTGCATGGCCGCCGGAGATTTAAATTTTGCCTGTGTGCAGAGTGAGTCCTGCCGCAGTAATGCCGAACTGGTAATTGTTTCCGATCTGCTTGGCGAGGAAGGTGGATTGAGCGAAATAGAATCCATCAAAGCCCGGCTGAACAGTGAGAATCCTGTATTATGTACTCTTTCTTCTTCTCCCGGAGTTAGTAGTAACAGTCCTGAAATAAATAATCTTTTCGGTGTTAAGGGCAGTGTGCACTGGCCTGTTACACGTGGAGGGCTGCGCAAGGCGATGCTTAATATTTATGGCGAATCTTCCGTTGGTGAGGAAAATCGGGAAGAGACAGTCGAACTTAAGCCTTTGCGTATTCTTGTGGTTGAAGATTCGGAAAATAACCGCATGTTGCTGGATTTTTTCCTTAAAGATACTCCGTTCAGACTACGCTTTGCCACCAACGGTGATGAGGCTGTGAACATGTACCGGTTAAATAATTTTGATCTGGTTTTGATGGACATACAGATGCCCGGGAAGGACGGGCTTGATGCCACCCGCGAAATCAGAGCCTACGAATGGGAAAACGGATATCCGGCTACCCCGATATTGGCTTTAACAGCCAATGCTCGAGATGAAGACCGAAAAAATTGTCTCAAGGCAGGATGCAGCGGATTTTTGTCCAAGCCCATCAAAAAGATATCCCTGATAAAGGGAATTCTCAGGCACAGTCTGTAGTTTGTGCGGGCTATTTTTTTTGCAGCCAGTTTCCCAGTGCTTCCTGCATTGCAGAAGAGGCCAGATGGGCGCAATGAGTTTTATCCTCGGGCAGTCCGCCGAGTCTTTCAAGAATGTCTTCGCCGTCAATTTCTGATGCTTCGTCAATACTTTTACCTATGCACAGTTCACAGACCATGTCACTGCTGACAATGCTGGGTCCGCACCCGGTGGTGAAGAAGGAAGCTTCACTGACGGTGTTGTTGTCTATCTTGAGGTAGATTCTGATGATATCGCCGCAGTTTCCCTTCATTTCACCGATGCTGTCCGGGTTTTCCATTGTCCTGGCGTATGTCGGATTATGCCAGCGGGAAGTTTCCTTACCAAACATGTCGTGGGCAGCGTCATTGCATTGCTGCTGAATATTAGAAAGCAGATCGTCCAGATTATCACTCATAAAAAAACTCCTATTTTAGATAAAGCGTGCAGAGGTTGGCTCAAGGCGGGAAAAAAAGCAATCAAACTTTTGGCCGATTTTTGCCTGCGGAGTTTAATATTGTAATTATACAGGTTTTATTGTTGAATGAAACCAGACCGGAGAATTTCTTCCGGTTGGCTATAAAATGGATTCTAATTGATGGAATTAAGGCAGTTGAGATATTTTATTGCTGTGGCCGAGGAATTGCACTTCGGACGTGCGGCCCGCAGGGTGCATATCGCCCAGCCTCCTTTTTCGCAGCAGATCAAGGGACTGGAGGAAGAGCTTGGTGCGCGCTTGCTGGAGCGCAACAGCCGTAAAGTACGCCTCACCAATGAAGGACGCTATTTTTATAAGCAGGCTCTGGATATTGTGGCACAGGCGGAAGAGGCTGCAGCTACTGTAAGCAGGATGTCCAAGGGAGAATACGGTAATATCAAGGTTGGGTTCATGGAGATTGCCATGGATAGTCTTTTACCGGAGGCTGTGCGTTCTTTCAGCCACAGGTACCCCGGAGTATCGGTGCGGTTAAGCCAGTTCGGTGCTTCCATCCAGTTGGAGAGGATTCATTCCGGAGAGTTGGATGTGGGCTTTTCAACGGTATACCTGCGTGCCATGGAAGGGTTGTCTTCGGTTAAGCTGTTTTCCAGAAAACATGTGCTCGCGGTGCCGGAAGATCATATCTTTACCTCTGAAAAAAGCGTATCATTGACTGAGATCGCAAGGGAGAATCTGCTCATGTTTCCCCGGAGCGGACAGCCGGACCTTTATGACGCCATCATGACAGCATTTACCTCCCGGGGATTGATGCCGAAGGTCAAGCAGGAAATTTCGGGTCTTTCAGGTGCATCAGCCTTGATTTCATCTGGCATGGGGGTAACTTTTCTGCCTGAAAACAGCCGTGTGTCACGCAAGGGAATTGCCATGGTGCCTATAAGCGATGACTTTCCGCGTATGGATATCTATATGGTATGGAACAGTGAAGATTACTCCAACACGGCGGGAGTATTTATGGAATGGGTTGCGGATTATTTTTCGGTATCAAAATCATTTGCCGGGAAAGTTAGCGGTCAGTAGTTTTTTTAGGGTTGGTAAATGACTGATATTCTGGACGGACTTGAAATTTCATGGATTCCTTCAATCACAGAAGTTGAGCGTGATGAATGGAACCTTCTTGCGAAGGGATTGAATTTTCCTTTTCTTGAATGGGACTGGCTGCGGCTAATCGAGCAGAGCAGGAGTGCCACGCCGGAAACCGGTTGGCTCACAGCCCATCTGCTTGTCCGTTCCGAGGGACGTCTCGTGGGCGCGGCTCCTCTTTTTGTCCGTGATCAGAGTGAAGGTGAATTTATTTTTGACCGGGTCTGGGTGGAAGTGGCTCAGAAGGGCGGGATGACCTATTACCCCAAGATTGTGGGTATGAGTCCTTATACCCCGGCATCAGGATATCGTTTTATGGTGGCTCCTGATGTTCCTTCAAAAAGGATCACCTCATTAATCAGCCAGACACTTGACCGTTTCTGCTCAATTAACGGGCTGGGCAGTTGTGCCTTCAATTTCGTAGACCCTGACTGGAGTATTGAAATGGAGGCCTACGGTTATGCCGCTTGGAGGCATCAGGGGTACGTTTGGACAAATGATGATTACCGTGATTTTGACCATTGGCTGGCAACCCTGAACAGTAACAGACGTAAGACTGTCCGGCGTGAGCGTAAGACCTTGCGCAGTGATAACATTCGGGTACTGACCTTGACTGGTTATGAAATACCGGACCGTTATTTCGACCTCATGTATAGATGTTACGTATCCACCAATGATAAGTTCGGAGTCTGGAGCTGCAAGTACCTCACCCCTGACTTTTTTGAGATGTTGAAGCAGAACATGCGGGAAAACCTCATGTTTACAGTAGCCTTACGAGGCGATGACCCTGAACCGCTGGCACTCTCTATGTTCGTTTTTTCCGATGACAGGCTCTGGGGCAGGTACTGGGGGTGTTTTGAGGAAGTTCGTTTCCTTCACTTTGAACTCTGCTATTACGCTCCCATTGAATGGGCTATAGCTAACGGCATAAGTATCTATGATCCCGGTATGGGCGGTGAGCATAAGGCCAGACGCGGATTCTTTTCCACTCCCTCATACAGCCTGCACAAATTTACCGATCCGTCCATGGACCTGACTTTCAAGACTTATATTCAGGAAGTAAATAATCTTGAAAATGGCTACATCAGCGAGATGAATGATCTCATGCCTGTCGGCCGTTTGGGCGGGGATAAAGATTAACCCCGTAAGCTCAGCAGGAATTCCCTGACTTTTAAATTGTGGCGGCAGACTTGCTCATATCCTTCAAAGCGGTGGTCGGTATTGTAGGAAATAATATCAGCACCGGCTTTTCTGAGTATTGATTTCATGATTTTCTGATCAAGCAGTTCATCCTGTTCCCCGATCAGGGCCAGTACCTCTCCATTATGGACGCCTTTTTCCGCAATCCCCTTGTTCAATTCATCTTCCACTTTTGCAAAGCGGTTTACGTGATCTTCTGTAATGAGAATGCTGTCACCGTTGCTGAATTCGTATATTTCGCCCAGACGGTTGCGAACCAGCGCTGCCGGGGTCAGTGCCGGGTTAATGAGCAGTGCCGGTACGGAATGACGGAAATGCATTATCAGTGAAAACAGGCCGCCCATGGATGACCCCTGCAGGATTAACGGGCGATTTATGTTTTCCAGCACAATGGCCTCGATTATTTCCAGGGACTCCAGTGGATCCGGGGGCAGATCAGGGCTGATAAGTTCATGATCGTGGAAGTTCTCGCTCAGTGCTGCAGCCTTTGAGTTAGCGCCTGAAGATCCAAATCCGTGTATGTTAAGAAAAATGTTTTTCATATCAGTAAGATTGAGGTATGTTGTTTGCTAATTATAAAAATAGAGTCTGCCGGATATATTGCCCTGAATAATAAAAAGGGTGTCTGTCTGCAAGGGAAACAGGGATTGTTTTTGCAGAACAGGTAGCGGACTTAGTTGTTTTTACATGGCGGTTTTCGAAGTGTATTTTTTCTCTTTTTTACCTGTGGTTTGGACTTTCCTATAAAAGTGCAGTGAAAAAACAGGCGGGACGCCAGTGAGCAAAGAGCATCCGGAAATTGTGTTTTTCAGCGGGGGGACGGCCTTGAACAGTTTGGCCGCCGAGCTCGCGAAAGTCAATCCGAAGTGTGCTTATATCATTACCACTTTTGATTCCGGGGGTAGCTCTGCTGCCCTGCGGGAAGTCTTCGACATGCCTGCTGTTGGTGATGTCCGCAACCGTTTGCTTGCCCTTGCGGATAAGGACAGTCCCGAGAAGTCAAATATTGTTGAGCTTCTTGCCACACGCTTGCCCCGCTTTGCGGACAAGACCGCTCTTTATGGACAGCTTTCCCACCTTGCAAATGGTTCACACTCACTTATGGACGGTTTTTCTGAAGTCGTACGGAAAATTCTTTCCGACCGCTTTGCCCTGTTTATTGAGCTGGCAGGGGATCATTTTGACCCGGTTAATGCCAGTCTTGGAAATATAGTGCTTGCCGCAGGGTTTATGGCTCACCAGCGAATACTTGCCCCGCCCATTGCCCAGCTTTCCCGGCTTATCGGGGCAAGGGGAATTGTCCGTGCTTCCACTGTTGATAACGGTCATTTGGCTGTACGTTTAGAGAACGGTGAAATTCTGGCGGGGCAGCATCAGTTTACAGGTAAGGAGACTGACCCCATATCCTCTCCCATTGACGGCATGTGGATTTGTTCCGGCGTGGACGATCCTTGGCCGCGTGCGGTACATGGTTCTTCGCTGGCAATAAATCTGATTAATAACGCGGATATAATCGTTTATCCCATGGGCAGTTTTTATTCCAGCATGCTGGCTGCTATTTCTCCTCAAGGATTGGGACACGCTATTTCATTAAATCCCTGCCCCAAAGTATTCATTCCGAATATGGGATTTGATCCGGAACTGATCGGGCACAATATTAATCTGCAGATTGAGCGGCTGCTTGAAGTGCTGCGTATGGATAATTCAGCTTATATCGGCTCGGAAGCAGTACTTGATTATATTCTTATCGATTCTGAAAATGGCACTTATCAGGAAGATCCTGACTTTGCAGCCTTGGAAAAGTTTCCTTTGAAAGTAATTGACCGCACGCTGGTTTCAGAAGACTCTGACGGACTGATTGATCCACGACTGCTGGCTCCGATACTCATGGAACTGGCTTCGGTGAAGAACTAGGATTTGCAAACCCGAGAAGGAAATTTTCTATGTACATAGGTGCCCATATGCCCATAACCGGCGGGGTGGATAAGGCTGTTGAGCGGATTATGTCTGTCGGCGGAACAGCTTTGCAGATTTTTACCCGCAACCAGCGTCAGTGGAAGGTAAAGCCGCTTGAAGAAAAGGTAGTGGAAAATTTTAAGAATTTACGTGAAGAGTGGGGCAATTATCCGGTCAGTGTTCATGACTCCTATCTCATAAATCTTGCTTCTCCAAAATCGGACAGTGCTGATAAATCAGTGAAAGCCTTTTCTGAAGAACTGCGCCGTACCGAAAAGCTGGGCATTGAATATCTGGTTACCCATCCCGGCTCCCACCTTGGTTCCGGTAAGGTTGAAGCACTTGAAAGGTATGTCGCAAATCTGGATCAGGCCATTGCTCTTTCGGAAACCGAGGAAGTAAAGGTGCTTATCGAGAATACTGCCGGTCAGGGGACCAATCTGGGCAGCAGGTTCGGGGAATTGGCTACTATTCTGGAAGATTCCGGTTATACATCGCGCATGGGAGTCTGTTTTGACACCTGCCATGCCTTTGCTGCCGGGTATGACCTTCGTAGTGCTGAGTCATGCGCAGAAGTGTTCGAACGCTTTGACAAGTTGATCGGACTAGATTTTATCCGTTTTTTTCATCTCAATGACAGTAAGCAGGGGCTTGGTTCCAATAAGGATCGTCACGAACATATCGGGCAGGGAAATATCGGACTCGAAGGATTCAGGTATATCATCAATGATGAACGGTTTGCAGCCGTGCCCAAGGTCATTGAAACTCCGAAAGAAGACGACCCGGATTTCAAGCTTGATAAAATGAATATTGATCTTTTGCGGTCCCTGCATGAGTAGCAGGGCTCAGAAATGTGTGTCCTCGGCTGGCTGAAAGACTGTCTCCAAACCGTCTTTCCCGCCGGGATGCCGATTCTGCATCGTTGGTATTAAAGATTTTCAAGGCAGCTTTTCAGGGTGGAAACTCCGCAGGAGTGGAACATGTGCAGAGGGATCTGCTTGGCCTTGGTGTACTTCATTATGTCTTTTTTTGCTGCATGGGAGATCTGGTTGGTGAAGATAATTACATGATCGGCACTGCCTAATTTTGCAGAGACCTTATTTTCTTTTCCCGTGAATACCTTAAGCTTAACGCCTTTTTCCTTGGCTGAAACAATGTAATCCCGTTTTAGCCTGTCCATTCCGCCGATAAGAGCTGCGCACATAGTTGCCTCCATTTGTTTTGGTGTTGTTTATTATTTAGTGAAAATGATTCTCAGTGTCAAGTTGGGGTTTGTTTTTTTCTGAATTTGTGCGAAAAATAAGCCTAAGTATGCTAAGATTGTTACAATATTTTTAATTAAGCTATATGGTTTGCCTTAGGTCATGTTAATCTATTACGAATTTTAGAGCGTAATCTTTACTGAATGATTTAATTTTATATCTCCAGGAATGGAACTGTCTGATTTGATGAGTGAAAATAATACAAGCCATAAAAGCCGTTCGGGCTACCGTATCCTGCTGATCTGTACGATTTTAATCTTTGCCGGATTTGTCGGACTGATTTTGTGGACGGGCTATTCCTCTCAATTGCAGGTCAGGAACACTGCCCGTGAATTGTTTGTGGGTGAATCCGCCAAGCGGGCTATGGCTGTAAGTTTTTATTATTCCAAACGGGTTTCTGAATTGAACCGTGTGGCAGCCAGTATGCCTGTTCGTTCCCTGTTCGATGTTTTGAGAGAGGGGGAAACCGCTCAAGAGGCTCCGGTAATAGCTAGAGAGATTTGTTCTCTGCTTAACCAAAGTCTGGCTAAGCGAAGTCTGGGGGATGAACTTGTTTTTTCACGGATTGCCGTACTTGATAAAGATGGTGATCTGATTTTGGACTCTGACAGCGAATGCCTGCTGCATGCAGATGATTATGAGTTTTCCAAATTCAGGGTCCGCCATGGGACTCCGGCTTTTTTTCCCGGAGAGTATGGCGGGGAGCTTTCTATCGTCGTCAGTGTTCCCATTGATGCCTCTCTGGGGATAAGGGGGACTGTTGTCGGTTGGACTCGAGTGGAAAGCCTGCATCGAAGTCTGGATTTTATGACAATATCTCCGTCTGTGGGGACGGATTTTCTACGTGTTGGCGGAGTTGTTGTTGCTGTATCAGATGTTTCTGCTCGGCATAGCGGAGAACTGCTGCTCATGGATGTCCTCCACGATTGGGATGGGCTGACTGTGCTGGAGGCCGGTAAATCCGGCCGTGAAGTTGACTATCTGGCGATATCTTCACCTGTTCATGGCACATCACTCAGTGTAATCAGTCTAGTGGAAGAAGGTAAATTTTTCGGATTCTTGAGTATCAGGATGCAGTTTATGCTGTATCTTTTAATCTTTATCCTGATATCGGTCGGGTGTTTCTGGCTTATTCGTGGGGTGTTGAGAAATAAGATTTATGAAGCGCGCATGCAGGAGGCCTCCCGCAGAATAGAGGAGGTAAAGAGACAGAAAGATAAGGTTGAGCAGGAGATTAGGAACCGACACCTCGCGGATGCTCTGCGCAGAAGGGCTGAGATTAAGTTTCGTGACATTTTTGATAATGCTCCCATGGGGATTTTTCAGGCGACTTTGGACGGGAGTTACCTTACAGCAAACAAAGCTCTTGCGGAACTTTACGGCTATGAGAACAGTGATGAACTGATCTCGGAAGTTTCCAGTGTCGGCGATCAGGTTTATATGAATAGCGGTGACTGGCTTCGTTGTGTTCAGATGCTGCGTTTTGCCGGACAGGTGGCATCGTATGAAGTTGAATGTAAGCGCAAGGATGGTGGCACGGTCTGGACCTCCAGAGATATGAGGCTTGTCGAGTCTGAGCCGGGAATGTCCGCTTATGTGGAAGGGTTTGTAATTGATGTAACAGCCCGTAAAAAAGCAGAGAAAGAACAGCTTAAAAGTGAGTGGCGATTTAGGTCACTTTTTGAGAATTCCCCTGTTGCCCTGTGGGAACTCGACATGAGTTCAGTGAAAAAGATTTTTGATTCGTATGGCCCGGACATGTTACCGGTCATCCGCGAAGAGCTTTTGTCTGATCATGAGTCTGTGTCCAGATGTGTAGAGAAAATACGAATAATTGACGCCAATAACCGCACCATAGAATTTTTTGGGACTTCCTCCCTTGAACAGCTGATTAATGTCGGATTTTCTCCTTATGTGACCCAGCATTCATGGCGTATATACAGGACAGTTTTTCTGGATATGCTTAAGGGAGCCCAAAGGCATCGCAGTGAGTTCAGTTTTCTCAGAATGGACGGCAGGGAGCAGTCTTTCATCCTTAACCTGACCATTGTTCCGGGGTGCGAGGAATTGTGGGAGCGGGTTCTTGTAGCTGTTGAAGATATTTCTGAATTGAAAAGGATTGAGAAGGAATTGCGGAGCAGCAGGGAAGAGGCTCAGAAAGCCAATGAGGCCAAAGGCCGCTTTCTGGCCAATATGACCCATGAGTTCAGGACTCCCATGAATGCGGTCAAGGGTATGGTTCAGCTCCTTCAGCGCTCTGAATTGACTTCTGAGCAGCAGGAAAATTTAAGGTTGATTAAATCATCCGTAGACAGCCTGCTGGTCATTGTTAACGATATCCTTGATTATTCAAAGCTTGACTCTGTTCACATGGAATTGAATGAGGAAAATATCGACTTTCCGGCTTTCCTGCAGGAGATGCGCGATGTTGTTGATATCGGGGCTATGAATAAGCCTTTGCAGGTAATCCTTGAAGCTGAGAATGTGCCGAATTGCGTACGTGTTGATAGTCTCAGGCTGCGTCAGGTTCTGGTTAATCTGCTTGGAAACGGGGTCAAGTTTACGGACAAAGGAAGCGTGACCCTTCGGTGCCGACCGGATGGTTCTGCAGGTGAAGGTGATAAGCTTCGTCTGCTTTTTGAGGTTTCGGATACTGGAATCGGTTTACCTAAAGATGGTGCGGAATCTTTATTCGAATCATTCGTGCAGGCCGACCCGAGTATAACCAGAAAATATGGGGGAACCGGCCTCGGCTTGGCAATCTGCTACAAGCTGGTCAAGCATTTGGGCGGTGATCTCGCAGCCCGTAATAATGAGCAGGGCGGAGCCTTATTTTCTTTTGTCCTGCCGGTTGAAGTCTGCCAAAGCTTAAATCAGACGCAGGAAGATGCGGACGGTTTTGAAGATGATTCTGCTTCAGTTGATTATTCCGGCTTGAAAGTTATGGTGGCCGAGGATAGCAAGATGAACCGTATTCTATTGCGCAAGGTTTTTGAGAAGAACGGCCTTAAAAACTATGTGATGGTTGAAAATGGCAAGGATGCAGTTGATGCGTTCAAGGAATCAGACGATTTCGATATAATCTTTATGGATATTCAGATGCCTGTACTTGATGGCTTTGAAGCTGCGCGCGCAATACGTAAAACACACTCTCCGGTCAGGATCGTAGCTCTTACCGCCAATGTGGGGGAAGATTTCCTGCAGAAGTGTTTTGACAGTGGTATGGATTCGCGTATCACCAAGCCTTTCAATGTTGATGACTTGTTGGCCGAACTGGCCAAGGTAGTAAAATCTTAGCGCGTGAACTTTTGGGCGCAGCATAGCGGCTATTTTTCTGTGTCCGATATTTCTTGAACGGTTTTGATTACGATGGTAATTCCCTAGTCGTGGCGTAGACTATCAGGTTACTGGTAGTTCTTTAGTTTGGTGACTTTACAGGCGAATTGCGATGATAAAGGCTCTTGCACAGAAAAAATATAATTATTTACGTGTGGCCCCTTTACCTCATTTTGTTCTGGGGCTTTGTATCGGCATGGTCGTGACCTTGGCATGGCTTGCGGCTGAATTTTACCGTGACGGGCATAGTCTGGGCTTTATCACCTCGGCTGCTATTGCCATGAGCTGGGTGACCGGAGCCTTCTTTTCTGTAGCCGATATCATCAGCCGTTACCGGGAATACTTGCGTATCCGCAAGATGCTCGTTGATAAAGGATTCAGCGACAAGATATTCAAAGCTGTAGCAACTTCAAGATGCCAGCGCGATGCCGCACTCTGGGCCGCAAGGCAGACCGGATACGGTTGCCTCGCCAAAAAGGTTTATCACCGCCTCGGATACCGTTGGTATCACGTCATGCCGGACATGTTGGTCCGCAATCCATTCCGTATTTTTACTCCGAAATTTTTGCGCACGGCCTTTATGCCCGGTAAGCGCGTTAACGAAGAAAAATAAAATTCCCCCATTTTCTATAGAAAATGGGGGGAATTTTTTTAATGCGTATTAGGGCGGGCGCGGAAAATGAATTTCCCGTCCTGTTCTTCGGCTACGGCTTTGTGCCGTGGCGGAATATTGCGGTACTTAACTGCGGGATGACCTAGGAACAAAGCCCCGTGGGCCATGTGTCCTTCAGGGACTCCGAGGTAGTCCAGCACCTTCCGGCTGTATGCTGCTGCCAGCACCACGTATCCGGCCCAGCACGTTCCGTATCCTTTGGCATGAGCCGCAATCTCAAGGGTATTGGTGGCGATTACGGTGTCGGCCTGCGGGGTGATGCCCATCTTCGGCGCCCATGCAACCGCAACAGCAGGAGCATCGCGGCAGATAACGTCTTTGCCTTTCTTCCAAGTATTAACCAATCCGGCAAGGAACAGTTTTTCCGCCAGCGGGTTCTTCTGCTTCACCATTTCTTCCATCCATTCAACAACGACTTCTCCCAGTTCATGGACTTTCTCAGGTGTATCGAGGACTGTCCATGAAACAGGCTGGGCATTGTGACCGGAAGGAGCATAGGCTGCGGTGTGGATAAGTTCGCCGACCTCCTCTGCGCTGATACTTTTCTTTTTGAATTTACGCACAGAGCGGCGGGTTTTGATTAGTGTTTCAAGTGCGCTGGATTCAGGCAGGTCTTCTTTATTGAAAGGAATCGCATCTTGGTTTTCAAATGCACTCAGGGTGATGGCCCCGGTGGGGCAGACAGCCATACAGTGGCCGCAATTAATACAGTAGTTGGTTTTCTTGGGGTGGACTACGGGGACTTGCCCTTTTTCTTCCACGGTCAGGACCATGAGCGGGCATTCATGTACACAAAGTTCGTCTCTTTTACATAGTTCAGTGTCAATAATAACTGGTAACATTTAAGTGTCCTGTGTTTGTGTGGTGAATTTGGTATCCGGAATAGATAAGCATTGTTCGCGGTTTGACCAGCGCAAAAAATCCCCGGCTTTTGAGGGCCGGGGTGAAGATGTTAGTCTGTGATGCATTTTAAAGCTGTGAGAATTATCAAGGAGACTGCTGCGAGCATCCACGTGGGAGGAATCGGGACAGGTGCAGGCACAGTTTCAAGTAATCCTAATTCAAAGTTACCATGCAGGTTTTTATGGCCTTCATATCCAAAGTGAGCAAAGCGAATTTTCTTAGAGTCGAATTCTACATAGAAAGCGTTTTCAATTGTTTGCGTTCCGCTGAGTGAAGTGTAGTCAAAGATGGATTCTTCGGTCAGCGGAGTGTATTCATTGAAACCTATCATTCCTTTTCCGGCGTAGAAGCGGACAGTTATTCCGTCATCAATGTGTGAATCAATATCACTTACGGTGAAGGTGTCGGTTACTTGCAGATCCTTAAAACCGATAGAACCGAGGTAATGGCTGTTACCGAGCTGCCAAGTCTTGCCCTTGTTTTCCAGCACAAATCTGAAGCTGGACCCGCTGGCGACGGTTGCAAAAATAAGCATTGCAGCCGTCAGAACAATGACAAATAAAGTTTTAATAGTGTTGAACTTCATTTGGCCCTCCTGCGGCTGTGCAATTGAGTTGGGCTTTGGCAATGTACGGACCTTCCTAATATATAGGTAAGGGGTAGTGAGTGAAAGTCAATGAGTACTCACTGTTATTGAGAAATAAAAAACTCCTCTCTGTTGGAATAGAGAGGAGTTGAAATGATCGGTTTGATTTGGCTTATTTTTCAGCTTTTTTGATAACTTTTGCTTTGCCTGAGTCTGGTTCGGGTTCCTGAACTTTTTTGGGCTTTTCAACTTCAGGATCAACTGTTTCTCCGGCATCGGTAATGCTGAAATCTTCAGCTTCAATCGGATCAACTTTCCATGAAAGTTCCATACTGAGTTTGTTTTTCAGCTTTTTGGTTTTGGCCTTGATTTCCATACTGATTTTGTCAGAAGGATTCAGGGTTATTGAATCTTCACCGTTTTGGATGACCATATTTCCTGATTTGAAGCTTTTCAGGATGTCTTCCAGAATGGTTACGGCTTCTTCGTGCCCGACTTTCTTTTTCAGGCTTACCTTGTTTCTGCCTTCTTTACTCATATATGCACCTGCCTTTTTATTCGGTATTCAGGTCAGCGAAAGCAGGGCCTGCGAGAGAAGTTCCGGATCCAGATAGGGAGTGCTTTTCTCGCTGACAAGTTCGCAGTCGATTACCCTGATGCCGAGTTTGTTTATCGCTTTTTTATCAATTCCACCGGGATAGATTCCGTTTACCGAGTCTACAAGAACGAAATTGAGCACATCTTTGATCTCGATGTTTTCGGGATCGTCCTTGCGCAGGTAATAGAGAAGTTTGTTGATCTGGTCATTCAGGGAGTGCCCTTTCAGTTCCGGGTCGGTTCCGGTATTTGGGGTGAAAACTTTGGGGCAGTTGCTCTCGCTGACAGCCTTGCCGATCCCTTCGGGCAACAGGTTGGCTACCACGCTGGAATAAAAACTTCCCAAAGGGTAGCAGATCAGTTCAGCGCTGTTGATCAGCTTTGTCATCTTTTCGCGAATCTGGACTGTGCAGGGAGTGGAGTCCCCAAGTTTTTCGGCCAGCCATAGTTTTTTGATGCCGGAACCTATGGGGGAGGCTTCCTTTCCGGTCAGCAGGTGTTGTCCGACAACGAAAGTTCCGTCCTCCAGTTCTGCCGCCAGATGGACATCCTTGTTCACGGTGGGACGTACAATTCCGCGTACTTCAACCAGCTTGGAAAAAATATAAATTACCGGGTCAATATGACGGCGGTTGCTGATATAACCGGCGGTCAGGATTATGTTGCCGATGCTGGCCCCGCGCAGATTGAAGTCATCCATGATGTCGGCAAATTTAATGAAATGGTTGCGGATGATTTTGCGCATGGGAGCCGGGATATCACGAACAAGACGGTGCTTGCATTCCATCATTTCTTCGAATTCCGCGCGAAGTTCGTTTTCATCGGCGTCACTTGGCAGGCGGTAGGAAAAAAGTCTGTATATCTCAGGGTTGCCGAGGACGGACTGGTCTGCAAGGGCCATAAGCCTGTTACGGATATCTCCCACAGCCAGCATGTTGAAATGATTGCGGATGACCGCAGAACTGCCCCCGGAATCAAAAGGTGTGATCACATGGATGCTGTTGTGGGTATACTGTGCAAGCACAGAGGAAGTCTTTTTAAGCGCGGTTCCGCCACTGAAAAAGAGTATTCGGGGGCCGAGGTCCGGGGTTCTTCTATAACGTTCCAATTTGATCGGGTCCGGCACCCTGACTTCTCGTTCGATCTTAATGCGCATCAACTTCCTTGGGTTGGTCATAATTAATGTTGATTAAAGTTTGCCTTCCTTCATGAATCTCAGGCAGGCATCGGCAGCTTTATCAAAATTCACACCGCCGCTGATTTCAATGAGAGTTGTCTTTGACAGAAAATCAGCATAGGCGTCAACATCTGGATCCATTTCATTTTCAGGGGAGTCCGGAAGGTAGAAGAGTCCGGTCCCTTTCATAAAGGCTGGAAGCAGGTCCTTACGTTCCTTGGGATCAACAATCTTTATTTCCGTTTCAGAGTTGTTGCGCTGCCAATTCAGGATAACCAGTCCGCTCATGGGTGCCTTGAGGATGAATTTGTTCCTGCCGTAGCATTCATCAATGAGGGCATCGTATTTATGCTCCAGCTCCCAGAGTTCTTCCTTGGACATGGACATGAATTTTTTCTTGTCTTCAGGCGTAACGATGCAGGAAAGGTCAGGGTTGTTTAATGCTGTTCCCGGGTTGATGCGTGGTTGTTTGGCAACTCCGTACATAGTCAGGGAGTCGCCATTGTCTTCAGCCATTACCCGGTCATTGCTGACGAAAGTCGTTCCACGGCTCATCAGGTGCAGGGCAAGTGTTGACTTACCCATGCCGGAGAAACCGGCCATGGCAATGCCTCGTCCGTTTTCAATAACGCCTGCGGCATGTCCGAGTAAGCAGCCATTGTTAAGCTTGAACTCTATGAAGCGGTTATTGATGAAGTTAATGAGCTGGTTGGAGTTTTCAATGCAGGGACCGATGGCTATGTTTTCTCCTTCACCGAAGATGAAGATCATTCCGGTCAGTCTTTTGTAGACCACGCGCCCATCTGGAAGATTATGGAATTCTTCCTTGATTTTGCTCTTGCCGGGATCAGGCTGCTTTACGGTGTATTCAAGGCCGAGGTCCACTGCAGGGCATTCGTGGGCGGTGATCAGGATATCGCCTTTGTCGGCGTCGATAAGAAATTCTTTGAAGTAATTATTCAGGTCAGCCAACAGTTCGGAACTGTTGACCCGTGTTTCAATTACGCAGCCTCCGAAATCAATAAACAGGGACTTGGTGGCCGGGAATTCTTTGCGGTATTTTCCAACAATTGCTGATCTGGTCATTGCAGTCTGGTTCATTATCCTTTTACCTTATTGATTACATAGTCTACGTAATGGGCAGCAGCATCAATGCCTCTTGCATCGCGCAGGCCGCGAAAGCCGCCGAAAGCAGATACTTCAAAGATAAAGGGACCGTCTGGGGTGATGGCTACATCTACACATGTGAAATCAAGGTTGAAGATAGCCTGCGCCTTTTGCGCAAGGTCGATGATCTCCTGAGGAGGATCGATGGGAGCGTACTTGCCGCCGTTGACGGTAGTCGTGTTCCAAGAGTCCGTTGTTTTGCAGCGGGCGTAAGTGGTTAGGTATTCACCGCCGAGAAAAACGATGCCGAGGTCACTGTCATTAAGGTCGATTGTTTTCTGGATGTACATGGTGTTGTACTCCTTATGATAATCCTCAATGATCCGGCGGGCGTCAGGGCCGGGTTTGAGCACGAACATGCCTCTGGCCTTGGTGCTGTAGAGTGGCTTGAATACTGCCTCGCCGTATTCTTCCACTGCCGCAAGGGCGTGGTCCACGTCTTCGGTAACAGTGGTCGGGGGCATGGGGATATCACCTAATTGCAGGGAAATGGTGCAGGTGAGGCGGTCCAGCACGCGCAGGATGGAGTAGGGTGAGGAAAAAATCTTTACTCCGCGTCCTTCAAGCATGCGCAGCATTTCAAGGCGGTCCAGCAGGTCCGGTGAGTATTGCCTGCCTATCTTTTTGATAATCAGCGCGTCATAAGTTGCAAGGTCTTCGCCTTCCACTATGGACCGCCCGGAAGGAAGGTCGAGGCGTACATCCTGCATTTCGAATATCTTTGTCTCACGGCCTGTTTTTTCGGCCACTGCCTTGGCAAGTTGTTCGGAGGACCATGCGCCTTTTAGTCCGATTACACCTATTTTCATTTTCAGCACCTTTTCTTAAGCTTTTAGTAATGAAGGATGTCTTCCGGCAGGATGAAATTATTCCATTTACCGCTGTATCTGTTCATCTTTTCCAGCAGAAACATGGAACGGTTGAACATTTCCTTGGCAAAAGTGTAGTTGAATTCGAAACGGGTGGATGTGTAGAAGGAACGAGCTAAAGCAAGGGCAAGGCGGGCCTGCCAAGTCTCGTCGTTGTTTTCCTGTGCGAATTCTTCCGCAAAGCTGTACATGCGCGAAATAACGGCATTGATTTTGTTTCTGATAGGCCGTTCGAAGACCGGCATACGGAAGCCGGAGACAAGGAAGACAGAAAGGTCCTGAATGTAGTCAAAGTCACGGGAACGGTGCAGGTCGATGAATCTGACCCTTTCGTCCACATTGCTGTAAACTACATTGTTGCAGTTGAAGTCACCGTGGATGAAGACAGTGAAAGGGGCCGGAAGTGTTTTTTCGATGGCCGCGCATTCCTTAAGCAGTTCTTCGGAGGAAACAATCTCAGCATTTCCCATTTGACGGGCAGTGCGGTGAAATTCAGGGTGAACCTGTAAGACACCGTTTTGTCTGGATTTGAGCTGGGCCATGAAGGTTGTCCGCGCAGGGCCTTCTTTTTTGGTGATGCTCCAGACATGGCGCAGGGTTTGTTCAAGGGTGAACAGCGCGTTTTCAAGGTCTGCGTCATCAGAGGTCAGGATCATGGTGTCGAGAGTACATCCGGGCAGGAACTCGACCAGCATGGAACCTTTGTTTTCATCCTTGTTTTCGTGGAAGCCGAAGATTTCCGGAACCATGCCCGGAAACCGTTTGTTCCATTGTTCAAGGCTGTTTCTTTCCAGCTTGATTTTGTCGAGATTCCCTTCTTTGTAAATACTTCCCTGTGCCACCGGGGGAGCCTGTTCCTTCTCTTTGGTCTGAACACGGCCTATTCGGCAACCGGAACGCGATCCCCAGATACCCTGAAAGTCGATATCCGAGAAGGAACCGTCGTAACCGGAAACGCTCAAGGTCTGCTGCAAAGATTCAAACTGCTCAATTTTGATGCGTTCGCCGAGGATGGAAAAAATGATTGCTTCCCCTATGTTGAGCAGGGAATCGCCTATTCTTTCAAGATAGCGGAAAATGAAGAGGCAGGTTACGCGGTCAGGAATATTTTTGCCGCTGCCCATTTCGGCCATAATGCGGTTGAAATTGTCCTTGTAGAGTGAATCCAGCCGGTATTCTGATTTACAGATTTCAAGGGCCAGAGGCATATCTTCCGAACTGAAACCTTCAGCAATTTTTGCAACGGTTTCTTCGATGATATCAAAGGCTTCGGCGCACTCATAACGGTTAACGCAACCTTTGTCCTCCAGATAGGCCATCTGGTTGATAATGTTGACGCAATGATCGCCGATGCGTTCCAGATTGACCGATGAAACCTGAATGCCCCTGATCTTGTTCAGCATCTTGGTGTCGAGGTCCATGGTGCTGTTGATGCGGGAATAAGACTTGTTTTCGATAACAGTCTTCAGGTTATCAATATAGTCGTCGCGAGAGGTTATCTTGCGAAACAGGGAACGGGAGGGCGAAGCCACGAATTCCCGGGTAGCCTTAAGTTGATTCAATACCTCGAGGATGAGGAACTTGAAGTTTTCATCCAACCCTTCAAATGTGAGCATAATTTAAGTGTCGATGTTTAGGGTTTTGTCGCTGGGGTTTTCGTCCCTGTCGGAATCTTTCCAGGCGATTTTTATGTTTATCTTGTTGCCATTTTCTTTACGTTTTGCTTTTACAGTGAAGTTGAGCAGCCCTTCTGGGTGGAGCTCGATTTCGTCACCGTTGGTGGAAAGTTTGATAGTTCCGGACTCAAACCCTTCCACAAGGGATAGCAGAAATGTACGGATTGTTTCCGTATCCTGCAGTGATTCAAATATAAATTTCTTTTCACTTGCCATCAGAAATCTCCATAGATGTTTTGCTGCTTACTAGCACTTTAGGTAATGATAATGATTGCAGCAAGGTAACGATTCGATGACGAAGATATAATTATGCTAGCCAGCCATGCGGGATTTGTATTCCTGTATTACTGAATGACGGTCAATCCCGGCCACAATAAGTTTTTTCCTTATATTCAGGTCGTCCCAAGCAGGCTGCAGGCCTATTTCCCGGCCTGCTTTGGCCGCGTCCTGAGTATCCAGCGGCTTGGTCTTTTCACTCATATGGCAGTCGTCGCCCATGAATATGAGCAGTTCCTTGCTTCCGGCAGAGCGGGACGCGTTTTGCTCGTTGACCACGGAAATCAGGAAGTCGGTGTAGCGCTGGGATTGCGGATTCCAGACCTCAATGCCGTCCACATCGTATTTTGCCAGCAGGATAGGCCAGAACTCTTCCGGGTGCGGAATTACCACGCAGCCGCCGAGTGAACGCGCTTCTTCGATTACCTCAGTGGCCCGGTAGAAGAATTTCAGGGAAAAGTCGGCTTTGACCTGCTTTTTAACTCCCTTGAGATAGGCCTGAATGCGGTTGATCAGGTTATCGCCGTATTTGGGGCGCATGGCGTCAAAGTAATTGCTCAGCAGTTTGTTCTTAATGGAATCCTTGGGCACGGTAGACCACTCTTCATCAAGCATGGTCTGGATTTTTGTTACGTAGACCCGGACCATTTCAACAAGGTCTTCATCAGCACCGGTGGCTTTGGCCGCCTTCTCCACTCGTTCTGTCATGGGTTTGGTAATGGAGTCCATGTATTCGAAAAGCTGGGAGGAGCGGTATTTAAAGGTATGAGCCAGCATGGATTTAAGTACATGGGCTTCTTTGACCTTTTCATTTTCAAAATGAAGCAGGAGCTGTACTTTCTGGTTGAATCCGCTGGCATAGCAGTCCACTTCAACTCCGGTGTAATCTCCGTAACTCATGAGCACATTGTGCTGTGTGGGGATCATCAGTTTGTCATGCACATTGGGGAACATTTTTTCCACGCGCTGGGAAATGTATTTGAATGGCACGAATTCAGGGTGCCAGTGCACAGCCAGCAGGGTTTCCTGCCGGGCGTGGATTTTTGAGGGGGTGACCACCTGCTCTACCTGCCAGTCGGCAAGCTCGGTGGAGATTACATCATGGAACCGAGCACGGTCCTCATCTGTTATTTCAGGGGAAACTGTTACTGCCGCGGGGCAGGAGGCTGCTACGTTCATGTTGTCCTTTTATTTGTACCTTGAATGGCAGTGGGCGGTGATGCTGTTTATCTCGTCACAGGCGTTGTGGGCAGATTCTATGTCTGAATCATTGCATGCTTGCTGAAACTTATCACAGGCGGCGGTAAATTCGTCATAGTATTCATCTCCATGGCCTTCAAAACTGACCATGGTTCGTGAATCTGCCATGAATTCTTCCACTACTTCAAGCGGGGGGAGGGTTCCCGCATGTACTGATTTAAAGATTACCTTAAAGGATGCTTTCATCCGCTTTTTTAGGCTCTTGTAGCTACTCTTGGTACTGTTGTCCTGTTCTGCGGGTGAAGGAATCTCTGCTTCTGATGGGTCTTCCTGTTCGCTGGATATGGAAGTGGGCATGGGCTTGGCAGTGACTTTAACGGCGGTATGTCCATATTCATTGCGGATATTGATCTTCAGCTTTTTGAACCCCTCAATCATTACAAGATAGGCGTCTTCTTCCGAGGCTCCGCCTTCAAGTGCGTCCGCAATTTTACGAAGGAATTCCGGGAGTTCTCCGGGTTGTATATATTTTTCGATTTTGCTTTTTTTAGCCATCCCTTTCTCCTGATCTGCAAGATTTAAGTAGGGGTTATCATGGTAGAAACTAAGATTGATAGCTGATTTTTACTTTGTAAGTATCGCGAAACTATTACAAGTTTGCAACGTTAAGATTCAATTATAACCCTATCAGAGTTTGAAACGCAAAAGCCCGCTGGCATTGTTGCATGCCTGCGGGCCTTATCGGGTAATTATTCGGGAGCGGCGTTTAGTCTTCGGCAATGGCAAGCTCTTCAAGGTTTTTGCCGGTTTCCTGTTCAATGGAGGTTTTGATGCGCAGGGCAACTTCCTTGCTTTGTTTAAGTTTAGCAAGAAGTCCTTCATCTGTGCAGGACTCGATTTTATGGTCAAACATATAAACGACAGTGACCATCTGATCGCCTTTAACAAGCTTATCGGCAATAAAGACGATTTCTTTTTCGGTAACCGGAAGATCGCCGGAAAATTCAATGTCGTTATGGGCGGCAACAATGTCCGCTACTTCGTCATAGCCGTTCTCGCGCACAATAGCGGCTCCGGCAGCAGCATGGTTCGGCTGTCCCTTGGCAATGTCATGCAGAAGGGCAGCAGCAGTGATCAGGGCCATATTCGGTCCGCGGTCACGCAGCCATTTCAGGTCGCGCCCGATGCGGCGGGCTACATCGCGTACAATTCGGGAGTGGATGATGCTCGCTTCCGGTGTGTTGTTGGAGGCGAGGAGTTGTTCGCATTTTTCTGGGGTTGGGATGGGCATGGGGTCGTTTCCTTTATATAATAATGTAGATTGCGATCGTCGCGATAAATTATGATTTGAATGTCGAATTTATTCTAATCAAAAAATGATCAGAATAAACTATTCATCCATCCGCTTCTTATAAAACTCAATGAAATTCCTCACCAGCGGAGTTGTGTTTTCTGGATTCCAGGCCATTACCACTTCAAGGGGTGAATAATCGCAATCAACAGGCTTGAGTACCACTTCGTCCGGGATGATGGATTTGGAGTTGCAATCTGTGAAAGTCCAGCCCAAACCGGAGGCTATAAAGACTGTTCCTGTGTGTTTTCGTTTATACTTCATCCCAAGCTTGAGTTCCAAGCCTTCCGCCTTAAACTGTTTTTGAATTTTGTGTACCCGCTGCTGACAATATGCTTCCCGGCTGCATATGTATGGTAGTTCGGCAAGATCTTTTAATGTAAGTATTTCTTTCTTAGCTAAAGGATGCTTTGCAGGTATAGCTGCGCAGGATTGGGTACGATGTACAGTGTAACTGGATAATGACTCGGTGTTTGAGATGTTTCCTGTCAGGAAAGCAATGTGCCTTCTGCCTTCCTGAATCCCTCGAATCTGATCGTGGCTGCTTTCGTCGTGCAGGATCAGATCAACGTTTGGATACTCTTTCATATAGTCTCCAACGATATCAGGAAAAGACGAGGATAGTGTTAGGTATACAAAGCTGACATGCAGCTTTCCGGCTGTTCCGTCTCCCATGGCTTGCAGCGTTGCTTTTGAGCGATCCATGATAGCCAGCATTTCCTTGGCTTCTTTGAGGAAATATTTTCCTTCATCAGTCAGCTCAACCTTGCGGTTGGTGCGTTTGAAAAGCTCGACTTCAAGTTCTTCTTCAAGATTCTGAATCTGTCTGCTGAGCGGCGGTTGCTGAATATGAAGCCTCTCCGCTGCCTTTCCAAAATGAAGTTCTTCGGCAACAGCCTGAAAATAGCGAAGTTGTCGCATGCGCATAATGATACTCTACTCCCCAATCCGCCCTTTATAAAATTCAATGAAATTCCGGACCAGCGGGGTAATTCGTTCCGGATTCCAGATCATGCCGATCTCAAAGGGGTGCAGTTCTATCTCCAAAGGTTTGAGAGCTATTCCATCGGGGATGGTCCCGGCCGAGTCGCTGTTGATCACTGTCCAGCCTAATCCGGCGGCTACGAAGACGTTTCCGGTATGTTTACGTTCGTATTGCATGCCTATTTTTAATTCAAGATCCCGCTCTCCAAATATCCTCTGCATCTCTTTTACCCGCATGCGGCAGTATGAGTCGGTGCTGCAGATGTAAGGCAGTTCTGAAAGGTCTTTCAGGGTCAGCACCTCTTTTTGCGCCAGAGGGTGGCTTGCCGGGATAGCCGCACATGATTCGCATTTGTGCACGGTCATACTGGCGAGTCCATGCAGGTCAACCAGTTTCATGGTCACAAAGCCAACATGTCTTGTTCCTTCTTTTACAGCATTGACTTGAACGTAAGTATTCTCGTCATGAAGAACGACATCTATTTCAGGGTAATTATGGATGAAGTCTCCCATAATTTCCGGGAATGCCGATGACAAGGCCAGATAGATAAAGCTTACTTTCAACTTACCTGCTGTGCCGTTGCCCATGGCTTGGAGGGTTGTCTTTGAGCGGTCCATGATAGACAGCATTTCCTTGGCTTCCTTAAGGAAATATTTCCCTTCATCGGTCAGCTCAACTTTGCGGTTGGTGCGTTTGAACAGCTCGACTTCAAGCTCCTCTTCAAGATTTTGAATCTGCCTGCTGAGTGGCGGTTGTTGAATATGGAGCCTTTCCGCAGCCTTTCCAAAATGAAGTTCTTCGGCAACGGCTTGAAAGTAGCGAAGTTGACGCATGCGCATAATGATACCTTTTTGATCTCAAAAAGCAGTTAAATGGTATTGGATTGATATTATATGCTGGCGTAAGTTTAATCAAACACAAATTGGAGGTACTCAAAATGTACGGATTGTATTTTTCAGGTTTTGTTAGCCGGGTCGTTCTCGCAATCGTGTTTGTGATGTCCCTTCTGGTCTTGATGCCGGAATCGTCCACGGCAGGAATGCTGGTGGCAGAGGGCAAAAGAAACCACTACATCGCCAATCAGGAAGAGGGAATTGTCTATGTCGTGTACGGTGACGGTGAGTGGGTGCGTTTTGCCGACGGATTCGGGCGTATAAGCGGGCTTTGTGCTGCTCCTGATAACTCGGTTTATGTGCTCTCTGAATCGCAGCTCAGGCTGTTCCGGGTAGCTGTAAATGGAAAGGTGCAGATGGTCAGGAAGTTAAAATCTCGTCCGCAGGCTATTCTTGTGGATCGAGACGGGGAGGTGAAATTTGTTCAGCGAAACGGGGTGGTCACGGGCATCAATTAAGAGCGTTCATGCAGAAAAGCAAAAAGGATTGAATCTTTCGATTCAATCCTTTTTTTATGAAAAGTGGCGTCCCCAAGGGGATTTGAACCCCTGTCGCCTGCGTGAAAGGCAGGTGTCCTGGGCCAGGCTAGACGATGGGGACGCATCTTAAATATGTACCTGCTTCAGTGGCCTGAACACTTTTTAACGAAGCCGGTTTTTATATAAAGACTTGCTTGGCAAGTCGTTTTTAACTGAGTGGCGTCCCCAAGGGGATTTGAACCCCTGTCGCCTGCGTGAAAGGCAGGTGTCCTGGGCCAGGCTAGACGATGGGGACGCATCTCAAAATATGTACCTGCTTCAGTGGCCTGAACACTTTTTAACGAAGCTGGATTTATGGGCCGACCTGTCTGGCTGAAGGTCATTTTCACTGATGGCGTCCCCAAGGGGATTTGAACCCCTGTCGCCTGCGTGAAAGGCAGGTGTCCTGGGCCAGGCTAGACGATGGGGACGCATCTGTATAAAATACCCGCTTCAGAAATTTGTTGGTGAAGCGGGTGAAATTTGGCTGGCTGGGACACAAGGACTCGAACCTTGATTAACGGAACCAGAACCCGTCGTCCTGCCAATTGAACGATGTCCCAGCAGCGAGAAAGAGGTATATGTAGATTTGAATTTGCTGTCAACTAGAAAATAATTTTTTTTTGCGGAAAGTGAAGGGGAGGGGATTGTGGTTACCTGAGCATTGATTGTGCTTTTTTGTAAGTTGCAGATCGTTCGGTAAAGTTTTTTCGCGCAATCATGTATAATGAGATTAGATCAGCGAAAATATAGCCTAAATCAATGTCATCAATGCAAAAATAATCCGTATTAATGTGATCAAAACAAAGAAAACCATATATAGTACGTCCTTCATGGTCTAGATTGGTAAGATCTAGAAAAATATCTGACATGGAAGAGTTTTTTAATGTTAAGGGGATTATTATTGTTGACTTGTAGCAGGATTTAATACCATCGCGACTCTCATTAGAAGAGTTCTTCCAGCAGTTAATCCATTCATTATCAATGTTGGTTTTGATTATTGTTAGTTTAGTGGGGCCTTTCTTTTGGAGTCCGGAATATTGATGAATTTTAGCAGAGTCTAGTCTCGGATTGATGTATAACCCTTTTTGAGCTTTTTCGGGAATGTCGTTGCAGAAATAATAGGTTCCATTTTTTTTAACATATTCAAAACCTGTATTGCTGGAACATTCATATTTTGTGTTGTATGTTGTCGCATCGTTTCTGAAGAGATCTACGATTTGATTATCGTAAGTTGATTTAAGACATATTCTTGGTTCTTCGTTGGCTCTATTTTTATAGAATCCAGCAAGATGGGAGAAGTTTTCATTTACAGCTTCTGCGAATTTTACATTGAGAAATGATATTAGATTATCAAGTAGAATTTGAATTCTTTCTAGATCCACAGTGCTACTATAAACTTCATTTTTTAGTTCCCTATGAAAATGGCTGGCCAGATAGAAGTACTGCGTAAGTTCTCCTTGATTGTAGCAAATGGCTTTTCGGGTTTTTCGCAAATAATTCATTTTATCCTCTCTTGAGGAAATGAGCATGACTTTCTATGAGCTTGCTTCTGTCAAAAGTATAGTTTTCCTTTTGTGCAAACATTACTAAATCGTAATCGGCATTCATTATGGAGTTGTTTCCCATAGATTTTATGCCTATTTGCGGTATGTAATTTTCATCCAAATTTACCTTTGGATATAAAGAAGCTAATTTTTGTTCTTTTCTTCGCATTATTAAATCGTGGATTATTTTGTGTGATAGTAGTGTGAAGATAGTTATAGATGAAATAGCTAATATTATGGCTACTAAATTCAGTAAATTATTCATTCTTAAACCTCTTGAAGTGTCCTATCTTTATTTGTATATGTCGTAAATAAGCTTAAGCATACTGATGTTACGTATGCGCCTAATGATATGGTGTTTGCTACAAGGTGATCTACAGGCTCACCTTTTTTACTTAAAATAAAAGTCATTCCGTAGGCAGCAGCAACGAGCGTTATGCAAATAATACAACATGAGATGAAACACATGTTGCTCTTGCTGTTTTCGTTGAAAATAAGTTCACCTGTTGTAGCTCCAAGTATACCTAAAGCTATAATTAGTATTTTCCCGCCTTGTACTAGGTCGTATACCTCTGTAAATTTACCCACTAATAATAAGTAGGTTAATTCTATGGCGACAGGACTGGTAACAATTAGAATACCGAAAATTAGCCATTTTAATAAAAAACTCATCTTCTCCCCACTATGAATCAGTGATGCCGATATTTGTTAGTTAATATATGTGATAGAAATATTCAAGTCACAATGTTATATTTTTTATATGTCTGAAATGAAATAAAAGCCCGATTCGTAGAATCGGGCTTTTGGGGTTCAAAAAAACTACTACCCCTTCCCTGTCAGACAAACCTCATACTGAAAAAATCTCTTCTTGGTAATGACCTTTCAACTCTATGTAGGAATTTTTCACCAAGTGGATTAATAAAAAAAACGGTGACCCGATCTTGGGTCACCGTTTTTAGAGGTGTGTGATAATTAGCGGTTAGCCCACTTCTCATTAACTTTCTTGACGAATCCGTCAGCCTCCATGGAATCGAATGCTTTCTGCCATTCGTTTACAATGCTGTCAGGGGTGGATTTGGAAAAAGCTACATAGAGTTTTACTTCCTTAACGACAAATACCTTCTCGAGTTTTGAGGGGTCGAAGCCGTTTTCCTTAGCAACGAGTTGTCCTTCCTTGTATCCGGCAATCCAGAGGGCATTTCTACCGGCCATTAGCTTTTTGAGGTTGGTGGCGAGATTGGCGGAACTGTCAAGGTTGGTAAAACCCTTGTCCTTGAGAAGCTGTTCTTTTGCATCATCCTTGTAAGTGGCAATGGACTCTACTTTTTTAGCGTCATCAAGGCTGGAGATACTGATGCCTGATCCGGCCTTGGCCCAGAATACCCATTGTGTAACTGCAAGGGGACCGACCCACTTGAACATATTTTCGCGGGCTTCAGTCCGGGTAGTGGAAAAAAGGGCGACATTTGGGTCGGTTTGGGCCAAGTGGTATCCGCGGGCCCACGGCTGAACTTCAATAGGATACACTTTTCCGGTGCGGCGCATTATTTCTTCGACCAGTTCGGTGGAGGCTCCGGTAAGTTTTCCGTTTTCTTCGAAGCTCAGCGGCGGAGCTATTTCAGTGATGACAGTGACATCAGCGGCTTGAGCAGATATTGCAGCAAAGCAAATGGTCAATACCAGTAGGGTAAGAATCCTTTTCACGATAGAACCTCCTGAACTTATCTAGTTTCATGGTAGCCCATAGCGTTGGTACAATCCATTGCCATGGAGGTTGAGCACAAGACTACAGTTGTTATGATCTAGGATAAATCACAGGAGTGTTTTGACCAATGCCTTTTTTATCTTTTTGCCTTAAAAGATATGGCTGACTTTAAGTTGTTTAGAAATTTAAGCTAGGTGGTTCTGGATTGAGGAAGGAGAGAAAGAGGAATGGAGTATGGTTGCAAAAACGAAAAAGCCCGAATCTTGCGAATCGGGCTTGAAATTTCGTGGCGTCCCCAAGGGGATTTGAACCCCTGTCGCCTGCGTGAAAGGCAGGTGTCCTGGGCCAGGCTAGACGATGGGGACGCATCTTGAATATGTACCTGCTTCACTATGGCCTTTTAGCGTGAAGCTGGATTTTTGTAGACTTGTTCTGGCAGTTCAAGTCTTTTTTTGAGTGGCGTCCCCAAGGGGATTTGAACCCCTGTCGCCTGCGTGAAAGGCAGGTGTCCTGGGCCAGGCTAGACGATGGGGACGCATCTCATAAAATTTGTTGTTGGCTGGGACACAAGGACTCGAACCTTGATTAACGGAACCAGAACCCGTCGTCCTGCCAATTGAACGATGTCCCAGCAACGAGAAGAGTGTTTAGTGTAACTTCCTCTTCCTGTCAACAACTATTTCCGAATATTTTAAAGTATTTCGAAAATAAATAATTATGCAGACTTAGAGAGAGCGCGAGTCTGTTTTTTCATTCTGTTGATTTTGCGGCGGAGCTGGTTACGCTCTTTGCGGGCGTCAGCAGATTTTTTCTCGATGCGCAGAGCTCTCATCTTTCTTTTGATGGAAAGAATCTGATCTTTGTAAGGGGAAGCTGCACCTTCTTCATCCACGATTCCGAGGTATTCCTTGATGTTGGAAATCAAGGTTTCTTTGTCCATGCCGGAAGCACCAGCGATCAGGGGCATTTTGTCCATGCAGAGCTGACGCAGGTCTTTGGTGGTCATTTTGTCGAGGGGCTTCTTCAGTTCCAGACTCTCGAGGGTGGGGGTTTCATCGCTCATAATATCCTCCTTAAGGTGGGCTTTATGCCCTGAAATTTATGAATTTTCAAAAAGGCGGACGTATTTCAGATAACATCTTCCGACCGCCGATTCTGGATCAAATTTGTCTATCAACCCGCCTAAGTTGCCGGGCTTTTTGATCTTGGCGTCCTTGAATCGGGTGCGCTTTAATTCGTACCCGTCCAATGGAACCCTGCCGTTTAACAGCTCGAATAGCACCTTGTCAAAGACTTCTTCACCAAAAAACGAATTTATTCTTTCAAGGATCTCCGGGGCGAAATATGAAAGCTCCTGCGCGGCTACAGAATCATCGGATGCAAGGATCAGGGTGCGCTTGCGGTGGCCCAGCGGTTTGGCGAATTCGGCCAACTCGCCCATAAGCTCGGGCCATGCTTTCCAAAGCTTTGGAATCATGAGCTTGTACTGCCCGTCCAGATCTGAAACATAGTCGCCCATGGCCTCTCCCACGTGGCGGGTTGAGCGCTGACGGGGGTGGAATACCCGTTTTTTTGGGCCGTTATATTTTTTCTTTGCTGCCATTTAATATGATATATCCGTAGTATTCGTTCGGTGAAGTTTCTTTATACAACAAATCCCTCGTTGGCAAAAGGTTTCATCTAATCATATTATATTAAGACTTGACGCTTTTGAATGTGACGGGTAGTGCTCATTGATATTTTGTTATATAAAGGTTTCGTTATGTTTTGCCGATGGGGTGTTTGATGGAAATTTTGAAATTCAGCAAAGCGTTGTCCGATGAGATTCGCATCAGGCTTTTGGCCATGCTTCGGGATAACGAACTCAATGTTGGTGAGGTTGTGCAGGTTTTGGGAATGTCCCAGCCGCGTGTGTCCCGCCATTTGAAAATCATGCACGAGAGCGGTCTTCTGGAATCCAGAAGGGAAGGGCTCTGGAATTTCTACCGTCTGGCCCGTTCCGGCAGCGGCAACCGTTTTGCGGAATCCATCGGCTGGCTCATTGAGAATGAGCCGGAAGTTGAAGAGGACCGTATCCGGGTAGCCAAGGTTTTAGCCGAACGCAATTTGGAAACTCGCAAATTTTTTGATGAAATTGCCGAAGATTGGGAGCGCTTGCAGAGTGATGTGTTCGGTGATTTCAATTTGGATAGCGAACTGCTGACCCTTGTGAACCGCTGCAATGTTGGTGTCGACCTTGGTTGCGGAAACGGTTCACTGCTGGAAAGCCTGCTTTCCAAATGCAATACTGTGATCGGCGTGGACAGCTCTCCCAAGATGCTGGAGCTGGCGGAAAAACGTCTGGGTAACCATCCTGACGTCAGCCTGCGCATCGGTGAACTGACCCATCTGCCCCTGCGCGACTGGGAGGCAGACCTGACCTTTATTTCCATGGTCCTGCACCACCTGCCGCGCCCGGATAAGGCTGTTGCTGAAGCAGCGCGGACTCTTTCCAGTGGTGGTAAATTGGTCGTTGCCGATTTCCTGTCTCATTCAAATGAGCGGATGCGCAGTGAATTCGGTGACCGCAGGCTCGGTTTTACAGAAGAAGAACTCAGCGGCTGGATGAAGGATGCCGGACTCGGTTCCATGGATATCCGCCGTTATCCCGTAAATGAAGGACTGACCGTCCTTGTATGTATATCTGAAAAAAAATAAATTTGGGCCAGTGCCCGTAAATGGAGGCTTAAATGCTTAAAGTAGATCCTAAGCTTGATTACAAAGTCGCTGACATTTCCCTCGCTGACTGGGGTAACAAAGAAATGCAGCTTTCCGAGCGCGAAATGCCCGGTCTCATGTCTATCCGTGAAAAATACGGTAAAGAAAAGCCCCTTAAGGGCCTCAAAGTCATGGGTTCCCTGCACATGACCATCCAGACTGCAATGCTCATCGAGACCCTGCATGCTCTCGGTGCTGACATCCGCTGGGCTTCCTGCAACATTTTTTCCACTCAGGACCACGCTGCAGCTGCTATCGCAGCTAACGGCACTGCTAAAGTATTCGCATGGAAGGGTGAAACCCTCGAAGAATACTGGTGGTGCACCGAGCAGGCTCTGACCTGGCCTGACGGTTCCGGTCCCGACCTTATCGTTGACGACGGCGGCGACGCAACTCTGCTTATCCACCACGGTGTAAAAGCAGAAAAAGACGCTTCCATTCTCGATGAGAAGACCGACAACAAGGAATTCCAGTGCGTTCTGGATCGCCTGAAACTTTCCGTTGCTGAAACTCCCGGCAAATGGACTGCCATCGCAGGTAAAGTACGTGGTGTTTCCGAAGAAACAACCACCGGCGTACATCGCCTTTACCAGATGCAGGAAGCTGGCGAACTGCTCTTCCCCGCAATCAACGTTAACGACTCCGTTACCAAGTCCAAGTTCGACAACCTCTACGGTTGCCGCGAATCCCTTGCTGACGGCATCAAGCGCGCTACCGACGTAATGATCGCCGGTAAAGTCGTTGTTGTTGTCGGTTACGGTGATGTTGGTAAAGGTTGCGCCCAGTCCATGCGCGGCTTCGGTGCTCGTGTTCTCGTTACCGAGATCGACCCCATCTGCGCACTTCAGGCTGCAATGGAAGGTTTCGAAGTTTGTCCTATGGATAAGGCTGTTGAACGCGGTGATGTTTTTGTTACCTGCACCGGTAACTACCACGTAATCACCGGCGAGCACATTGCACGCATGAAAGATGAAGCAATCATCTGCAACATCGGTCACTTCGATAACGAAATCGAAATGGGCTACCTCGAAAACAACTCCAAGGCTGAAAAGATTGAAATCAAGCCTCAGGTTGATAAATGGGTTCTGGAATCCGGCAAGTCCGTTATCGTTCTTGCTGAAGGCCGCCTCGTAAACCTCGGTTGCGCTACCGGTCACCCCAGCTTCGTAATGTCCAACAGCTTCACCAACCAGGCTCTTGCACAGATCGACCTCGCACAGAATGACTACGAGCCTAAAGTAATGATCCTCTCCAAGAAACTCGACGAAGAAGTTGCAAGACTCCACCTCGAGCGTCTCGGTGTTGAACTTGATGTTCTCTCTAAAGAACAGGCCGACTACATCAGCGTTGCTGTTGAAGGTCCTTACAAGCCTGATCACTACCGCTACTAATCAGATTCCCTTCGGGGATGTTGATTTGAATATAAGATTCCGCAGTGCTTCGGTGCTGCGGAATTTTTTTTAATAGTGTTTTTCTTGAAAAAGAAGCGGGGTGTGGTTATATTTAGAATGGTGCGAATGCTATGGAGATATTGATATGAAAGTTATCAAAATAATGAAACGTTTCTTTTTCACTTTACAGGCAGCATTTCTTTTTCCATTCATTGCGAATTATGCCTCTAACCTAATTAGTTATACGGCTGCTAGTCATATGCTGATGTTCTGCTTTTTTGCAGATTATTTTATATTTGCAGTCAGGTTGGTCGATGCAGATGATATTAAATACACAAGATCAGAGCGTCTTAAGGCCATAATAGCTAGGTTTAAAGTTTCTTTTCCTGTGTTTATAAATATGAATATTGATAATCCTAACCAGAACCAGTTTTGGATTAATTTGACAATTTTAAGTTCTGCGTTGGGGGCTTTGTTGGGTGTTACTTTATACAAAATTATATCGCAGTAGAATCTTGGAATATGCGAGAGGATTTCAATATTCATATTGCCTCCCCCCACATTTCCCTTTACATTTGCCGCATAATAAGTCACTAACTCCCACCTCGGCGTGACTGGACGCATGCAAAGATCATATTCTTATTATCCGGAAATCCGCTTCGCTCTTCGAAGCCCTTATCCCCTACGTCCCAGAGATTATTAAGTATTCGGAAATAAATTCCGCAGCACGGTTGCCGTCACGCGCAGCCGTCGGATACAGTCCTTTCACCACTGGATATATTGTGAGTTTTAAACAATTTTCTTTTGACCGGCGCATCATGGCCGGAATACACGCTTGCGGCTATGAAACGCCGACCCCCATTCAGACCAAGGCCATTCCCGAAGTTCTTAAGGGCCGTGATGTAATGGGCCTTGCCCAGACCGGAACCGGTAAAACTGCCGCCTTTGCACTGCCTATCATGCAGCGTCTGCTGGATAATAAATTCTCCGGTGAGGGGCCTATACGGGTGCTGGTGCTGGCACCGACCCGTGAACTTGCCCTGCAGATTCATGATAATTTCATGGAACTCGGCGTAGAGGCCGGAATCCGCAGTTCCGCTGTTTTCGGCGGAGTGGGAGCAATGCCGCAGATTCATGCTGCCCGCCGCTCATCTGTTATTGTCGCTTGCCCCGGACGTTTGCTTGATCTGATGAATCAGGGCGTGATTAAGCTTGATAAAGTGGATACCCTTGTATTGGATGAGGCCGACCGTATGCTCGATATGGGCTTTCTGCCGGATATCCGCAAGATCATGTCCAAGCTTCCCCAGCGCCGCCAGAACTTGCTTTTTTCCGCAACCATGCCCGATGATATCCGCGATCTTGCTGATAAGATCCTTTATCGTCCGGCAACAGTGCAGGTTGCCAATACTGCTCCGGCAAAGACTGTTGAGCATGTCTTTTACCCGGTAAGCCAGCATTTAAAGAACAATCTGCTTTTTAACGTTCTGGAACGGACCGATTATGACAGTATGCTTGTTTTTACCCGCACCAAGCATAAAGCCAAGAACCTTGCCCGCAGGCTTGCGGCGCGTGGCCACAAGGCTACTTTTCTGCAGGGCAATATGAGTCAGAACCAGCGCCAGCGGGCTCTGGATGGTTTCCGTGACGGTTCTTTCAAGGTTATGGTTGCAACTGATATTGCGGCGCGCGGCATTGACTGCGACCGTATCTCCCACGTGGTTAACCTCGATATCCCCGATACTGCAGAGACATATACCCACCGTATCGGTCGTACCGGACGCGCAGGTAGAAGCGGTAGCGCACTTACTTTTGTGACCCGTGATGATCTGCGTCTTATGCGTGAGATTGAAAAGGCTGCGGGGTATTCAATAGAACACCGCACCTTGGAAGGTTTTGATTACGACAAGCCGAACACCCATCCTGCACCGATCAATAACGGCGGAGGTCGCAAACCCGCCGGGGATCGCAAACCTGTTGGTGAGCGTCGTCCTGTAAGGGGCCGCAAGCCCGCTGAAGCAAGGGATGGCGATGAAAGCCGTAAACCGGCTGAAGAACGTAAGTCCGGCGGAAGGCGCAAACCGGGTGGAGGACGCAAGTCCAGCGGCGGTCCTGCAAAACATTCTGATGAAAGACGTGATTCCCGTCCTGCTCCGAAACGCAAATCCGGCGGTTCCAATGGAAATCAAGAGGATGCTGCGAAACGCAAAACAGGAAGACCTTCAAAGAGAAGACGTCGTCCTTCGCGTTTTTCCAAAGTATAATCAAGTGGTTTGCATTTAGTGCATTTGTTTCTTTATGTGGAAATAATTTATTTTTGAAATATTTCCCTTGACTTTTATATGGAAGTAGTAAAACAGTGTTCTTAGTTGCCAGCGGCCTCTTGGAAGGAAGTTGGTTTTAGTTTAACAGGTATATCAAGGAGCAGGGTACGCATCTTGTACGCTGCCTTTTTTTTATACCTGACGCATTTGCGTGAAAGTTTATACATTTTTAGGAGAATTTTTAATGTCCAAGAACATCTATGTCGGTAACCTGCCCTGGTCTGCAACTGAAGACGACGTCCGCGCTGCTTTCGAAGCTTACGGTGAAGTTGTATCTGTTAAACTCATCGAAGACAGAGAAACCGGTCGTCCTCGTGGCTTCGGCTTTGTTGAAATGGAAGACGCTGGCGCAATGGAAGCTATCGACAATCTGGATGGTAAAGACTTCGGCGGACGTAACCTCAAGGTTAACGAAGCGAAGCCCCGTGCACCGCGCCCCCGCTGGTAGTCAATATATATTTGACTGTCTTTTTTGAGCAAGTAATTGCTCTTAAGCCCGTTTTTCACCCGAAAGACGGGCTTTTTCTATTTTCAGACGATCTTTGTTCCGTTATAACGTCAGCTGCTTCTTCATAAGTATAATCCTCATATTTTGTTTTCGGAGATTCTTTTTATGTTGCGCAAACTTGTTTTGCTTTTTTGTTTACTTGCAATTCCTACTACTGTTCTTGCCCAGTCCTATCACGTGCGGACATCTTCTTTTGTGCCCATGGATGGAGAAAGTGTTTTTGATGGTAAGTCTCTTACCGACGGTAACAGCACTACCGGATGGATTGAAAATGGTGAGGGGAATGGTTCCGGGGAATGGATTCAGTTTTTCTTTCCGGCACAGGTAATTGTTGATTCTGTTCAGATTGTGAATGGTGTTGATACCGGTCCTGATCAGGAAAAAGTCGGCCGTATCAAGGATGTGGCGATTTCATTTTCCGGCGGTCAGCGGCAGGAATTTACCCTTGTGGATACAGACAAGAAGCAGAATCCCAGAATCCGTAAATTTCCCACCACCAGCCTCGCCCTGAATGTACACACTGTTTACAAGAATTCAGGTGTGGAACAGGCCGGTATTTCTGAAGTAGCTATAAAATATCATCGCATTACCCCGGACGAGATTGCGGCTGTAGCATCTTCGGAAAAAGGAAAATTTGATAATTCAGTTGCCGGTGAAGCTATAGTCATGAAGCCCCGTAAGATGAGTGATGAGGAAAAGAAAGTCCTTTACGAGAAGATGAGCAAGCTTGAGAAAAAGCAGGTTGTGCTTGATGAAATGAAGGTCTTTTTTGATAAGTTTTACACAAATTTTGTGACAATCAATGAAGAGTATCCGCGAATGTTTACGCAGGATCAGTTTCTGCTCGAGAGTTCCACTTTCGAAAGTTTTAGGTCCATGCTCGAAAAACGCAAGGTGCTTGATAAATACAAGAGTGCAGTTGTTTCCACTTCCGGCCTGCGTTTCAGCATCCGCACCCTGACTCCCACAGAAGTGGAGCTTTGGGTCAAGGGAGAATATACGGTCATTTTTGATATGCAATCCCATCAGATGGTAGAAAATGCCTTGTTCCATCTGAAGAAGGAATACGGGGAATGGAAGGTTAAGAATAAGACGGAGTTTTAGAAAGCGGGGGATGATTGAAATCGTCCCCCGCTATTTTTTACTTATTTTGTATGGTGGGTCCAGTATTCAACATCAGGGCTGATATGCAGCAGGCCGAATTCCTGACCCAGTTCAATGAGTAACACTGCGGCAAAACAGACAATAAGTACCATACCTGAATATTTCCGGATCGAACCTTCCGGAGCGTATTTCCAGACAATAATTCCCGGCAGAATCCCGAAGATGATGCATTCTCCTACTCCACCAACCAGATTGATGGCTATCAGGAAAATATCAGGATAGAGCAGACCTACCAGCAGCGGGGGAATGAAAGAGAGGCTCCAGATAACAATTTTATTATCAATACCAAAGTTGTTTGAGGAGAGGTCGCGCATGAAGCTCATCAGCGCTGTTCCGTTAGCTATGAATGATGTAGATATGGCTGCTACGGCAAAGATAAGGGCCGCGTATGTGAATGCCGGAGTTTGGAGTAGTTGCCCGAGGGGAATTGTGGCCGGGTCGTTTTTGCCGAATGCAGTAATCAGGTCAATATGGGTTTCAGGGTTGGATAGAGGCACTGCGCCGAGGACAACAAGAAGCCATGCGAGGTTCATGACCAAACCGATGGTGGTTCCACCTATTATGGCAGTTCGTATTTTGGTGCGGTCATGACCTAGAGAACGGCAGATGCTTGGTATAATGTTATGGAAATGGAAGGCCATGAGCAGTACCGGCAAGCCCGCAGGAATGTATGTCCAGTCAAATTTATCAAGATTTACCGCACTGACATCAGGAACTACCATGAAGACCAAAGCACCAAAAGTAACCCACATTGCGATCACCATGTAGAGGGTGCATTTCTCCATTAATTTCATGCCGAAAGATGTCATCCCGGTTACAATTAAGAAATATATGAACATGACGACAGGTTTTGACAGTGCTGACTGCAGACTCATGATAATAGCAGATATTCCGCAAAGGTAAGCAACAAGGACCCCGTACAGAATGATCAGGTTGGCAACAATGGTTACCCATTTACCTGTATTTCCAAGCTCATGGTGAAAGAAAGTTGGCAGGTCGGCATCTTCACTTGTCGTCAGGCTTTTCTGCTCCGAGTAAATCAGGGCGGTGTAGGTCATGAGTCCCCACATGAGCAGGGTGGCTGCGACTGACGGATAAAATCCTGCCGCACAGAGGTTTACCGGCAGGGCTAGAATTCCTGCACCAAGCATGTTGCCCACCACCACGAACATCATGGACAGGGCGGAAGCTGATTTTTCCTGCGTCATTAGTACCTCCCGTTTCAAATCAGTTAGAAAAAAAGGTCGCAGAGCATAAGCTGTGCGGCCTTTGAACTTTATTTTTTAGCGGTTTCAACAAGGCTTAATGGATGGGTGTGCACCATGGCTTCGGGCGAAAGGGCCCTATCCAAATCCTCTTTGGACATGTAAC